>JAUXXW010000089.1 GCA_030684775.1 Pseudomonadota bacterium
GCTATCAGGCTGCTGATATTCCAACTGCGTCATGTGCATTTCTGATTTCCTTGATGAAAGCGGCGATTTTCGCCGCGTCCTTGATTCCTTTACTGGCTTCGACGCCGCTGCTGACATCCACCGCCCAGGGCCGCGCCCTGACCACGGCCGTGGCCACGTTGTCGGGAGTCAGGCCACCGGCCAGGACCATCGGCCTGGGCAAATCACGGGGAATCAGATCCCAGTCAAAGCGCTCGCCGGTGCCGCCATGCGCGGCCTCGCTCCAGGCATCCAGCAACCAGCCCTGGGCGTCGTGATACGAGGCGGCGGATTGTAGCAAATCGACCCCCGGCCTTACCCGGAAGGCCTTGAGATAAGGCACGCCGAATGCGCGGCAGAAAGCAGCCGACTCCTCGCCGTGGAATTGCAGGACATCCGGGCGCACGGTTTTCAATACCGCCTCCACTTCGGCGGCCGTTGGGTTGACGAACAGGGCGACGCTGGAAACGAAGGGCGGCAGCGCGCGGGCGATCTCGCGCGCCTGCTCCGGTGTGACGTGGCGCGGACTTTTGCCGACGAAGACCAGGCCGATGGCGTCCGCGCCGCCATTGGCGGCGGCCAAGCCATCTTCGACGCGGGTGATGCCGCAGATTTTTACTCGGGTCATGGGATGTCGGATTTCGGATTTCGGAGGACGTAGGATGTGGTGAGCGCAGCGAACCGCATCATGCCGCACGCGCCAAATCGATGCGGTTCGCTGCGCTCACCACATCCTACTTGTTGATTTCATGGGCGGGGGCGTGGGCAACCCGTAACAAGGGTCGTAGCGTACCCCCGCCAGGTACAAGCCGTCCGGCGCGAAGGTGGCGGCGGCGCGGGTGCGATCACGGCCCGCGAGCACTTCCGCCAGCCATTCCGGCGGACGCCGCCCGAGGCCGACACGGAGCAGGCCGCCGACCATGTTGCGCACTTGGTGGTGGAGGAAGGCGTTGCCGCGAAACTGGAAGACCAACATCTCGCCATCCCGCGTGACGCTGGCTTCGCGCAGTTCGCGGATGGGGCTGTTCGCCTGGCATTCAGCGGCGCGGAAAGCGGAGAAATCGTGGCTACCCAGCAAGTAGGCGGCGGCGGCATTCATCGCGGCTTCGTCGATAGGGCCGTGCATCCAGCCCACTCGCCCGGCCAGCAAGGCGGGACGCACGGGTCGGTTGAGCAGGAAATAACGATAGAGCCGCTCTTGCGCGGAAAAGCGGGCGCTGAAATCCTCCGTAACCACGCGCGCCCACAATACCGAGATGCTGTCCGGCAGGTGTGCATTGACGCCGCGTACCCAGGCCTGAAGTGGGCGCGAATGATGGGCATCGAAATGCGCGACCTGAGCGCTGGCATGGACGCCGGCATCGGTACGCCCCGCCGTCACGGTGCGCACCGGGGCGCCGTGAATCACGGCGAGCGCGCGCTCCAGATGATCCTGCACGGTGTTGCCGTCAGGCTGGGTCTGCCAGCCGTGGAAGGCGCGACCGTCGTATTCCAGCCCCAGGGCTATGCGCTCAACCATAACAACAGGATTCCTATGAATGCGGGGAGGGCCATGTCTCGTGCTTGCATGGCGTGTATTTCCAGGTGAATCGTCGTCGGCAATTCCGCGCCCAGGTCTTCGCCGAACAGGCGGCGCAGATTGCCGCGCCCGCGTTCCAGTCCTTCGATGGCGCGCAGGGTCAGGCCGAGGCGCAGGGCGGCGCGTTCCACATCGAGTCCAAGCCGGGTGAATGGCCGCAGCAAGGTGTAAACGCCGGCCATCAGCGACGCGGTGGGCAATCGCAACACCAGCACGTCCAGCCAGAGCAGGAGCACCAGCAAACGCAAGGCCTGCTGAGCACCGCGCGTGAGGCCTTCGTGGGTCGGCGAGGCCACGCCTAGCCAGGATAAGGCGGGCTCACCCGGCAGGCTGTAGGCGTAACCCAGGAACAGCACCAGCAACAGCCAGCGTGTGCGCCAGACCAAGTGCCAAGGTTGGTGCAGGGAGTCGGCGGCCAGGGCAATAATCAGCAACAGCGGCAGCCAGAAAAAAGGCAGCCCCGGGATTGCCAGGGCTGCCAGGAGGTAGATCAGGATGCGGCTTGCCGGGTGCACGGGTTTGCCGATGAGGCCCCCCTTAATCCGCCTCGGCCAACAATTTGTCGGCGTCGGACTTCTGTAGCGCATCCCCCTCGCCCAGCACTTCCTGGAGGATTTCGCGAGCGCCTTCCTTGTCGCCCATTTCCAGATAGGCGCGGGCCAAGTCGAGCTTGGTGTTCACTTCTTCCCACAACTCGGGATCGGAAGGTTCTTCGGCCGGCGGCGTGGCGGCCACGGGTGGCGTTTCGAGTTCCGGCTCGACCACGGCTGGCGTCGGCTCAGCGACGGGGGTGGGGACGAACTCCTCGACCATGTCGGGCGCAAAGTCGTCTGCCGGCACGAACGCTTCGGCTTCGGCCTCGGCCACGGCTTCGGCCTCGACGGGAGCGGGCACCTCGAACATGGGCTCCGCTTCAATTTCCACGGGAGCGACAGTTTCCGGTTCCGGTTCCGGTTCCGGCTCGGACTCAGGTTCAGATTCAGATTCAGGGGAAACTTCCATCTCAAGATCAATCCCGGAAAGATCAAGCACCGGCATGGACTCTATTTCCTCGGGAGCCTCGTCAAACTCGGGAGCATCCGCAAACTCCATATCTGCTTCCGACTCTTTCCAGGCCAGCGGCTCGGATGCCACATGGGTTTCAAGCGTGTGTTCAACATCTCCCACTGGCGCGGCTTCCGGTTCTTCCGCCTGGACGGGGGATTCATCCCAACTCAACCCATGCTCGGCAATCGGCTCGGAAGCCGTTTCCACCGGCATGATCGAGCCAGACACGGCAGGCTCGAACTCCAGGGCGAAGTCATGATCCGGAGAGGACGCTGTGAATTCCTCCCGTTGTGGAACTTGCGCCATCGGCGCGAAATCGTCGAGGGACGCATCCTCTTTATGTGCAATGGGCGCTACCGGGACATCGAAATCCTCATCACGCCCCTTGGAAGGCGCCGGCGCATCCCAATCGTCCATCTGTTGCAGATCGTGCGGGAAATCGCTGCGGGGTGCCGCTTCGGGCGCGATGGAACGGCCATTCGACTTCGGGGAAAAAGCGGGGGCTGCGGGAATAACGGGGGCGGTAGCGCGATACAGCGGGTTGGATGGGTCGATGCTGCGCCCCATCTCGGCGGCGCGTTGCCAGACCGGCGTGCCCTGCCCGCCCAGGCCGGCATACAGTTCGCTGGCGACGGTCTCAAAGGCCAGCGAATCCTTGCGCGCGGCATAGATTTCCAGCAGCTTGAGCGCGATTTCGTGACGGTTGGGATCCTTGTTCAGCGCTTCCTTGAGGATCTCCTCGGCCTGGGCATCACGGCCATAGGCCATGTAGACCTCGGCCTCGGCAATGGGGTCGACCTCATGGGTATCGATCGCGCCCAGTCCGAGGCGGCTGAAATCGGTCAACAACATGCTGCCCTCGGTATTGGCGCCGGCACCGGCATTCGACGAAGAGGAGGAGCCGGCGTTGAATACCGCGTTGTTCTTGAATTCCCCGCCGGTCATGATGCTGTCTTCGAACTTGTTGAGGCCTTGGCGGCGGCGACTGCCCACCATCATCATCCACAGCAATACGGACAGCAGCACGGCGGCGACGAGGCCGCCAATGTAGAGCGGATTGCTGATGAACGTTGAAATCCAGCTGGTGCTTGTCTGCTGCACAGGCGCGGGCAGCACCACGGCAGCGGGAGCTTCCCTGGGCGCCACCACCGGCGGCAGCGGCGCAACGGGCTCCGCCGAGACGTCCGGCGCCACCGCCGCGGCGGGCGCTTTGGCGGCTTCCTGCGCCTTGAGCTCAAGCAACTTCTGCATGTCATGCACGGTGCGCTCAAGTTGCCCGACCCGGTCTTGCGCTTCTTGCAAGGCGCGCCCCCTGGATGCCAGTTCTTCTTCCAGCGCGTGCAATTTTTCCTGAACCTTGCCGTCCGGCCGCCCGGCGCTACCGGGTTCGCCCTTGGAGAGTTTGAGCATGTCCCTGGGCGCGGCGGCCGTCGGCGCGGCATGTTCATCGGACTTGGGCGTAAGTTTTCCGGCGGCGGGTTCGGGCACTTTGGCGGAGGGAGTCTCTCCCGCCATTTCCGCCACTTTCCTGCGATAGGCGTGCCAGTCCGCCGCGTGGGATTGCAGGGTACGCGCCGCCTGCGCCGGCGAAACCTGGAGATGAACCGTTTCGGCATCCGGCACATTGAGCACCTGGCCGCGCTTGAGTCGGTTCACGTTGTCGGCGAAAAACGCATCCCGGTTGGCCTGGTAGAGGCCGACCATCATCTGTTCGAGGGTAACGCCGTCCTGCTTCACCTTGCCCGCGATGCCACGCAATGTCTCACCGCTCTGGACCGGGCCATAGCGCTTGGGCTGCCGGGTGGGTGCCGCTTCCGGCGCCCTGGGCCTGACAGGTTCCGCAACGACTTTGCGTTCCGGCGCGGGTGCGACGGCTGACTGCGCCGGTCGCGCCGCCTCGGGGGCAATGATGGGTTGGACCGGGGCAGCCGCTCTGGCCTCGGCCGGTGGGTCCAGCAGGACGGTGTATTCACGCAGGAGGCGACCAGAATTCCAGTTGACCTCGATCAACATATCCAGGAACGGGTCGGCGATAGGCACGCTGGAACTGACGCGAATGACCGGCTGCCCGTTTGCGCGCTGATCCACGCTGAAACGCAACGTTGTGAGCGCCTCGGTGCGGTTGATGCGCGCCTGTCGGAAGGCGTCGGCTCCGGCGAGACGAGCGGTAACGCCCGGAAGTTCGTCTTTGTTGACGGACAGCAGTTCGATCTCGGCCTTGAGCGGTTGGCCCAACGCGGACTGGACACTGAGCCTGCCCAGTCCGGCGGCGTCCACCCCTCCCACCGCGAACAGCAAAGCCCACAACAACCCGCTTATTTTCATGGATTTACGCATCTCTCCGCCCTTATGTCCTCTAACCCTGATGCCGCGATGGCATACACCATCAACTTGATCCCACACGATTTATTGAAGTCTCTCATGGGGTTAGGCGCGCTATTTGAAGGAATGCTCACGTTAGCATCGAATTTGATGGCTTATCAATCCAATTTTCCACGACCCCCACGATCCGCGCGGCTTCCAGGCGCAGTGGGTCGAAGACCAGCCAAAGTTTGAGACGATTTTCCGTGGCCTGGATACGACCGATGAATACGTCGTCGCTGTCCGCCGCGTCGGTGGCCGGAGTCGGTATGCCGACGGGCAAATCGCTCTCCATCAGCGTGATGCCATCGCTACGGGTCAAAGCCAGACGCAACTGTTCCAGATCCACCGCCCGCGCGGCGCGAACATGCAGCATGACGGCGGCGCCGAAGAATATCGGTGCCTGAATGCTGCTGTAGCCGACCTCGACCGACTTGCCCAGCAGGCGGTCGGTAGCCTCGGCCAATCTTGCGTCGTAAGTCTGGTCCGGCAGCGGCATCAGATTGAAAGCAATCTGCAGCGGAAACACCTCGGGGTCCGGGCTGGCCAGATTGAACAGGCCGCGTGTCTGGTTGGACAGTTCATCGACGCCGACCTGGCCGGCCATCGCCACGGACAGGGCAACAAAGGCTTCCGCGCTTTGTACACCGGCCACGGCGTCGATCACCCTGAGCACGCGCGCCACAACGACGGCGGGAGCGGGGTCAATTCCCGCCACATCGATCACCGGCATGGCCGGCCGCACGGTGAGCGCCTCGGCGGCCAGTTGCCGGGCGGCGGCGGCGCGGGTCGCGACGACCAAGGCCTGGGTCTGATTGAAGTCGAATTCCGCCTCGGTCATGCAAGGCCAATCTTTGCCGGCGAAAGCGACGGTGGTCTCCACCTCGTTCAGCGTCAGCGGATACAACTTGCCGATGGCGACTTCGCGCTCCTCCAGCAAACGCAGGACGGCTTCGCCCAAGGGGTCGTCCGCCCCCAGAACCGCCAGATCGAAATGAGAGGTCGCGTCGCTCACCCTCATGCTTCCAGCACGATGCGCAACATGCGGCGCAGCGGTTCGGCCGCGCCCCAGAGGAGCTGATCGCCGACGGTGAACGCGGTCAGGTACTCCGGCCCCATGTTGAGCTTGCGCATGCGGCCCACCGGCACGGTGAGGGTGCCGGTGACGGCGGCGGGGGTCAGTTCGCGCATGGTGATTTCACGGTCGTTGGGGACCACTTTCACCCAGTCGTTATGCGCGGCGATGATGCCGTGGATGTCGTCCAGCGGCACGTCGCGGGTCATCTTGATGGTGAGCGCCTGGGAGTGGCAGCGCATGGCGCCGACCCGCACGCAAAGACCGTCGATGGGGATTTGATTATCGGAACGGCCGAGTATCTTGTTGGCCTCGACCTGCGCCTTCCATTCTTCCTTGGACTGGCCGGAAGCCAGGGCGACATCGATCCAGGGAATCAGGTTGCCGGCCAGCGGCACCGGCCAGGCTTCCAGCGGATAGCGGTCGGAACGAATGTAATCGGCCACTTTCCGGTCGATTTCCAGGATCGCGGAAGCCGGGTCGGCCACCAGATCGGCCACTTCGCCGTGGACCGCGCCCATCTGCTTGATCAGCTCGCGCATGTTGCGCGCGCCGGCGCCGGAGGCGGCCTGGTAGGTCATCGGCGAAATCCACTCGATCAGGCCGGCGTCGAACAGGCCGCCGATGGCCATGAGCATCAGCGACACGGTGCAGTTGCCGCCGACATAGGTCTTCACGCCGCCCGCGATACCGTTCTTGATCACATCCTTGTTGACCGGGTCGAGGATGATGATGGCGTCGTCCTTCATGCGCAGCGCGGACGCGGCGTCGATCCAGTAGCCGTTCCAACCGGCCGCGCGCAGCTTCGGGTACACCTCCTTGGTGTAATCGCCGCCCTGGGCGGTGATGATGATGTCCATCGCCTTCAGTTCGTCGACGGACATCGCATCCTTCAGCGGCGGGACATCCTTGCCAATCGCAGGCCCCCTGCCCCCCACATTGGAAGTGGTGAAGAACACCGGCTCGACCAGATCAAAATCCCGTTCTTCCATCATCCGGCCCATGAGCACCGAGCCCACCATGCCGCGCCAACCGATCAGACCAACTCGTTTCATCTTCGCAATCCTTAAATAAAACCGTTATTCAATCTTCCAGAAACCAATCCGTCAGCGCAATGCGCACGCCCGGCAACACTTTCAATTCAATCTCATCCTCCGACCCCAGAATCTCCGGCGGCAGCACATATTGCCCGGCTTCGAGCAGGTAGCGCTCCACCGTCTTGCCATAAGGATCGAGGATCAGATACTCCGGCACCCCCGCCGACTGGTAGAGACGCAACTTGACGCGACGATCCTTCTTCGCCGTGCTGGAAGAAAGAATCTCCATCACCATGTCAGGAGCGCCGTTCACATACTTGCCATTGGCCAGCTTGGCCGGATCGCAGACGATCACGACATCCGGCTGCACCACGGTGATGTCGCCCAAGCGCACGTCCACCGGCGCATGCAGCAACACGCAGTGAAACGGCGGCTCGCCATCATCCATACGGCGTTTCCCGAGTGCTTCCATGCGGGTACTCAACGTCACCTCCACCCGGCTGGAGACCAGTTGATGCAGGATCACCGGCGCGGCGGCCATATCCCAAGCCACCCCGTCGATCAATTCCCAACGGATCTCATCCGGGGACTGGAAATAGTCCTCGGCGGTTAGCAGCTTGTGCCGTGGCTGGCCCATGAAAATCCCCCTACATCGCGGCGACGACGGCATCGCCCATTGCCGAACACGATACTTGATTACTGCCCTCGGTCCAGATATCACCGGTGCGATAGCCCTGGGCGATGACCTTCTTCACCGCGTTCTCGATGCGGTCGGCCGTGGCCATGTCGGCGAAGGTGTAGCGATACATCATCGCCAGCGACAGGATGGTCGCCAACGGGTTGGCGATGTCGCGGCCGGCGATATCCGGGGCGGAGCCGTGGATCGGTTCGTACATGCCCTTGTTGTTCTCGTCCAGCGAGGCCGAAGGCAACATGCCGATGGAGCCGGAAAGCATGGAAGCCTGGTCGGACAGGATGTCGCCGAAGATGTTGCCGGTGACGATCACGTCGAACTGCTTCGGGTTCTTCACCAGTTGCATGGCTGCGTTGTCCACGTACAGGGTGGACAGCTCGACCTCGGGATAATCCTTCGCCACCTCGGCCACCACTTCCTTCCACAACTCGGAACATTCCAGCACGTTGGCCTTCTCCACCGAGCACAGCTTCTTGCCGCGCTTCATGGCGATGCCGAAAGCGACCTGGGCGACGCGGCGCACTTCGCTCTCGGAATAGATCATGGTGTTGAAGCCGACCCGCTCGCCGTTCCTGATTTCGATGCCGCGCGGCTGGCCGAAATACACGTCGCCGGTCAGTTCCCGCACGATCATGATGTCCAGCCCCGCCACCACCTCCGGCTTCAGCGAAGAGGCGCCGGCCAGTTCCGGATAGAGCAACGCCGGACGCAGATTGGCGAACAGATTGAGCTCCTTGCGGATACGCAACAGGCCGCGCTCCGGACGCAGCGGCCGATCCAGCGTGTCGTACTGCGGGCCACCGACCGCGCCGAGCAGCACGGCATCCGCCGCCCGCGACAGCTTCAGGGTCGATTCCGGCAGCGGATCACCCTCGGCGTCATAACCGGCGCCGCCAATGTTGCCGTACTCCATCTCGATCTTGGCGCCGTCGCGCTTGAGAACGTCGAGCACCTTCACCGCTTGCGCGACGATTTCCTTGCCTATGCCGTCACCCGGCAGAACCGCGAGTTTCATGAGTTCATTTCCTTAACGAAAAAACGTTCGCCCCACCCCGTAGGAGCGGGCTCGCCCGCGATAGCAAC
>JAUXXW010000091.1 GCA_030684775.1 Pseudomonadota bacterium
TGGACAGCACCACGAGAGGTTTGCCTTCCAGCGCTGGGTTAAAAACCCGTTCGCAGGAGGCGTAGAAATTGTTGCAGTCGATCAGCGCGAGGTTTCTGGACACGACCACACCTGATGGATCGACCAGCGCACGACACCCCAGACCGTCAGCGTCTGTTCCTCGCCCACGAAGATGTCGGAATGCGTGGCGCTGCCGGAGCGCAGTAAGACACCTTCAGGAATTCGGCAGAGTTGTTTGACGGTGAAATCGCCGTCCACCACTGCGATCACCACGCTGCGATCAGCGGCATCGATGGAACGATCCACCACCAGCAGGTCGCCATGGTGGATACCGAATCCCACCATCGACTCACCGGCTACGCGCACGAAGAAAGTCGCCTCCTTGTGGGCGATCAGATGTTCGTTGAGATCGATGCGCTCCTCGGCGTGGTCGTCAGCCGGCGACGGAAATCCTGCGGGCACCGGAGTCGCCAGGAGGGGCACGCCCGGCAACGGCACCACGGAAAGCGGCGCGTCGAGAGAGAAAGGGGGAGCCTGGAAGGCCGGTCGGCCCCCCGCGTGAAAGCAGGAACTCATGGCCGCGAGTTAGCTTTGGAACCGTCGGACCAGGCCGACCATGACACCGAAGATTTCCAGTTCGGCCTCGGGAACGATGAGGGGGTAGGACGGGTTGTGCGGCTTCAACGCGAAGCGGCCCTGTTCCAGAACCAGTTCCTTCAGCGTGTAGTCGCCATCGACGATGGCCACGACGAAGTCACCGACTCTGCCTGGTGTGCCACGCTCAACGACAGCCAGATCGCCATCGTCGATGTGTGCATCGGTCATAGAATCGCCCCGCACCGGAATGAGCACTGTCCGAGAGGGCTCTCGCACCATGTATTCGTCGAAGTAAAACGGCGTGGTGCCGACGTCCCTTGCCATGGTTGGCATGCCAGCGTGGACCGTATCTTCAGTTAGCGCGTGCTCGAAGAAGCGCCGCGCGGGGATCCAGGCATCATCATCAGGCGTGCGCTCGACAAATCCGTGCTTCTCAAGTCGCTCCATGAACTTGCGCGCGGACGCCTTGGAAATGCCAATCAACTCGCCGATCCGTGGATTAGAAGGGATGCGACGTGACTCGGCATAAAAGTCCCGTAGCTTCGCGAGGTGTTCTGGATCACGGTTGGGTGTGGGCATGGATCACGCTGATGGGTTCCGTATGGAATCCATCATAGTTACCGCAGGGAACCCAGTCAATCGAATGCTGAACCCTATTCGTAGTCGTCAGCTTCGATTTTCTGGACAGCTGAGTTGTGTATCAGTGCGATGACGCCATCGGAGATTTCCTGGTTGATCTCGTCCGGAATGGCCAGCGCTTCGCACAGCCGACTGAGTGCCGTGAAATGACGGGTGAGGGAACGTTCCATCTGTTCCAGGTCGACGGACGCGACACCGGGAATGACCTCGATCGTGTCGCACAGGCAACTCTCCAGAATCTTAATCGAGTCGTCCGCCTGGGACAGGAAGAAAAACCAGTAGGCCCATTGGTCGTCCAGCGCCTTGAGATAGCGCCTCACCTCGGAGACCTCGAACAGCTCGCGGGCATCGTCGTTGTAGCCGTCGACGATCAGGCTCACCCGCCCCATGAATTCCAGTGCGTGATCGGGATTGGCAACGATGTGCTGCAGGAACACCATCGGTTCCTGCGTATCACCTGACTCGACTTGCTGACGCGAGAGGATCAGGTAGACCGGCTCTTGGATGGCGGGGCGGAAATCGAGTCGGGGCATGAAATGTGGACTCAGTGCATCATTCGGCAAGTGACAGACAATTACCCCCGCTTTCCAATCAACTCGATGTAATAACCATCTGGGTCGGCGACGAAGGCGATGATTGTGGTGCCAGCATTCATCGGGCCGGCTTCGCGCACCACAGTGCCGCCACGGCGCTTGATTTCTGCACACGCAGCGTAGACGTCGTCCACCTCGATGGCGATGTGGCCGAAGCCCTTGCCCAGGTCGTAGTGGTCGACGCCCCAGTTGTAGGTCAGTTCGATGACCGTGTTTTCCGTTTCAATCCCATAACCAACGAAGGCGAGGGTGAACTTGCCTTCAGGGTAGTCCTGGCGGCGTAGCAGCTGCATGCCCAGAACTTCGGTGTAAAAAGCGATGGCGCGGTCGAGGTCGCCAGTGCGGAGCATGGTGTGGAGTAGGCGCATAGTGGCTTCTTTGGAGTCAGATGCGTCATTGTTGCTGCCGGCAATCGTGGCGTCCATCTACGGGGATGCACCGGCCCACAGCCCACAGGCATAAAAGCGAAGTGCTTTCCATCGAATGCCAGCTAAAGGCAAGTAAGCTGACGGCCGCTGGCTTTGCATGGGCGACGGGTGGTCCGGTCGTTAACGTTCAAACTCCTCTCGGTCGGAAATGCACCCATTACCTGCCGTCTGTTTGTCGTTAGCATATGCGTATATGTTCATCTTCCTAGACGAGTCTGGAACCTTCCTTCACTCACCAGTGCGTGACTCATGGTGTGTAGTCGCGGCCTATGTGATTCCAGAACACCTCAGGCGAAAAGTAGATGCGCTGATACTCTGCGTCCGCCGTATTGGGAACAACGGCGCGGAAACAAAGCTAAAACATCTCTCAGATGAACAGTACGTTTGGTTTCTATCTGAACTGAACAAGCTGGGCGGGGTTGCCTTTGCGGTTGCCGTAGATGTCGGCCTTCACCGCCCTTCAGAAATTGAACGCCATAGAAATGGGCAAGCGAACAAAATCATCGAACACAGGGAAAAGATGATTCATGAAGCGGCAAGGCAAGGGCTGACAGATTTATCGAACCTGGTTCGATCGTTGCCAGTACAGCTATATACGCAACTTAGTTGTCAGCTACAGCTATTTCACAAGATTCTTACGATGGCTACTCTGTATTTCGTGCAGCGACACCCACCGGCCCTAGGCCACTTTAGATGGCGTCTGGATCAGAAAGCAAGAGTTCCCACTGCCTATGAGGATGCTTTTCGCAAGGTACTTCCAGCCATCCTCCAAACAATGTCTCTCGATGAGCCGATGATCATGCTGGAGGGAGAGAATTACGCTCACTTTGAACGGTTCAATTACCCAAAGGGAGACGAGCCTACATACCTTCGGGATCAGTACGGTATCGAGGCTCGGGGTGGCGATGTGACAAACATTGGGCGAGTCGTGAGAGATGATTTTGAGTTGGTTGATTCCGCAGGATGCGCTGGCGTCCAGGTTGCCGATTTACTATCCAGTGGATTCCGTCGCCTTCTCCGTGGTGGCTTCTCGAATCCAGAAACTGTTGCTCGACTACTTGGGAGCAACATGGTGCAGGAAGTGAGGAATCAAGTCCCTGTGATATTGGTTAGCCTAGACAAAACTGCAGATGTGTCTGGTGGCGTGGCAAATCTCCTACGAATAATCTCAACTTCTACGCGGCCCATGCTGACTCGATAAGTATCCACGTTGACTGACCTGTTTTTGGGCTCAGTCCCGCCTCGAGAGTGGTGAAAATCAATTCGCTAAGAGGAGTGAACATGACTCAATGGGATATGGCGGAGACGAGAAACCAAATCAAACGTCTATACGGCCATGAGCAGCTTGAAATGGCCATCCCAGCGTTGCGATCTGTAATTGATCGCCGAGACTATGCCCATTTTCACTACCACGAGGCTAACGACCTTTTCCGGACTTTTGTCCAGAAACATCTGGCTTACGAACCGCTCTTGTGGGTCATTCATCAATCCGATGAAAGTTTCTCTGAGTTCCACTGGCTCATAACAAAAATCGGGGCACATGTGGTGGCCTGCATCCAAAGTCTGCACGCTATTGCTGACATCATGGCCCATGCTGTCTATTACTCGCTGGGGATGAATCGCTTCGACCACTCATTGCGTGAAGATAAAATTACTGCCACAACGATTCTGGCAAAACTAGGCGATTCTGCTGAACTGTCGATGGTCCATCAGCTTATGACGGAACTGGCTTCTGGTGGCCGCGCTGATCATCTTGCCGCTTTGTCAAATTACAGTAAGCATAGGAGCATCATCCGGACCGCAATGACGGAGGATTGGACTGGAGAGGAACCGGAACGACACCGTTTGACCCTTGGCGGATTCTCCTACAAAGGAAAGTCGTTCCCCGATGCTCGAGTGAAGGATTTTATTACCGATGAACATGACAGAATTGCGCGACTCATCGTTGATACCGGCAATGCGATGCATGCAGTCCTTCAGCTCAGGACAGGAAATTCCTGAACAGAAAAGCATTCTGTGAATCACTCCAGCTTTCGTAGAAAAATCCGAGCGTCCGCTTGGTGTCCCCTGACTGCCATATAGGACAAGGTGGCAGGACGGCGGCTTGGCCGACTTCCAGGCAGTCATGACGATTTGGCAGATGGCTTATGCCCCCCGAGCCTGTTCCGGTCATTGGATGTTCTGAGAGCATATCGGTGCGATCAAATCAGGGGAGTTGTTGCGCGCCTGGTTGACCGCCATTGACACCGGCCAGCAGCGTATTTGATCAGCCGGATAAGGGCGTAGCAGACCATTGACCTGTTCGATGCCGGTCTTCGGATCGAGCCAGGCGGCATAGGCAGTTTCAGGAAGAATGATGGCCAGGCGGTCATGGATGGGCGCGACCCGCTCGTTCGCTGGCCCGACGATGATCGTGCAACTGGCCAGCGTAAACCCGGAACTGTCTCGCCACTCGTCCCACAAGCCGGCCAAGGCCATGCCTGCGTCATCCTCGCCGGTAATGAAGTAAGGCTGCTTCTTGCCGCCTTCCAGCTTCCATTCGTACAGCCCCGAGGCTGGGATCAAGCAGCGTCGAGTGCGAAAGGGGCCACGAAAAGCCGGCTTCGTGGCGACTGTCTCGATCCGCGCGTTGAACGTGCTGTATTCCGTGGTTGGTGTCTTGGACCAGAATGGGATGAGTCCCCAGCGTAACTCCGTCAACTCGTAGCCGTGCTCGGTCTGGCGAATGATGGGGACATTTTGGGTAGGGGCTATGTTGTATCGAGGCTGAACAGCCTGGAATGGGGTGCCCAGCACCTGCTCGATGCGTGTGAAATGGGGAGTCGCTATCGCGTAACGGCCACACATCGGTAACGACGCCCCATGCCCCGATTATTTGGCTGGGGCCGGGGCCGCATCCTTCACACATTTCTTCACGAAGCTGTTCTTTGCTGCGCCATGTAGTTTCTTCTCGCCGGCCTTGACTTCGCAGGCTGCAGCGGGGCCGGCAGCAGCGGCATCTTTCTCGCACTTCTTCATGAAGCTGTTTTTCGCGGCACCGGCCAGTTTCTTCTCTGCCGCCTTGGCTTCACATGCCGGATCAGCTGCATAAGCCTGAGTGGCCATCAGGAAAACACCTGCCAGCAAGGCGGCCATGATCTTGTTCATTGAAACTCCTATTCTTCAGTTCAGTGGGTTACATCATCCGGCCCAGGCATCAGGCTTTCGACTAGCTCGATCGAGCTGAACAAATCTTCCAACAGCTTATGGGCGGCTTCAAGATTCATCTTGATCAGCTTCGGCTGAGATTGGTCTGCATCGTATATCTGGATGACGGGTTCCATGCTGCCGCCGTGTTCAACACTGACGTGAATTGCCGGTGTTTTCATGTCAGTTTTTCTTGCTCTTGCGCCAATCCCACGGCGGGATCGGCTCCGGATCAGACCAGAGTCCTCGGTTGCCCATCCGGGCCTCGATCTCGGCTTGGGAATAGGTCGCCCGGTCGAGCGGCTCCTGTTCACGCTCGTATTTCTTGTAGTGCCAGGCCAGGCCACGACGAACCTGTTCCAGATTGGCATCTTGGCCGCTGACCAGAACTTTGCCCACGATCCGCTCGTACCGATCCAGTTTCTGCCATTCCACGTTCACTGAACGGCCGAACACCAGATCGGACAGGCTTTGCTTGGCGTTCTGGCCGAAAGGCTGAGCCTTCTCGGGACAATCGATCCCCATCAGTCGAACTTTGTGCTGGATCTGTTGACCATCCAGCACCGTGATTGTGTCGCCATCCGCCACAGCCACCACCTTGCCGATCAACGTGTCGGCCAGCGCGGCGGTCGATATCCCAACGATCAGGGCGCAAAACAGCGCCATTCTTGCTTTCACGTTCATTTCGTCTCCCACAGAATTTCCGCAGAAGGTTACGTCCTTTCCGCAAACGCCGGGAATTTACCTAACGAGGATTTCCTTGTCCGCCTCGCAGAATCAGCGGCACCGTTTGAGAGAGGAAACCGCCCACCATGAACATGCAAAACGCACTTGACCCCGACCGCATGACTGTCGAACAGCGTGGCCGAGAAGTCGCTTCTTTCCTGGCGCTTGGGCTTGTACGACTGCGGACGCCAGCACCATTAGCACCGGATGCTGAGCGGGCGGTTTGCCTTGGCTTCAGCTCCCCACAGCGTGTTCATACACCTCCCTTAACTGCCTGACAGGAGGTTGCATGAATCCCTCACAAGACATGGCCGTGCGTATAGCTCGGCTGCCAGATCTACCGTTTGAAGAGATCAAGTCGCTCTGGCAGCGGCTCTTCGGCAAACCCACGCCCACCCACAACCGGTCCTACCTGGAGCGGCGCCTGGCCTACCGGTTGCAGGAACTGGAGTACGCCGGCGTGCATCCAGAACTGCTTGTTCGCAACAAGGAGCGCATCGACGCCCTTGTCCAGCAACAGAGCCGCAAGAAAAAAATCCGGGGTGAAGTAGTGCGGTTGATACCCGGCACCGTGCTCACCCGCGACTTTATGGGCGTGGAGTACCGCGTTACCACGCTGCCGGACGGCCAGTACGAATACAACGGCAAACCTTACCGCAGCCTCACCGCCATCGCCAACGAGATCTCCGGCACACGCTGGTCGGGTCCGGCGTTCTTCGGACTGCGCGAGAAATCCAAGGGGCAGAAAAAATGAATGCCGATGTGAAAAAGCGCCTGCGCTGCGCCGTCTACACCCGCAAGTCCACCGAGGAAGGGCTCGACCAGGAATACAACTCCATTGACGCACAGCGTGATGCCGGCCACGCCTACATCACCAGCCAACGCGCCGAGGGCTGGATTCCTGTGGGCGACGACTATGACGATCCGGCGTATTCCGGCGGCAACATGGAGCGCCCCGCGCTGAAAAGGCTGATTGCCGATATCGAGAACAGAAAAGTGGATGTGATCGTGGTCTACAAGGTGGACCGCCTGTCGCGAAGCTTGTCCGACTTCGCCCGGATGGTTGACCTGTTCGACCAGAACGGTGTGTCCTTCGTCTCGGTCACCCAGCAGTTCAACACCACCACATCAATGGGCAGGCTGACGCTGAACATCCTGCTGTCCTTCGCCCAGTTCGAGCGCGAGGTCACCGGCGAGCGCATCCGCGACAAGATCGCCGCCTCCAAGGCCAAGGGGATGTGGATGGGTGGGGTGCCGCCCCTGGGTTACGACGTAGTGGACCGCAAGCTGATCATCAATTACGGCGAGGCCAAGGTGGTGCAGCGCATCTTCGGGCGTTTTCTGGCCTTGGGCTCGACCACCGATCTGGTCAAGGAGTTGAAGGTAGAGAACGTGTGCGCCAAGTCCTGGACCGCCCAGTCTGGCCGGGAGCGGGTCGGCAAGCCCATCGACAAGAGCCTGATTTACAAGATGCTCAACAACCCGATCTATCTTGGCGAGATTCGCCACAAGGAGAAAACCTACCCCGGTGCGCACGAACCCATCATCGAGCGAAAAACCTGGGACAACGTGCAGACCATCCTGGCCAGCAACTCCCGCACCCGCGCCAACCTGACACGGGCGCGAACTCCGGCGCTGCTGCGGGGCATCATCTTCACCGCCGACGGTCGCGCGATGACGCCACACCACACCCGGCACCGGTCAGGGCGCATGTACCGCTACTACCTGTCTACCCGGGACAACAAGGAGGGCTATGGCGCATCGGGAGTCAGGATGCTGCCGGCGGGCGAAGTGGAGGGGGCGGTGCTGGCGCAACTGCGCGCAAATCTGCGCTCACCGGATATGGCGGCCATGGTCTGGCAGGAGGTGCAGAAACTGGGCGAATCCATGACGGAAATCGAGGTGTCGGTGGCGCTGAACCGCATCGACGAGATTTGGGAGCAACTGTTTCCGGCTGAGCAGGCGCGGGTAGTGCGCTTGCTGGTGGAACGGGTCACGGTTACACCGAGTGAACTCCACGTGAAGATGCGGCCAAATGGCGTCGAGCAGATGGCACTGGAAATTGGCCGCGAAATGCAGGTTGAAGAATGCGTGGCAGCATGAGAATCCAGTTCAACCAAACCGGCGCACCGACCCTGGTCAAAAACATTGATGGCGGCGTCACCGTAGCCATCCCGATTACGGTGAAGCGCTACAGCGGACGTCGTGAAGTGTTGCTGCCACCCGGCGTGACCACCACGACTTTACCGGAGCCGCAGGAGCCGACGATCCTACAGGCAGCCCTAGCTCGCGGGCATCTATGGCAGCGCATGCTGGATGACGGCAGGGTGAAGTCCATCGGGCAGATCGCCAAGAAGGAAGGCGTGGACGACCGCTATGTCGCCCGGTTCCTCAACCTCACGACACTGGCCCCGGAGATCGTCGCGGCGATCCTGGATGAAACGTTGCCGGAAGATGTGACGCTGGCGGACCTGAGCCTTAACCCGGCTGTGGTGTGGGAGGAGCAGCGGAGGGGGCTGGGGGTTGTGGGGTGATTGGGGTCAGCTCACGAAACGGAAAAAATCGTACGCCAAGACTTCCCGATGCTGCGTGCCCTCCGACCAGTCCGAGCGATGCCATTTTGGCGAAGTCGCCAAGGATGGCGGCGTAGACAGTTCCCGTAATCCGTGCGCAACGAACGCTCACGAACGAACCGCACTCCCGACGATCAGCAGGCTGACCCCGACCAGGCAGGCACCGGCCATGCGTTGTCGCCATCCGTCGCGCTCTTTCAGCCAGAGCACGCCCAGGAGCACCGTCAACACGATGCCTGCATTGGTCAGCGTCACGATGTAGGCGGCGGGCAGATGGCGCATCGAGGCGATCACCAGCGCGTAGGCCGTACCGACACCCAGCGATCCGACCAGGAGCGGGAAGATGCCGGGGATTTTTTCGGGCGTCCAGCGGCGCACCGCCCGCCACTGCTCAAGACTGAGGAACACCCAGCCAATCGCATAGGTCGCGCAGACATAACCGAGCGTGCTGGCCATATCAGGCAGGTGCGGCGCAGCCGCCTTGTCGCTCAGGCTATACAGGGCGGTCATCAAAGCGGCCAGCGCCGCGTAGGGCCATGCCTGACGCAGCCGCGCCGCACCCTCACGCGCGCTGGTGGCGATCAGCCACAAACCGGCCACACCGATGAGTATCCCGCCCCAGGATAGCAGCGTGAAGCTGCGGTCAAAGACCACAAACTCAAGCACGGCAATCAACAGCGGCGCGCTGCGTGCCAAGGGATAGACGGCGCTTGCCGGTGCCAGCGCGTAGGCGCGGCGCAAAGCCACGAAGTACACGCCATTGGCGATGCCGGTGATCGCCGCGCTGAGGCCGAGCTGCGGCGTCTGTTCAGCCGCGCGGATGAAGTCTGCCAAAGTGAACGGCGCGAACAGCAGAACGTGCAGCCCGACTATCCACCACAAGAAGTTGGCCTCGGGCGGGCTACGCCGCGCCAGAAGATTCCATGCAACATGCAGCAGGACAGCCAGACCGACTGCCGCCAGCGGCGTCAGCACTGAGCGCCGATATCGAGCATGGCGCCGTCGCGCGCCAACGACACCCGACCCGCCAGCGCATCCGGGTGATCGATCAGCCAGGCATCCAGTTGGTGGCCGATGTGCATTAGCACAAGCTGGCTGGCCGGATACGCCTCGCTCAAGGCGAGCGCTTCGGGCAGGTCGAAATGGTTGCGCGCGTCGATCACGCCTGGCGGATAGGTACAGTCCAGGCAGATAGTATGCGGTTGCCAGCTTTGCAGAAATTCAGCGGTTTTCGGCGGCAGTTCGCGGCTGTCAGTCAAATAAGCCAAGCGTACCCCGTCATGCTCGATGCAGTAACCCAGCGTCGGTTTGGAATGCACCAAGGGTATGGGCGTGATGCGAACCCCACCTATTTCAAATGTTTCAAACTTGGTGAGGTGCGTGAACTGGAACGGCCCCGGATGTTTGTACAAATCCGCACATCCCTCCGAGTCGTGCGGCGCGTACACGTCGAGCGCGCCGATGCCCCAGCGCCAGTGAAACAATCCCTGCACGTGGTCGGCATGAAAGTGGGTGAGGAGAATTGCCGACAACGCGCCCGGCGCAAAGCGCTCGGCCACGTCCATTACCCCGGCATCGAGCAGCAATCGCACGCCGCCCGCTTCGACCAGCGCGCAGTTGGGGCGGCGCACAAAACGCGGGTCGGCATGGGCGCGTTGGCAGGCCGGGCAATCGCAACCCCACAGCGGCACGCCGCCTGCCGCACCGGTGCCAAGGAAGCTTAAGCGCATGTTGCCACCTGCGACTGAGCGCGAATGAGTGCCACGAACACCGGGCCGGTTTCACTCAGTGGTGCGTTGTTGGGCAGGCGCAGCAGTTGCGGATGGCACAAATTTTTGAACGCTTCAGCACGGGTCAGCCGCACTTCTATGTCAGAAGAACTTTCCCGCCCCCGTGACTGTAGACGCTCACGCAGTACCTCGGTTGAAACTTCAATCAGCACCGGTTTCAGTTCATCATATTTTTTGGAAGCCTCATCCAGGTATTCCCGTGAACCATTGACCACTACCGTCAGGCCTTTCGCGAGCCAGTGGTTAAGCTCACAGCCCAGTCCATAGCGCAGACCGTGGCTGCGCCAATGCATGGCGAACAGATTGCGCGCCAGCCGCGCCTCAAACTCCGCCTCGCTGAGCGCGACATGGTTTTCTCCGCCCGCATGGGAAGGGCGGGTGATGTAACGGTGCGCGAACACCACATCCGCATCGCCCGCCAGCGCTTCGCGGGCGATCTGCATCAGGCTGTCTTTGCCACTGCCGGAGGCACCGATCACATAAAGCAGGATGCCACGGGGCATGTCAGCGCCCATGATCGTAAGCGAGCGTTAATGCGGGCACGCCCGCCGACCACACCCGCGCCGCTTGCGGCAGATTGCCCAAGGTGCGCACAGCCACCAGATCGGCGCGTTTGCCCACCGCAATTTCTCCCCGGTCGGAGAGACCCACGGCGCGTGCCGGGTTGCGCGTGACCAGCGCCACGGCTTCATGCAAGGGGATGCCCGCCAGTTCCGGCAGGCGCAATACGGCGGGCAAGAGTGCTGCGGGGGAGTAGTCGCCGCACAGGCAGTCGGCCACGTTGGCGAGCACCGCATCCAGCGCCCGCATCGAGCCGGACTGGCTCTTGCCGCGCAGGAGGTTGGGCGCGCCGAACAGGGTCGCCAGCCCCGCCGCGCGCGCCGCCTGGGCGGTTTCCAGATTGACGGGGAATTCGGACACCGCCACTCCAAGCCCTTTCACGATGCCGATCTTTTCGGGGCGGTCGTCATCGTGGCTAGCCAGCGGCACGCCGGCCGCACGGGCTGCGGTGCTCAAGGTCGCCATACGCTCGAACGCGCCCGCGCCATGCGCCAATTTGTCCGCCAGCAGCGCCTCGATCTCGGCAGCGTCTTTCTTGTAGGTGCGGGCGAGGTAGTTGCGGTAGGCATCCACGTCCTTGAACTGCCCCTGGCCGGGGGTGTGATCCATAAAGGACAGCAAATGCACTTCGCCCTTGGCAATCAACTCATGCAACACCGGCGGCGCGGTGATGTCGGTGATTTCGTAGCGGGCATGGACGCGGTTGTCGATCAGCGCGTGCGCCTGCCAGGCATGAATGGCGCGCGCCAGTTCGGCGGCGGTGGCGTTGTTGCGCACGCCCAGCTCGGCGTTGGCGAACGACAGCGCATGAAACACCGTGGTAATGCCCGCTGCGGCGTTGCGCTTGTCGGCCTGGGCGCAGGCGAAATCGAAGGGGAAATGCACGCCGGGGCGCGGTTCGGCTTCCTTTTCCAGCGCATCGCAGTGCAGGTCGATCATGCCCGGTATCAGCATGCAGCCTTTCAGCGAGACTTCGGTTGCGCTTGGATGGTAGGCGGGGTCGATGGCCGTGATGACACCTTCTTCTATCAACACGGTGGCATCGTTCAGGGTTTCGTTGGGCAGTACGACCTGCGCGCCGGTCAGGTAAAGAGCGTGTTTCATGCAATGACCTCGATGGTTTCTTCGGTAAGCGTGGTTGCGGGCGACGCGAGGGGTGACGAAAGAGGTGACGAAAGAGGTGACGAAAGTTCGGCCACCGCGTCCGCCAGCCGTTCGACCAGTGCGGGGTGGTGGAAGATGGCGATCATGCCGATGCCGTCCTGTTTCATTTCCTGGATCAGGGTAATGACGTGTTCGGTCGTGGCGGCATCCAGACTGGCGGTGGGTTCGTCCAGCAACAGCAGGCGCGGCCGGGCGATGAGGCCGCGCGCCAGGTTGATACGCTGTTTTTCTCCGCCGGAGAACGTGGCGGGCGGCACCCCCCACAGGCGTTGCGGCACGGCCAGGCGTTCGAGCAGCCCGGCGGCCTGCTTGCGGGCAGCCTCGCGCGTGACACCGCGTATCAATAGCGGTTCCGCCACCACGTCCAGCGCCGGTTGACGCGGCAGGCAATGCAGGAACTGGGTGACGAAGCCGATCTCGCGTTGACGCAGTTCGAGGATGTGATGTTCACCCGCCAGCGCCAGATCGAGCGTGTGCCCTTCTGCATCGGTGTAAAGCAGGCGCCCGGCGCTGGGCAGATAGGTGCGGTAGATGCCCTTCAATACCGACGATTTGCCCGCGCCGGTCGGGCCGATCAGCGCGGTCAGTTGCCCGGCGCGCACGGTGAGGTTGACATCGGTGGCTGAGGGGATGCTGCGCTGGCGGCTATGGAGGTAAAACCGTTTGGCGTAGCCTTCGACGCGCAGAATGATGTTGTCCATTGCTTGATCCTTACAAGGCCGAAGCCACCAGCCGCTGGGTATAGGCGTGCTGGGGGTCTTCCAGTATCTGATCGGTCAGGCCCGTCTCGATGACGCGGCCGTATTTCATGACCAAAGTGCGTCCGGCCAGCAGCCGCACTACGCCCAGGTCGTGGGTCACCACGATCATCGCTGTGCCGAGTTCGTGCTGAATCTCCAGAATCAGATCAAGAATCGCGGCCTGCACGGATAAATCCAGCCCGGTGGTGACTTCATCCAGGTAGAGCAGCGGTGGCCGGGTGGCCAGCGCCTTGGCGATCTGCACCCGTTGCTGCATCCCGCCGGAGAATTTTTTTGGGTTCTCGTCCATGCGGTTTTCCAGCACTTCGGTACGCACCAGCAGGCTGCGCGCCCGTTCGCGGATGGCACCGTAATGCGCGACATCGCTCATCAACAGCCGCTCGGCAATGTTGCCGCCCGCCGATACGTTGAAATTCAGCCCCAGGTGCGGGTTTTGATAGACCATGCCGAAGCGTTTGTTGCGCAGGCCGCGCTGCTGCGCGGCGTTGAGGCTGTAGAGGTCGTATTGCGCCTCCTCGTCGAAGAAGACCGCCTCGCCCGCGCTCGGCGCATCGTCGAAATACAGCGTCTTGACCACGGTGGATTTGCCGCTGCCCGACTCGCCGATGATGCCCAGAATCTCCCCCTGATAGAGATCGAAACTCACACCATGCGCCGCCACCACGCTGCCGCAATGCGGGCAGATATTGGTGTCGGCCTCGGGGCCGGTGGACTCCAGGCACAGCGGGCAGCCGCGGCCATGAATCTTGGTGAGGTTGTTGACTTCCAGAATCTTGCGGCTCATGCAACCACCTCGGTGTTCGTTGTTTGAGCGTGACTGGTCTGGCGAGCCAGTTGCTCGTCGCAGTAAGCGGAGTCAGAGCACTGGTAGATTTTTTCGCCCGCTTCGTTGCTGAATTCATCGAGAAAGCTGTCGGTGGCGCCGCAACGCGAACAGGCTCGGCGGATGCCCGCCGCATCGCGGAAATCCTCCACGCTGAACACCACGTCCTCGAACGCCAGCGGCTCGGCCAGGGTATAAGGCGGCACGGCGTAGATTTTTTTCTCGCGTCCGGCGCCCAGCAGGATCAAGGCCTTCGATTGGTGCAGCTTGGGCACGTCCCAGCGCGGAATCGGCGAGGGGTCGATGATGTAATGACCGTGGATGCGCGTCGGGTAACGATGCGAGATGGTGATTTCGTCGAATTTGACGATGTCTTCGTAGAGCTTCACCAACAGGCGCGAATAATCCGCCTCGCCGTGCATGGTTTTGCGGCGTGCTTCGGAAGGCTCCACCACCACCAGCGCATCCGGGTACGGCACTTGCAGCACCAGTATCTGCGCCTCGGTGAGCGGTTTTTCCGGGATGCGGTGGCGCGACTGAATCAGCGTCGCCGCTTCGGTCTTTTCGGTGGTGTCCACCCCCGGGCAAGTCATCTGCACAAACTGGCGCAGATTCACGGCGTTGACCGAATCGTCCGAACCCTGGTCGATGACCTTCAGGGTGTCGCTGCCGCCGACCAGCGACAGGGTCAGTTGCAGACCGCCGGTACCGAAGCCGCGCCCCATCGGCATCTCGCGCGAGGCGTAAGGGGTTTGGTAGCCGGGGATGCAGATCGCCTTGAGGATGGCGCGGCGCACTTCCTTTTTGGCGTATTCGTCCATGAAGCCGAAGGCATAGCCGGCCTCATCCAGGGGCAATTCATAGGTGTTGTTCATGCGGTGTCCTTTTGCCGCACCGTGTCGATTCCAGCCTTGGCTTGCGTGGTGCGCAAGCGGTCCATGTCGGACTGGAAAGTGACGTAGTGCGGCATCTTGTAGTGCGAGGCGAAGCCCATCGAGTCCACGCCGTCGACGTGCAGTAGCACGAATTCCGGGTCTTCCGACGGATTGGCCGCGCCGTCCTTCATGCCTTTTTGCAGCGCCCGGTCAAGAATCGCCATGCTGATGGCCTTGACTTCGTTGTGGCCGAAACAGGCGCCATAGCCCAGGGTGAAGACGGGCTTGCCGCCGCAGCCTTTACCTTCAGCATCGCCCTCGAACATGGCGACCACTTCGCACTCGGTCATCAATACTTCGCCCGCTTCCATCGGTTCGCCGGTCACCGGGTGCGGCAGCATCACCGGCACATAGCCGACCCGAAGTTCCGCAATCGTCGGATGGACGTCGCCGTAGCCGCGCATGTTGGAGTAGGCGATAGCCAGCAGCGAGCCGGTCTCCGCCCGCGCCATGGTGGCGAGCGCGGCGGCACGCGGCACGGGGAAGATCAGCGGCTGGCGGGTGATGTCGAATGGCGCGCCCGCGACGGGTTTAAGCGGTGGCAGCAGCCCTTCGGCACGTAGCGCATCGAGCACTTTGGGGAAGCTGTCCGGCAGTTCGGTTTCGGGCGCATCGGCTAAAAAGCGGCGGGCAATGGCGCGGAAATCTTCCGGGTTTTCGTCCACCAGACCCAGATCAAGCAGGCGCAGGGCGTAGTCGTAAGTCGGCCCCAGCATCTGGCCGCCGGGGATGTCCTTGAAAGCGGAGGAAATACGACGGATGACGCGCATGTGCGCGGTATTTTGCGGTGGCGTCTCCAGCAGGCGCGGCTTGGTCGAACGATAGGCGCGCAGCGCAAACGCCGCCTCCAGGGTGTCGCCCTGGAACTGCTTGATGGCCAGCGCCGCCAGTTTGGGGTGATACAGGCCACCCTCGGACACCACCCGCGAGACCAGCAGGCGCAACTGGCCTTCGATGGCATCCAGTACGAGCGGCTCGGCGTGCTCGCTGCCTGCACGCAGCATGTCCGTTGCGGCAGCCGCCCCCTCGATGGCGGCCTTGCCGCCTTTGATCGCGACATAGCCCATTAGTAACCTTCCCAGACAATGTGAGTGGTGCGCGGCAACGCCGCGAAATGCGCGGCATCGCACAGGATGATGTCCACACCCAGCGGATAGGCCGACACCCAGTCTGCCCGCCGCGCGATCCAGTCCGGGTGCAAGCCCTGCATCACCAGCCGGCTTTGCGAGGCGATCCCTGGCCCGGTCAGAAACAAAGGCGACCCCGTGCCCAGTTGCTCGACTTCGAGCAGCAGCGTCGCGCCGAACTCGGGGGATTCCAGGCTGCCGAGCGCGGGCGTGAAATCCGGCGCACGCGCGGCATCGGCGACGACAAAGCGTGCCTGCTCGGGCGCGGCGGCGCTGGCCATCAGGCGCAGCCCGTCTTCTGGCGCGATCAGCCCGTGCGGGTCGGCCAGATCCACCTCGCCATCCAGCAGCGTGGCCAGAATCGCGAGGCGTGCGGTCGTGCCGCTGTCAGCGGCGTCAAGCAGACGGCCGGGGTAAGCAAAGGCCTCCAGCAGGCGGCGGAACAGCCGTTGCTGGGTGTGCGATTGCCATATGGACAAAACGGTCAAATCGGTCAAATCGGTCATGGCGGTCATTCGTCTTCCTCTTGCCCCAGGAGGCTGAAATCGACATGGGTGCGGGCAAGCAGGGCGCGGCGCGTTTGCGCGAGTTGTTCATGCGCGGCCATGCCTTGCTCCACCAGCGTGGAGGCGGCCTCCCAGCCGGGCAGCCGCGCGGCGAGCACGGCATCGAGCACGGCAATGGCGCGCGCCAGCCGGGCGCGGTCATCCAGCAGCACCGCGCCGCCTTCGCCCTCTTGTCCGTCGGCGCTCTTCACCCGGACATGGGCGCGGGCGATGGGAATTTCACCCAGGTAAAAGCCGTCGTTGAGGGCGCTGTCGTGAAGCTGCATCAGCCCCAGCCCGGATTGCGGCAGGGTGATATCCACGACCTCAAGCTCAAGCTCAAGCGTAGCGGCGGGGGGCCGCACCTGCCCGGCTGGGAGCTGCGCCAGCAATGCGCCCCAGCGGTTGCGTGGTGGGAAATCGGGCGGCAGGTTCATATCAGCTTCTTCCGGGTACGCGCCGAGAACTGATCCAGCAACAGCACGGTGATAAAAATCACCACCAGGATGGTGCCGACATGGCCGAAATGGAACATGTCGAAACGGCCTTTCAGCTCCTGGCCGATGCCGCCCGCGCCAACCAGCCCGATCACGGTCGCCATGCGCACATTGCGGTCCAGGATATAGAGGTTGTAGGCCACGTACTGCGGCATGACTTGCGGCAGCACGCCATACCACAGCGTCTTGAGCTTGCCCGCGCCGATGGCCTCCAGCGATTGTTGCGGCTTGCGGTCGGCGTTCTCGATGTCTTCGGCGTAGAACTTGCCCAGAAATCCGGCGGCATGGAGCGCCAGCGCCAGGACGCCGGCGATGGGGCCAAAGCCGAAAGCCAGCACCAAAAACAGCGCGGTGATGAGTTCCGGCACCGAGCGCAGCAGGCTGATGGAAGAACGCGACAGGAAATAGGTCAGCTTGTTGGGGGAGTAATTGCTGGCGGCGTAATAGGCCAGGGGGATCGACAACAGAATCGACAGCGCCGTGGCCCAGAGCGCGATTTCCAGTGTTTCGGCCATTTTCACCAGCACGATCTTGAGGTAGCCCACAGGCTCGACCAGCACCTCTTTCTTTTCCACCCCGGTTTCCATTTGCAGGGTTTCGGTGTTGAGATGCGCGGTCCTGGTTTCCTGGATTTCAATGCGGGCAAACAGCGGCAGATTTTCGCGGTCGAAATTCTCGATGCGCGAGACTTCCGTCACCTCGGCGATCTGGATCGGAAAAATCGAATGGCCGATGCGCGCCAGGCCAGTCGCCACGGGTGATTTTTCTGTGAGGCCGACGCTGTAGCCAATCGCCTCACCGATTTCTTTGATCATGCGCGGCATTTCGAGCCGGGAGCCGGTGAAGGCGAGCAGGGCCAGCAGCGCAATGCCCATCAACAGGTGTTTGGCAGTCCACGGCGGGGTGAGCTGCCAGTCTTTTGGCAGTGGGGGAGAGAGGGGTTTCATTGGATGTCCTTCAGGCCAGGGCTTCCAGCATCTGCGGGGCGACATGCGGGACAGGGTGGCTCGGCGCGGGTTTGGGTTCGTCGTGCTGATAAATGCTGTCGAGACCGGCTGCAACCAGTTGTTCAGGCGTGCCGTCGAAAACCAGCTTGCCGCCCTTGAGGGCGATGATGCGGTCGGCGAATTCCACCGCCAGTTCGGGCTGGTGCAGGCTGCACACCACGGTGGTGCCGCGGCGTTTGGCTTCATCGCGCAGCAGCACCATGATGTCGCGGCTGACCTTGGGGTCGAGGCTGGCCACCGGCTCGTCCGCGAGCAACACTTGCGGCTCCAGCATGAAGGCGCGGGCGATGCCGACCCGCTGCATCTGCCCGCCGGAAAGCTCGGACACGCGGCGCGGCAAGTGCTCGGGCGACAAGCCCACCTCGGCCAGCAGTCTGCAGGCGCGCTCCCGCAGCGCACGCGGATACCACATGACCGCCGCGCGCAGATAGGAAACAAACGGCAGCGCACCGGACAACACATTCATCGACACCGACAATCGCGGCGTCAGATTGAACTGCTGATGCACCATCCCGACCGTGCGCCGGATGGATTTGATATTGGCGCGGTTGAGCATCTTGCCTCCGATCTCGACCTGCCCGGTGGTGGGCGTCACCAGCCCGTTGACCATGTAGAGCAGCGTGGATTTGCCGGCGCCCGATGACCCCAACAGCACGCAAAACTGGCCTTGGGGAATGTCCAGATGGACTTCGGACAGCGCCTGGGTGCCGTCGTCAAAGCGTTTGCTGACAGAATGAAATTTCAACATGATGGGTTCCTTGTCATGGGGCTGCCGGTGCGGGACGCTCACTTTTGTAAGGCGCGCCCCGCACCGGCTCGGTTTAGCGGCTGGAAGCCTTCTTGATGATGGCGGCCTTCACCTGGTCATTCACCAGCACCATCTTCTTGGCCGGCGCATCCATGCCGGATTCGGGGAAGTTGGCGTCGTAACGATCCACTTTATGGCCGCCATAGCCACGAACCTGGTCAGGCGTAATGCCGGGCGCCTGATGCACGGTGCTGAAGGCATCCTTCAACTGCTGCTGCACCTTGGCAGGCAACACCGGGTGCATGGTGATGGGCGGATAGGGAATCGGATCGCTCTTGGCCAGCACGCGCACCTTGGCGGGGTCGATGGAGCCCGCCTTGACCGCCTTCTCGAACGAATCGAACGACGCGCCGCCGACATCGACCTTGCCTTCAGCCAGTGCGGTAATCACGTTGGCGTGGCTGCCGGCCAGAACGATCTGCTTCATGTCGCGCGCCGGATCGACGCCTGCGTCCATCAGCATCGCCACCGGATAGAGGAAGCTGGAGGTGGAATTGATATCGCCCAGCGCCAGACGGTCGCCCTTGGTGTCCTTCAGATTGGTGAGCGACGAATCGCGTGCGGTGAACAGTCCGGAGTAATAGACCGACTTGCCTTTTTCCACCGCCACCGCCAGCAATTTGGCGCAGCCACGGTCACGCGCCGGAATATAGGAAGCCGGGCCGAACCAGGCGATATCCGCCTGCTTGGCGCACATCGCCTCGACCACGGCGCCGTAACTCTGGCCGACCTTGATGTCGAAGTTCAGACCAGTGGTACGGGTAATGGCGTTGAAAATCGGCTGGAAATCGGCCTTGGTGCCGTCCTCGGTGCCGCCGTCGGCAGGCACCAGCATCACCCGCAAGGGTTGTTTGAGGCTGCCGTCGCGCGCCTGCGCGGCAACGGGCAGGGTGATGGCCAGAGCGGCAGCGATGGCAGTAGCCAGGAAAGTGCGTCTGTAATACATTCGAAATACTCCTGCAAGTGTGTGGAAGGGTTCGGAAGATCAGTTCACGGGGTGATACGCAGTTGGATCCGGTCTGCGCGAAACCGGGTGATGGCGTACTCGACCGGGGTTGCATCCCGTTCGAGTACGTTCAGACTCTTGACGCGCAGCACCGGTCTGGTCTGCGCGATGCCTAACAGCTTCGCGTCATCGCCTTGCGGGAGTACCGCCGTCACCAGGCTCTCGCTGCGGCGCAACGGGCCGCAGTGTTGCGCCAGCAGTTCATGCAGCGAACCGTCGGCGTAGCCATCGAGCATCGTTTTGTAGGGTTCAACCGGCAAAAAATGCGAGATGACGCACAACGGCACGCCCTCGGCGCGGCGCAGCGTCTCGATCCACAACACCGGCGCGTCGTTGGATAAATTCAGATGCCGGGCGACGCCGCTTGACGCCGGGGCGACCATCTTGCGCACTACCGAACTTTCAGTGGCGATACCCAGATCGGCAAGATTCTGGGTGTAGCGCGTATCCGTTCCGATTCTGTAATCGAGCAGCCGGTCGGCAATGAATACGCCCACGCCGTGCTGCCGCTCCAGCAATCCAGCCGTGATCAGCTCATCCACCGCCCGACGCAGCGTGTGACGGTTCACCCCGAAGCGATCAGCCAGCTCCCCCTCGGACGGCAGCCGGTCGCCCGGCGCGCCTTGCCCCACATAATCCCGCTCCAAAACCTGGGCAATTTGCGCATATAGCGCGGTTCCGCTGGCGTGTTCGATGGCGTAGAGACTCATTGCTTAGATGTCTAGACATGTAATGCCTGAATCCTAGCCATCGGATGTGACAGCTTGATGACGCGGAGGTGAACCTATCCACACGATGTCACGCGCCATCAGCGACCGGCGGCGTAGCGCTGATTGAAGACATGGACGAGGGGGACGACCATTCTGGCCGATGCCATCAACCTGGACCTGATCAAGCTGGCGGAATCCTGCCCGGCACGACCTACGCCAAGCTGACCTTGCCCATCCGGTTGATTGCCAAAGCAGTTCAATTCTGTTTTTCTCTCTCATTCCCCTTTTCCACCCAATACTGAAAACAAAACAGCTTAAATATTGAGCAGATTAAGTCTTTGTATATAAAGGAAACTGCCTTCCGGACTTCGTGACTTGATCGTCCGGAAGAAAGAGAGAAGAGAGCGAGAAAACGCCGAAAAAGGGGGCAAAACAGGGTGTTGGCGGGGTGCTGAAGTCCGGAAGCCATAAGCGAAAAACCCCGCCAACACTGGCGTGCGGCGGGGTCGGTCGTTTTTGCATGATACTGTTTTTACTACGGTTTCTGGTGGTGGGGCAGCCACCCGCGCCAAACCTGACTAACTCAGCGTTTTCTGGGTTGCAAAAGCTGCAAACAACACACGCGGAAAGCTGCGGAATCAAGCCTGATCCTATCAGTGGTTGGTGGATGACAACACCGTAAATTCAGATCGTAATTCGATTCCGCGAATATCAATCGAACCCGCGTCCGCATTGATGCAACAAACTTGGCTTGCGGACAGAACAGCGCCTCCATGGACTCCCACCAACCCGCGCGGAGTCCTGCATGGAAGTCATTCATTTCAACCAAAGAAACCTTGCCCAGCGCTGGCATGTCAGCGAGGCAACTCTTGAGCGCTGGCGCTGCGACGGCATCGGTCCCAAGTTTCTGAAGCTATCAGGGCGTGTGCTTTATCGGCTGGTCGACATTGAGGCCTATGAGGAAGCCTGCTTATCAACCTCCACCAGATCTGCCGTGGCTGCGAATGTCGCGGCTTGAGCCAGTGCCGGCTCCAGAATCACGCGGAGTTTCCTCACCACCTCGGGCAGCGGCGTGATGGCGAGTTCATTCTTCTTCAGGAAAGCATGCCACATGGCCTGGCGCGATGAGTCGGTCGAAAACTCATCCGTCAGTCCAACGGGCAATGCGGCAGGAACAAGCATGCCTCGTCGGAGAAAGGTTGCGGCGATGGCTCTCGCCAGCGTGTGGGCATTGAGCGCTTCACGGTCCAGCAACACCCACAAGTCCAGGTAATCCTTCAACCGGCTGTTGGTCATGCCAAGCAAGGCAATGGCGTGAAGTTTTTCCGAGATGACGGTATAGACGGGGTATGTCCGCAGCCGAGGCGCCGGCAAGTCTTCGATCAGTACCGGGTAGACGGCGTGTACCGGGCCAGGCGTGACCGCATCACCGAATCCGATGTCGATCTGCGTCTTGCAGCGTGCCTTGGCGAGTTCGCCCGTGATCAGCACCCGAGCGCCAGCGTACCCTGCATCCTTGCGGATTTCCTCCACGCTCACCGTTGCCGGATCGAAGACGATGCCGTCCTCAACCTCGACGCTGGCGATGTCACGAAATGTCTGGGCAATTGATTCGAGGTCGCTTGGACCGAAGCCGAGTAGATCGGCATCGCGCGTTGTCCGGTGCGGCAGGTCGTACCAGAGCGTAAAGAGCAACGCCCCCTTGAGCAGAAAATGATCGGCGTGTGCCGACTGACTCAAGCGGTAGAGGATTCGCTCCAGGGCGAAGCGCACCAGCACCTGGTTGAAATCGGCATCCTGGGCCTTGGCGACGTTCAGCAGGCGTGCCCGTACCGATGCGGCAAGATCCTTGTTCATTCCACCACCTCGAGATACGGACGCATGACGTTGGCGACCCGGCAAACCTTGGCGAAGTGCCAGAGATCGTCGGCTGACGCCTTTTTCTTCGCTCGTGCGTCTTTCAGTGCCTCCAGCGCCACGTCAAGTCCGATCTTGTTGCGGTGCTTGAAGCAGTCAGCCACGGTCTTGGCCACGCAGTAGACCCGTAGTTTGACCTGGTCCCGCTCAACGACATCGATACCCTCGGAATAGGCATCACCGGCGAACTGGACCATCTTGACCGGCGGGTATTTGATCTTGGGCGTATGGCTGCCACGCGGCATGGCAATCCAGACTTGTCGCGGCAGTTGGGTGGTCAGTTCATGGAACTGCAGCGCCGTAAGCAGGCAGAAGACTGCCTGTGGCACTTTGGTTGCGATGGTGGCCAGGCTCTCATGCTCGGAGCCTTCATTGCCAGGCAGACGGTAAATGCCGCGCCCGGCCTTTTTCAGCAGGCCGCTGGCTGTCATTCGCGTCAGGACTACCCTGGGCGCCCCGATAGTATCGAGATCGCCGGGGCGTAGCATCCCCTTCTGGCTGACCAGATCAAGGACGCGTTGGGTATGGGTGTCTTGGCGCATGGCCGATAAAGCATGTTCCATATATTCGTCGAATGCAAATAATAGACGAATTATTGGAACAATCTAGCCATGTGCCGCAATTACTTCAGACGCAGTAATGCTCGGATGGACTTCCACACGGTAACCACGCTGAAGCGCTTTGATCGTGCACGCCGGAGTTAACACCACAAATGGCCCTGTCACAGCCGATATTGGCTGCGAGAGACCATAGCCATCAAACGACCACATGTACAAGTTATCGCCCCATTTCAGGTACCAGTTTCCGGTGCTTGACTGCTTGACGATAACGCCATTGGGCAGTCCCATGATCGACGGTGTTTCTACGCGCGCGCCAGGGGCGCGATCAAGTTTCATCTGTTTATCCACCTCGCCGGCCAGCACCTTTTCGCCGTTTCGATTGCCGTCGCTCCATGCGGCAAGAAACGCATCGTATCGGTCGCGTCGGCACGTGGCGCAGGGGCGATGGCCAGCAGCAAGTGCAGTCGCTTCGTCGAGAAAGAACAACTCCGTGTATTTGCCGGCATCCATGACGATGCGTTTGATGTTCTTGAACTCAATCAGGCACGTGACCCAGGCATCCCGCTTGGAACGCGAAACGATCTCTCTGGCCTCGTTATGAAGACAGCCTCGGTTGCCCATCAGCATTCCCCTGGCTGAGGATCGGCAAATCTCTCCATCTGGATTGATCCGGTTTTGCAACGGCATATTGCCTCTCGTTTTCGTCAGTAAATTATTGATCGATGCGCCATCACATCTTTGTCCCTGCTTAGTCACTGGACCACAACTGCTCGTCATCCTGGGTCGCCGTCCAGAAGTCATCAAAAAGAGCCAGCTTCGCTTCGTCCTTGGTCGCGTAGGTCTTGGTACTGAAGCGGTTGCCGATCCGGTAGCCCCACCGCTTGAACTTGTTTATGTGCACTCCGAGGTTGTGCCCATCGACGTTCAGAAAGCTGTTCCCCTTGGCAGACACTCGCCACTTACGCTGCAGCCAACGAGTGCGGCGCGCTGCTCGGTTGCGCAACTTGGCCTCACGCCGTTTAGGCCCATCGTAGTCGTCACTCATCTTCTCAGCGCAGACGCAGCCGACTTCAAAGTTCTCGTCCAGATCCGGGTGCTCCATGATGTGGACGTAGCGGATCTTCTCGTTGCCGCACATCTGACAGGTTGCGTAATCGGTTTCGTCTGCCGACTCACCGTCGGCCCGCAGGTCGATGACATCCACGCAGTGCCATCCTTTGTGGGGCACGCCCAGCTGGTCCCACCGATTTCCGCTCATACCAGTTCACTCCATCTCAGAATCCAGGGTACTTCTGCCAGATCCGCTGGTTCAGCTCTTCGTTATCGATGTACTCGCCGATCTCCCAATCCTTGAATGCGTAGAGGTCTTCCGTGAGTTCGGTGATGACGTCACGCAGCTCAAGCGGATCCAGCCACTCAGTAGGAATCGCTTTCACCCCATACATCGCGCCCAGCAGGTTGCCGACGATCGATCCGGTCGAGTCGGAATCGCCATCGTGGTTCACCGCCATGATCACGCCATGCTTGAAGTTGCGAGCGACTAGCGCGCAATAGATCGAGATCGAGAGCGCTTCCTCTGCGATCCAGCCCTGGCCCAGCCGGGCAATGGCTTCTTCATGCGGCAAGCCGGAAACAGCAAGCTCCTCGGCCATCTCGATCGCGCGCAGTGTCTCCTCAAAGCCGGTCTCTGCCCGAAGGATGGCCATCGAAGCCACCAGCGCCTCGGGCAGTGACGCGCCGTCCGTAAGCGCCAGAATCAGCACAGCCAGAACACCTGCGGTCAGCGACCCTGTAGGGTGGCCGTGAGTCAGCGCCGCCAGCTCTGTGCCTAGCCGGAATGCGTCCTGGGGCGATTCCTGTTGGCGCAGGCGCCAAGCAAACAGTCCCACTGGGGCAACCCGCATGACGCCGCCGCAACCCTTGCTGTTGTTGCGTGCCGGCTCCCCGAGCGATTTCATCGCCCGTAACGCGGAAAGGCAGGTGTTGCCTGGCGCGCGCCGGCTGTGTAGCTGGCGTTGCTGAAAGAGCCAGCCGGTTTCATCAGTACCGAAGTTGATGTCACAGGTTGGGCGTTCCTCTTGGGTCTGCAGCCAGCGCAGATAAGCGTGGGCCGTTACGCCCGAATAGGTGGTAATGCCTTTGAAGCAGCCGCGTACCCAGCCTCGGATCAGCCCCTCGGCAGTGAAAAGGGTCATCTGCGTGTCGTCGGTGATTCTCCCCAGCCCACCGTAAGCCGGTGCGTACTGAGTGATGCCATTCGGGCCGAAGCGGCGGAGGATCTCTGCCCGCTTCATGAACTCTACTGGAGCACCCAGCGCATCGCCGACCGCTCCACCCAACAGGCAACCCAGAAAGCGCCCCTGGACGGTGCGCCGTTGCTGGCGCTTACTGCGCCATGCCGGCGGTGCCAAGGTTTCAAGTTCGTCCTTTGCACCAGTTTCGGCAACAGGCTCCACGTTCCCCTCACCAGACAGCTTGGAGTAAATACCCAACTCCGTCACCACGCGGGAGGCTGGTCGGGCGACAAGATTCTTCTGCTCAAGCCACACAGGCACCTCAGCGCCATCCCAGCTGACACCGAGGCCTTTCTCCCAGTAAGACAAGTAGGCCTCGCCTTGGTCGGCGGCGTAGTAGTTACCGTTGCCGGCAGAACAATCGAGCGCGTATTCCCAGTTGTTCTCACGCATACAGACGCCGTGCTCGGGGTTCGGCACTTGGCCCAGACCGGTCAAGTATTCCGCACTCTTGCCATCCAGTGGGCGAAACACGGCTACCCGGAGTCGGCCGTCCTCACGGGTAGTAATGGCGGCGATCAGGGCGTCACCACGCTGGACTGTGATCAGTTTTGCACCAAGGTCCAAAGGACCGACCTCAATCCACCAATGATCGCCAGCCGCTGAAATAACCTCGCGGGCGTCGTCTGGCGACAGCATCTGGGAAAGCCGATCCATCGCTGGCTCGATCTCCTGCCACTTTGCTTCCCCCTCCCGACTACGCTGTTGCAAGCCGTGCAGCATCGCGGCCAGCGGCAGTTCCCCATCATCGAGCAAGGCTGACTGCATGAAGGCAACTGGGATGGGGTACGGAATGTCGGGCAATCCGTACTGTTCCAGAGTTCCTGGCTTGAGGTGAAGCTCGGCGAAATTTAGCATGAGGTCCCTACCGATCATCTTGTCGCCGTGTTGCTTGTTGTTATCAAAAGGCGACGTATACACAAATCAAAATAGATTCATGGACGGATTTTATGGCAGACCATATACTTTTCGCAATAAACCGTACAAGCATTCGCTAACCCGAACTAGCCCGCCAGGATGTCGAACGAACAGCTAGCAGAACTCACCCAGCCGCAACGCGACCGCCTCGCGTTTGTAGAGTTGCGCGTGCGCTTCATTGGAGAGATGCGCCGACAGGACTTGGTGACGCGGTTTGGTATTCAGTCTGCTGCCGCATCGAGGGATTTGGCGCTCTACAAAGACCTGGCACCCGGCAACATCGACTACGATTCCAAGGGCAAGTCCTACGTCCTGGGCCCGGACTTCCGCCCAGTCTTCGACTTCCCGCCTGAGCGCGTGCTGTCTTGGCTGACCCAGGGCTTCGGCGACGGCGAGCCGATGCGTCTCAAGGCATGGGTTGCCAGCGAGAGTCCTTCACGGTTGACGCACCCTGATCTGGATGTGCTGGCGAGCGTGACACGGGCGATCCACCAGGAATGCCCGCTCGCGATCGAATACCACTCCATCTCGAACGGCAAGGCCAAGCGGCAGATCGTGCCGTTCGCGCTGATCGACAACGGTCTGAGGTGGCACGTTCGCGCCTTCGACCGGAAGTCGCAGGAGTTCCGCGACTTCGTGATCACACGCATCAAGCACCCGCAGGTATTGAAGGGCGAGAAGCCAGCGCCGCACGAACTCAGCGACCAGGACATTCAGTGGACCCGCATCGTGGAGCTGGATTTGGTGCCCCACCCAGATCAGCCGCGACCTGAGATTACCGAGATGGACTACGGCATGCTGGACGGCTCATTGCGGTTAAAGCTTCGTGCAGCCACCGCTGGGTACATCTTGCGCAAGTGGAGCGTGGACTGTTCGCCCGACCATAGCCTGCGTGGCCACGAGTACCGGCTCTGGCTGAAAGATCCGCTGGCGATCTATGGCGTGAAGAATGCCGTGCTGGCACCTGGCTACCGGTCGCCTGACCAACAACGGCTCGAAGCCGAGTCGAACTGAGGCGCTGCATGCTGGTAAAACTCGAACGACTCATCGGCGAAATCGGCGACCTCAACAGCAAGCTGGTTTTGCTGGTTGGCGCACGCCCCAGTGGCAAGACCAAGCTGCTGCGCGAGCTGGGTGCCAAGCTGAACATCGAGCCCCTGAATGTGGGCTTGGAGCTGGGCCGCCGGTTGGCTGCGACGCAGATCAACAAGCGGGGCTTCTCGGCTGGTGAGTTGCTGCGTGAGATTGCTGACAAGGAACGCACCGACGATCCGCTGCTGCTCGACAACCTCGAACTGCTATTCGAGAAGGGCCTGCAAATCAACCCGCTTGATCTGGTCAAGCGGCTGGCGCACTCCAAGCGCGTCGTGGCCGTGTGGCCGGGCGAGCTGCGGGGTGATCGGCTGATCTACGCCGACATGAGCCACCCAGAACATCGCGACTACAGCCGTGACGGCGTGGTCGTTCTAGAAATTTGACGCGCGTTTAGAAACATCAGGGAAGAGAGACCCATATGGCCAAGAACATGAAATACGGAGATCTGATCCAGTTCGAACAGATCGAGTCAGTCATTCAACTGCTCGATGCGGGGCGCCCGAACGAGGCCAAGAAGCTCGTTTCGACCTACGTCATCTCCGACGACATGGCCGAGCGGATCTCCAAGCTTATGGTTCCCCAACTCAGCTTTGACGACTCGGTCGATCACAAGGGCGTGCTGATCGTCGGCAACTACGGCACCGGTAAGTCGCACTTGATGTCAGTGCTGTCACTGGTAGCCGAGGATGCCGCCTACGCACCGATGATCCGCCACGCCAAGGTCGCCGAGGCTGTCGCCCCGATTGCTGGCCGCTTCAAGGTGCTGCGCATCGAGGTGGGCGGCCTGGAAATGCCGCTGCGCCAGATCATTACGCAGCAGATCGAACGCTTTCTGGAAAAGCTCGGCGTCAGCTACACCTTCCCGGCAGCGGACCAGGAGCTGAACAACAAGGAGTCGTTCGAGGAGATGATGGCCGCTTTCGGCGAGAAATTCCCGAACCAAGGCGTGCTGCTGGTCGTCGATGAGTTCCTGGAATACCTGCAGTCCCGCCGAGACCACGAGCTGGTGCGCGACCTGGCCATCCTGCGCCAGATCGGTGAAGTCACCAAGCACCTGAAGTTCCGCTTCGTGGCCGGCGTGCAGGAAGCCATCTTCGACAGCGTGCGCTTCCAACATGTGGCCGACAGCATGCGCCGCGTCAACGAGCGCTTCACGCAGATCCTGATCGACCGGCAGGACGTGAGCTTTGTCGTCTCCGCGCGCCTGCTCAAGAAGACGGCCGACCAGCAAAACAAGATCCGCGAGTACCTGACGCCATTCGCCAAGTTCTATGGCTCCATGAACGAGCGCATGGACGAATATGTTCGGCTGTTCCCGGTCCACCCCGACTACCTCAAGACCTTCGAACAGATCCACTTCACCGAGAAGCGCGGCGCGCTGAAGACCATCGAGGCCGCCATGCTGGCGATCCTTGACCAGGACGTGCCCACCGACCGGCCGCTGTTCATCAGTTACGAGAGCTTCTGGCAGACCATCAAGACCAACTCGGTCCTGCGCGCCGACCCGAACATCAAGGAAGTCATGCGCGTCTCCGAGGTGCTGGAGTCGCGCGTACAGCAGGCCTTCACACGCCCGACCTACAAACCGATGGCGCTGCGCGTCATCAACGCGCTGGCCGTCCACCGCCTGACCACGGGTGGCGACATCCACATTCCCATCGGCCCCACTGCCGCCGAGCTGCGCGACGCCTTGTGCCTGTTCCAGCCGGGCGTCGAAGACATGCCAGGCGATCCGGCCGAGAACCTGCTGTCGATGGTGCAGACCGTGATGCGGGAGGTACTCAAGACCGTCAACGGGCAGTTCATCTCCAAGGCACCGGACACGGAGCAGTACTACCTCGACCTCAAGAAGGACATCGACTACGACGCGCAGATCGAAAAGCGCGCCGAAGCCCTGTCCGACGACGCGCTCGACCGTGCCTACTACAGCGCCGTCAAGGCACTGATGGAGTGCAGCGACGATTTGCGCTACCCCGGTTTCCAGATTTGGCAGTACCAGCTCGAGTGGCAGGAGCGTCGTGTCGAACGCATGGGCTACCTGTTCTTCGGTGCCCCGAACGACCGACCCACGGCGCAGCCTGAACGCGACTTCTACGTCTACTTCATTCAGCCCTTCGACAAGCCCAAATTTACCGACAACAGCCTGTCGGACGAAGTCTTCTTCCGTCTCACGGGCCTGGACGACGAGCTCAAACGCCATCTGTCCTCCTACGCCGCAGCGCTGGATCTGGCGTCAACCGCCAGCGGCGGTGCCAAGGCCATCTACCTTTCCAAGGCGCAAGACTTCCTGCGCGCCATGAGCAAGTGGCTGCAGGAAAAGCAGATGACTGCCTTTGAAGTCACCTACCAAGGCAAGAAGAAGAACCTTCAGGAGTGGTCCAAGGGCGTGTCGCTGCGTGACCGTGCGCGGCTGGGCCCGGACGAACGCATCAACTTTCGCGATGTCGTCAACGTGATCTCGGGCCTGGTGCTGGGCCAGCGCTTTGTGGACTTGTCGCCCGAATACCCCACCTTCACGGTGCTGGTCACCGAAGCCAACCGCAAGCAGCTCGTTAGCAATGCACTGCGTGCGCTTGCCGGTGGCACCCGCACCAAAGACGCCGCCGCCGTGCTGGATGCTTTGGAACTGCTCGATGGCAACCAGGTGGACCCGGCCAAGTCACGCTACGCGCTTGAGGTGCTGACCCGGCTCAAGGCCAAGGGCCACGGCCAGGTGCTCAACCGCAGCGAACTGCTCTCAGGCACCTCGGACGTTGAATATTTCGCGCCCATCAAGTACCGACTGGAGCCGGATCTACTGATCACCGTGTTGGGTGGCCTGGTCTATTCCGGCGACCTGGTGATGTCGATCACTGGCGACAAGATCGACTCGGGCAAGCTGGTGCAGCTCGCGGAGCGCTCGCTTGAAGAGCTCAAGCAGTTCAAGCACGTCGAGGCACCGAAAGAGATCAACCTTGCGGTGCTGCGCACCCTGTTCGAGCTGTTTGATCTGCCGTCCGGCCTGGCGCAGAAGGCTAGCCAGGGCGACACCGAGCCGGTGATCAAGCTGCAAGACAAGGTCAGCGCGTTGGTGCCGCGCGTGCTCAAGGCGGGCTCCGACCTGCAACAAGGCAAGCTCAGCTTTTGGGGCCAGAACCTGCTGCGCGAGGAAGAAGCCAAAGACTGGCACTCCAGGCTGGACGCGCTGAAGAAGTTCACCGAATCGCTGACGCCCTACAACACTGTCGGCAAGCTCAAGAACCTGCGCGTCACGCAAGAAGACATCGACAGCCAGAAGAAGAATCTGGAAGTTCTGGCAGCGGTCGAGCGCCTGCTCGAACTGGTGGTGGAGCTGGGCGGCACGGCGTCGTACCTCTCCCAGGCCGAGATGGTGCTGCCTCCCGAGCACGCCTGGGTGAAGCAAGCCGAGGCTGCCCGCAAAGCCCTGCAAGCCAAGCTCAGTCTGGATCGCACGGCCGAACACGCCGCCGAGTACCGGCAGACGCTTAACCAACTTAAGAAGGGCTACATCACCGCCTACATCGCCAGCCATAGCAAGGCGCGGCTCGGTGTGGCCGAAGACAAGGCCCGCAATGGGCTGCGCAAGGACGACCGCCTGCTGGGCCTGCGCATCCTGGCCGGCGTGTCGTTGATGCCCACCAGTCAACTCACGGCGTTTGAAGAGTCGCTGAACGGCTTGAAGAGTTGCTCATCATTGGACGAGCCCACGCTGATGACAGCAGCGGTATGCCCGCACTGCCAGTTCCGACCATCCGCTGAGCAGATGGAGCTGATCCCGGCCGCCAACCGCCTACACAAACTGGACGAAGACCTGGACCAGTTGCAGTCCAACTGGCAGCAAACTCTGCTGGAGAACCTGGAAGACCCGTTCACCCAAGACAGCCTGGGCTTGCTGCCGGCGGCAAGCAAGAAGTTGATCGACGGCTTCCTGACCTCACGCAAGTTGCCCGAACCGATGACCACCGAGTTCGCCAACGCGGCGCAAGAAGCGCTTTCTGGGCTGGAGAAGATTGGCGTCAAGAGTGATGAGCTCAAGCAGGCCTTGCTGCAGGGCGGCTCGCCCGCCAAACCGGACGAATTGCGCGGCCGCTTCGACACCTTCCTGAACGAGCGCTGCAAGGGCAAGGATTCGACCAAGCTGCGCTTCGTGATCGAGTGATACGTCGTGTTCACCCGACCATGACAAGAAGAATTTGAGGAACGACTGATGAGTGATCTTTTTCAGAACTACGCGGCTAAATCCGGACCGGTTGAATGCCTCGGGCAAACGTTCCCGAGTGATGAGGCGCGACGCGAGCACTATCGCAAACTCTTGGCAGAACGTCTTAAGGACCCGGATTTCAGAATGATTGACGGGTTTCCAACTGGTTCTGACGAAGACATTTTGGCGCTATCTGACCCGCCGTACTACACCGCATGTCCAAACCCGTTCCTCGCTGATTTAGTTTCGAGAGAGGCCGTCTCCAACTCTGGAGCTTATGAAAAGGAACCATTTTCTGCCGACGTCAGCGAAGGGAAAAACGACCCAATTTACACGGCGCAAAGCTATCACACTAAGGTGCCGCACAAGGCAATCATGCGGTACTTGCTTCACTACACGAGGCCAGGCGACGTTGTGCTCGACGGCTTCTGTGGTACTGGAATGACTGGCGTCGCTGCCAATCTTTGTGGTGATACAGCTGCGGTGACCTCGCTTGGATACAAGACTGACAGTCACGGCAACGTACTGAGGCAAGTCAAGGATGACGGAGTTGAGAGCTGGGAGCGATTTTCCAAGGTGGGTCCCCGCTTTGCCGTACTGAATGATCTTTCACCAGTCGCATCCTTTATCGCCTACAACTACAACACGCCCTGGGATATTGCGGAGTTCAATTCAAGTGCCGAAAGAATGCTGTTGGCCATTGAACAGAAATATGGGTGGATGTATCGCACGCATCACGAGGCGAATCCCCTCAGCTTTGAGGATTCAATTAAAAAATTGCCCAAGGTTGCCGAGGGTTCCGTGCAACTCGACGCAAAGCTTCATCCGATCAACTATACGATTTGGTCCGATGTATTTTCATGCCCCGAGTGCGGCGGAGAAGTCGTCTTCTGGGAGGTCGCTCTAGACCGAACCGCAGGGAAAGTAAAAGATAGCTTTAATTGCCCTAGCTGTAATGCGCTTTTGTCTAAGCGTGCACTTGATCGCGCCTGGAATAGCGTCTTGGATGAAGGGACTGGCTCAATCCATAAGTTCTCAAAGCAGGTTCCAGTCGAGATCAATTACTCCGTCGGCAGCCGCAGATTTATCAAAAAACCAGATGCATATGACTTGGCGGCCATTGCCAAGATCAATGCAATGTCTCCGTCTGAGTGGTTTCCGAAGGACAGGATGCCGGAAGGCGATGAGTCGAGGCGCAACGATGATATTGGCATCACTCATGCCAATCACTTCTACACACACCGAAACTTAATCGTTCTGGCCGAGTTGAACGGTTTAGCCGAAAAGTCGAAAAACCCCCTGCTCAGAGAGCTTGTAATCAACATGCTCACTCGCGCGAATAAACAGAGTTCGCTTCACGTTTCAAACTATTTTAATGGCGGAGGCGGCGTATGTAAGGGACATCTTTCTGGGACCCTGTACGTTCCATCTATCTCCCCAGAGATACCTGCGACAAAGATATTCAAGGACCGAATCGACACCTTCAATAGATGGCTGAAGGTGGCCATAAAGCAGCGATCGTCGGCGATCTCTACGCAGTCATTTACGAATCTCGGCCTCCCAGACTCGTGCGTGGATTACATATTTATAGATCCGCCGTTCGGCAAGAATTTAATGTACTCGGAGCTGAATTTCATCGATGAAAGCTGGCTGAGGATCAGAACAAACGCGTCGCTTGAGGCTGTGGAGAATCAGTCTCAGAGTAAAGGAATTAACGAGTATCGACACTTAATGGCTGCGTGTTTCAAGGAGGCCCATCGTGTCTTGAAGCCAGGCCGCTGGATGACGGTGGAGTTCTCTAACACGCAGGCAAACGTGTGGAACGCGATACAAACGGCGCTGCAAGAGGCTGGCTTCGTTGTAGCCAATGTATCGGCTCTAGACAAAAAGCAGGGTTCCTTCAAAGCAGTCAATACGACAACAGCAGTTAAGCAAGATCTCGTTATTTCGACCTATAAGCCAAATGGTGGCTTGGAAGAGCGATTTAGCCGAACTGGTGGATCTGAAGACTCAGTCTGGGATTTTGTTCGTACCCACCTCCACTACCTACCGACGGTGAAAATCCGAGGAGGCGAACTCGAATTCATAAACGAAAGAGATCCCAGGATCATTTTCGATCGGACGGTAGCTTGGTTTGTTAGGCACAACGTACTTGTTCCAATTTCAACCCAGGAATTCCAAGCTGGGCTTAACCAGAGGTTTTCCCAGCGAGACGGGATGACATTTCTTCCAGATCAAGTCGCTGAGTATGACAAGAAGCGCGCGTCGGTGGCTCGTGCGCCACAAATGGAACTCTTTGTTTCAGATGAGCGCAGCGCAATTGATTGGCTTTCTGACTTTCTCAAGCGCCGACCATCAACGTATCAAGAGATTCACCCAGAGTTCATAAGTCAACTTGGCGCTGGATGGAAAAAACATGAATCTAAGCCTGAGCTGTCTGATTTACTCGAAAGCAATTTCATCCAGTATGCGGGCGCAGGTGAGGTCCCACCCCAGATCCACAGTTACCTTTCAACGAACTACAAAGATTTGCGCGGCTTGGACAAAGCCAATCCCGCTCTTGTTTTGAAGGCAAGGGATCGTTGGTACGTTCCAGATCCTAACAAGTCCCAAGACCTTGAAAATAAACGCGAGAGAGCGTTGCTCAAAGAGTTCGATGTTTATCGTTCGTTTTCCGGCCGACGATTAAAAGAATTTAGGCTTGAGGCATTGCGGGCAGGTTTTCGTGCTGCGTGGGCCAAGAAAGACTACCAAACAATTATCTCGATAGCGCAGAAGGTTCCTGAAGACGCCTTACAAGAGGATGAAAAGTTATTGACCCTGTACGACCTCGCCCTCACAAGGTCCGGTGTGGACTAAGAATTTAATCGAGAACAGAGCTGGCGCTCTCGTGGTCCGCTGTATGGCGAACCACGAGAGCGCTTCTCGGCTTCAAAATTTCGAATGCAAAAAGGGAACGTTGTGGCTGAAGTGCCGAAAAAAATATCAAAAAATGTCGAAATGACCGGCGAGCGCACTCGCGCCTACGATTTTTGGCGCGCGAATCTTAGCCTCGACTTTATTGGACTTCCATTTGTCGAGTATGCACGGTTGCCAACTAAGTCATGGCCTCGCTTTACCATAAACGCTGTTGTGCTCCCAAGTTGGATCGAGAATTCATCGCAACAAGCCATTGATGCGACTATGGCGAATAGTCATGGTTCTAGCAAGTCAATCATTTCGTCAATTGAAATGGGTGTCTTGCTGAAGGATGTTCCAATCTTTGATCTCTATATAGATCATCACCTCAGGGTATTTGAGTACCGACGTCTTGGCGCGAAGAGTAGTCATCGGGTGGATTCGAAAGAGTTCATTGAGAAAGTACTAATACAGAAACCAGAACCGAACGTCAGCCCATTTTCGTTCGAGAAGGAGTCCGCATCTGAAGCCTACAGCGTTTGGCACAGGTCGGCGATGCCATCTTCGGCTGGCGTAATGGACATTGACTTTGTTGAGCTTCGAAATGGGGTGCCAGTTGCTCTAATCGAAGCCACGAAAGCAAACAGCGAGGATTTGGAGTACGGCCTTTTTTCGTTTCTGAGCAGAGGATTTGCCCAAGCCTCAATCTACATTCAGTTGGCAGAGTTGCTCTCGACCGATGCCTACGTCGTTACCTACACGGATCAAATGCAAAAAGTAGAGGTCCTGAAACTAAGTAGAGCGATGATTAGCCATATTGATGACTTCGATCGAAAGCGGCAGCAGCGCGCCAAAGCACATCTGGAAAGCAATGCGGCCAAGAATCGGTCGCAGGCACAAGGAATGGCTGTAAGTGAGTTGTTTGCAGATGGCGGTCATGAGTTTCTTCGAGGCCTAGGTAAACAGCGTAGAAAGTGGGCGATTGATGAATATGTCGATTGGCTCACCAACAAGGCTCCGCTTCGGACGAGGGATGGCACATGACCGATCTGAATCGGAAAACCCCACGTTTCGATCTCGGCGACTGGTGCTGGTTCACCCGTCAGGCGTCACCGTGCCGCGTGATAGAGCGGCAGGACGTGTGGGGCGAGGTCGCCTACCGCGTCTGGCTGCCGGCCAAAGACGCCGTGGTGCGAGCCCGGGCGCAGGATCTTGCGCCGCTGGCAAGCATCCGGCCGACCGTGGAGCAGATCCTGCACACCACGGCGGCGGCCAAGCTGCTGGATGCGCTGGAAGACAACCTGCTGCTGGCGCCGATACAGTCCAGTGTGGTGCCGCTGCCACACCAGCTCTATGCGCTGAACCGCGCCATCAGCCGCGACCGCATTCGCTACCTGCTGGCCGACGAGGTGGGCCTGGGCAAGACGATTGAGGCTGGCCTGGTGCTACGCGAACTGAAGTTGCGTGGCCGGGTGAAGCGGATTCTGGTGGTGGCGCCCAAGGGGCTGGTGCGCCAATGGCAGGCGGAAATGCGGCTGCACTTCGGCGAGAAGTTCCAGTTCATCGAGCCTTCGGAGCTGGCGGCCTTCCGCCAGTGGCGCAGCGGCGCCGTGGGCGACGAAGACAACTTGTGGCGCATGCACGACCAGGTGATCTGCTCGCTGGACTCGGTGAAGCCCCTCGAAGCCCGGCGCGGCTGGAGCCTGGAACAACTCAACACCTACAACCGCGAGCGCTTCGAAGACCTGATCTCAGCTTCGTGGGATCTGGTCATCATCGACGAAGCCCACCGCATGGGCGGCAGCACCGAGCAGGTGGCCCGCTACAAGCTCGGCGCAGCCCTGGCCGAGGCGTCGCCTTACCTGCTGCTGCTGTCGGCCACGCCACACCAGGGCAAGACCGACCAGTTCATGCGCTTGATGCAGTTGCTGGACCGCGAAGCGTTTCCGGACGAGAGCAGCGTCAACCGGGATAGGGTTCGCCCCTTTGTCATCCGCACCGAGAAGCGCGCGTCGATCAACGCCGATGGCCAGCCGCTTTTCAAGCCGCGAGTCACCCGGCTGCAGGCGGTGGCCTGGCAGGCACGCCACAGCGCGCAGCAGCGCCTGTACGAGGCTGTGACCGACTACGTGCGCCACGGCTACAACCAGGCAATGGCGGCCAAGCAACGCCACATCGGCTTCTTGATGATCCTGATGCAGCGCCTGGTGACATCCAGTACGGCTGCCATCCGAACCACACTGGAAAAGCGCCAGGCCTTGCTGGAAGCGCCGCAGCCCCAAGGCAACCTGTTTGAGAACACCAGCCCCGACGAGTGGGCCGATCTGGATGGGCAGTCCCAGGTGGATCTGGCCGTGCAAGCCAGCGGGTGGGAGCTGGAGAAGTCCGAGGTTGAGACTTTGCTGGCGCTGGCGCGCGAGACCGAGGGTTCGGGCACCGATGCCAAGGCCGAGGCACTGCTGGAACTGATCTACAAGCTGCAGCAGGAAGAAAACGACCCGGCGTTGAAGGTGCTGATCTTCACCGAGTTCGTGCCCACGCAGGCGATGCTGACGCACTACCTGGAGAGCCGGGGCTTTTCAGTGGCCACGCTGAACGGCAGCATGGATCTGGATGCACGTTCGCGGGCGCAGCAGGTCTTCTCCAAAGACGTGCGAGTCCTGATTTCAACGGATGCTGGCGGCGAAGGCCTGAACTTGCAGTTCTGCCACGTCATCGTCAACTTCGACATGCCGTGGAATCCGATGCGCATTGAGCAGCGCATTGGCCGTGTGGACCGTATTGGCCAGCACCATGTGGTGCGCGCGATCAACTTCGTCCTTGAAGACACGGTGGAACACCGCGTGCGCCAGGTGCTGGAAGAAAAGCTCGAAGTGATTGCCCAGGAGTTCGGCGTGGACAAGGCGTCGGACGTAATGGACTCGGTGGAAGCCGATCCGATGTTCGACGAACTGTTTGTGCACGGTCTACAGAACCCGGACGCGATAGAGCAAGAGTGCGATGCGGTGGTGTCGCAGCTCCGCACGACCCTCGCCGAGTCTTCGAGCCGCAGCGATCTGCTGTATGAAGCGCACGACCTGGACGCTGACGATGCACGCAAGTGGCGCGACCACCCAGCGCAGTTCTGGTTGGAACGGGCGATCACCAGTGGCTTGGCTGCGCGCGGGGCTCAGTTGGGTACAAGCGCGACCAAGGTTGGCAAGGCGTGGCGGGTCAAGTGGGCGGACGGCAGCGAATCGGCGCAGGCATGCTTCGACGCGCGAACGGCGGACGAGAACCCCGAACTGGATTGGGTGACGCTGGAAGACCCCCGGGCACGGGCCGTGATCAGCGAGCTGCCGCGCTTTGTCGCCGGCCAGCCGCTGCCGGTGATCCGCGTGACGGGTTTGCCAGATTCCGTGCGCGGCATCTGGTCGCTGTGGGAGATCAGCCTCGTCGCCGAGGGGCTGAGCCGCAAGCGTTTCCTGCCGGTGTTCGTGACTGAGGACGGGCGGACCTTTGTTCCCACGGCCAAGCGAGTCTGGGATCTGCTGCTGACCGAGACCGTCGATGTGCATGCGGTAAGCGGCGTCGAGGATGCGGTGAGATGGTTCGAGGCTTCGCAAGCCGCTGCGCGGACGCAAGGCGAACGGATCTTCAAAGAGCTGCTGGACGAACACCACACCCGGCTCAAAGAAGATCGCGAGCGCGCGAGCTACGCCTTTGAAGCCCGGAGTCAGGCGATTGGCCGTATCGGCTTGCCGGCAGTGCGGGAGCACCGGCGCAAGCGCCTGCAACAGGAACACGATGCGCGCATGGCATCCCTTGATGACGCCGAAGCCACCGTGCCGGATTTGAACGCGGTGATGTTGGTGCGCGTCTCCGGAGATGTGTTACCCGGAGGGCTGCAGTCATGAGCCACTGGACGGATCGAATCCTCAGCCACTTCACCGCAGACCTGACCCGGCTTTGGGTAGCGTGTGACCCGGACGAAGTGCTGCTCGACGAGAAGTTGCTGGCCGAGCTGCGCAGCCGTGGCTTCGAAGTGATGCTCTATGAGGACCCGTTCGCCTTCCGTGCCGAGTTTGAAGAACGGTATCGAGGTGCCTGGGACCGTGGGGAAGCCGGCCCAGCTCCGTCACTGGTGTTGCACCTGCGTGGCGCTGACCAGAACGTATTGCCGTGGGACATCGTGCACCACGGGCGCGTGGCGCGGCTGAGCCTGGCCGAGTTGTTCCCCCGGCTGGCTTACAGCACGGTCAAGCAGGTGGAGCCGGAGCACCTGGCGGTGCTGTTCGATGCCCACGAAGCCGAGTTGCAGTCAGCTCGCGGCGAGAACGAGTCCAAGGACTTCATCCTGGAACACGTCTACCAGCTCACGCCACGATCCATCCGCACGCCCGTCGATTTCTGGCGCGAGTTGCTGCGGATGCACTTCGCCAACCGCTCGTTGCCGCCACTGTTTGCCAAGCATGCTGCCGGCATCCTGCAAGGCAAGGGATTGTTCGCAGAGCAGCCCGTCGCGGCGTGGCTCTCCTCCAAGAGTGTGCTGCTGCGTGTGGTGCAGGATGCGTGGTACCGCTACCTCACCGGTCTGGGTTTGGACGGCATCCGCGCGGGTGAACCACCACCAGAGTACTTCACCAAGATCGAGATCCCGTTTGACCACTCCGATGTGCAGGTACTGGTCGACTCGATGTTCCTGGACGGCACGCTGCATCCGATGGCTGTGCACAGCGTCCCGGCTGCCATGCCGAGCTGGATCAAGGCTGGGATCATTCAAGACCCGGCTGCATTGCAGGCCCTGGTGCTCAAGGGCGTCGATGGTCTGATTGCATCCATCCCCTCGGAGGCGGCGTCGCACAAGGATTGGAACGAGTTTGCCAAGCGCTACGGCGAGATCCTGGCCCGTGCTCATGGGCTGGCGGGCGCTGATGGTAGCGACCAACTTTCGAAGGTGCACACGTCGATCAATGCGCTGCATGCGCAGACTGACGGGCGACTGCAGGCATGGGTTGCCGCCAAGCACTACGCCGACCTGATGCTTCAGCCGGTCACCAAGGGACCGGTCATGGTGCACCACATTCCGCGCTTCTTGCGGCATCGACGGGCAGCGGGCGAGACGAAGGTGGCCTTGCTGGTCTTCGATGGGCTGGCGTTCGATCAATGGGTGCAGATCAGGGAACGGCTGATCGCCAGCACGAAGCGGTTTGCCTTCGATGAAGGCACGTCGTTCGCGTGGCTTCCCACTGTGACATCGGTTTCACGCCAGGCGCTGTTCTCGGGTCTCAAACCACGCGAGTTCGACGACTCTATCGACCGGACCGATAAAGAGGAAACGCTGTGGAAGACCTTCTGGCAGAACGAAGGCGTGAACCCCAATGAGGTCATGTACCGCCGTGCTCTGCGACAGGTGGATCAGCTCGACACGCTTGAATCGGACCTGACGGATCGCCGACCGAAGGTGTTGGGCTTGGTGATTGACGAGGTGGACGACCGGCTTCACAAGGAGCGCTCAAAGAAGGACGTGGCCCTGTGGATCGGCAACTGGCTGGCGACCGGCTTCGTCGATCGTTTGTTCTCGATGTTGCTGGACAAGGGGTATCACATCTACCTCACGGCCGATCACGGCAATGTGGAGTCCACGGGCGTTGGCAGGCCCAACCAGGGCGTTATCGCGGAGACACGCGGGGAGCGCGTTCGGGTCTATCGGAGTGAGCCGTTGCTGGCCGATTCCGCTGCGGCTTATCCCACCACGGTCAGGTTGGACATCGCTGGACTACCCGCGAACTTCATGCCCCTATTCGCAGGCGGACGAACCGCCTTTGTGCCGGATGGCGAGCAGGTGGTGGTCCACGGCGGGGTGTCGGTCGAAGAGTTGATCGTGCCCTTTGTGAAAGTTAGTTATGTGATTGGTACCGAATGAATTCATCAGCCCCTCAAATCGGCTTTGATCGGTTCATTCAGCTTGATTGGGCGGCTGCGGCACTGAACATTCGTGCAGGCACAGCCGGACTGGATGAACTGAATGCACTGCTCACCGAAGCCGGTCTTAGCGTAGAAGCCAAGAAGAAGACTCGCACCGTACTGAATCGACTGTGGCTTGAGCCGCGCGCCAGCCTCGTCGATTTCGCCGATCGCGGTATATCTCTCTACAAGTCGCAATCGGACGTTCCGATTGCCGCGCTGTGTTGGGGGGTGGCGATAGCGACCTATCCCTTCTTTGGAAAGGTGGCAGAACTAGTCGGCCGCTTGTCCGCCCTGCAAGGTGACTGCGCGTCGGCTGAAGTGCATCGCCGGATGAGTGAAATCTACGGCGAGCGCGAAGGCACCCGTCGTATGACCAACATGGTCATCCAAAGCCAAGCGAGCTGGGGTGCCGTGGAGCGGGTGGAAAAAGGCAAACGAGTGATCCGCCTGGCGCCCACGACCATCGACAACGACGAGCTGATGGCTTGGCTCATTGAGGCCGCTGTGCGCTACACCGGCAAGCCCGTGTCGGTGCCGACCTTGCAATCGCTGCCGGTGCTGTTCCCGTTCACGCTGACGCGGCCGTTGGCCTATGTGATTTCGAACAGCCCGAACCTGGACCTGCGGTCCGAGGGGCCGAGTAACCAGTTCGTCGCTTTGCGCTCCACCGTTTGAGGACAGATATGAATACAAAAACAGACAGCACAGGCGCGCAAGCAAACTGGTTCGTCGGCGCGAGCTATGGCGGTACTGATGATCAGATGCCGCGATTTCTTGCAGAGGGAATTTGGGAAAACGGCTACGACGACAAGCTCCTCGATGTGGTGCGCTCTATGCGCCCGGGAGAGCGGATCGCTATCAAGTCTTCTTACACACGAAAGCACGGTCTGCCCTTCGATAGCCGAGGCCGAACGGTTTCGGTTATGGGCATCAAGGCGGTCGGCACGATCACCGAAAACCTGAACGACGGGAAGCGGGTGAAGGTGGACTGGGTCAAGATCGAACCGGTACGCGAGTGGTACTTCTACACTCACCGGGCAACGGTCTGGCGTGTGCTACCTGGCGAATGGATGAACGATGCGCTGATCGCATTTGCGTTTGAAGGCAAGCCGCAGGCTGTAGACCGCTTTCGCAACGAGCCCTATTGGCGTGAGCGTTTCGGAACGATTTCGCCAGAAAAGCAGCGCTTCCAGTGGACGGACTTCTACGAGGCAGTGGCTGAAAAACTGCTGGCCCACACAGACGATCGAACACAGCTCATTGAGGGCATCCACGAGATCGCCTCCCGCGTGCCAGGGCTGACCTATCTCCAAGACAAATTTCCCGATGGAACCAGTGGTCCGCTGCGGGACATTTGTCCGTTCACCACGATGGGGACCTTTAACCGGTCCATGACCGATGCCAACCGCAAGACCATCGCGAGTGAACTTGCCAAGTTGCTGGGTGTGACGGTGCCGGTCCCGCCTTCATTCGAAGGCATCCCCGTTCTCAACAACCAACGTTCCTGGTTTTTCGGCTATGCCGACAAGCGTGGTGCAGGCGACATCAACGCGCTATGGAAGGTATTCGTTGCTGCGAGCAAGATGGTCGATGGCGACCAGTTGGATACTCGCGATGCCTTCATCCAGGCTTATGACGAGGCAACCCAAGTGTGGGGGGTTGCCTGGAACCTTTCGACAGGTCTCTACTGGGCGCATCCCTGGGAATTCCTGACCCTTGATAGCCAGTCGCGCCACTACATCAACAAGCGGCTCGGCCTGAATGTCGCCGTCAGTGCTCAGCAAGGCCCCTGTGATGGTCGGGCATATCTGAAGCTGCTGGACGATTTGCGGTCGCGCTTCGGTGAAGACGGTTATCCGGTCCACAGTTTCCCGGACTTGTCGCTTGCGTCATGGATGTACAAAGACCCGGTTGACGAGTCTGTGCCGGCCGGCGATCTAGAAACCAACGCATTAGAAGAACAGGCAACTGAAGGTGAGGTTCGCGAAGCCTTTCAGGTGGCAGCGCCTATCGTTCCCTACTCGGTGGACGACATTCTCAATGACGGCTGTTTCCTGGAGCGGGCCGAAATTGACCGCCTGCTCGATCGTCTGCGCACTAAGAAGAATCTCATCCTTCAGGGGCCTCCGGGCACAGGCAAGACCTGGCTAGCTAAACGTCTCGCGTTCGCGCTCATGGGGCAGAGGGACGACAGCAAGGTCCGCGCAGTGCAGTTCCATCCCAACCTTTCCTACGAAGACTTTGTTCGAGGTTGGCGCCCGACTGGCGAAGGCAAGTTGTCATTGGCGGACGGCGTATTCATGGAAGCCATCAAGGCCGCATCGAAGGATCCTTCGTCGAAGTTTGTCGTGGTAATCGAGGAGATCAACCGCGGAAACCCGGCGCAGATCTTCGGCGAGTTGCTGACTCTGCTTGAGGCCGGTAAGCGGACACCCAACGAAGCGCTGGAACTCTGCTATCCGGATGCAGACGGCAAACGACGTCCCGTCCATATTCCCGAGAATCTCTATGTGGTCGGCACGATGAATATCGCCGACCGATCACTTGCACTGGTCGATCTGGCATTGCGTCGCCGCTTTGCTTTCGTTGGACTGGAGCCGAGACTCGGCCATGTTTGGCGAGATTGGGTGGTCAAGGAGTGTGCTGTCGATCCAACCTTGGTCGGGGATATCGAACGCCGTATCGCCGAGCTGAACGACCAGATCGCGGCGGATGCCCGTCTGGGTAAGCAATTCCGGATCGGCCACAGCTACGTGACGCCCGCCCACAGGCTGGAGGCGGGAGAGACGAAGAAGTGGTTTCAGCAGGTTGTCGAGACGGAGATCGGACCGCTGCTGGATGAATACTGGTTCGACGTACCCGACGAAGCACAAAAGGCGATTGCACGGCTGACACAGGGCTGGTGATGAGCGCAGTCGCAGAACAGGTGGATAGCGCATCCGCGAGCGCGGAGGGATTCGTCGGGCGCATTCCCGTGCGCAACCTTTGGTTGCTGATGCTTTATGCCTCGGACCTGTTCCGCACTCGCGGTATCGGCAAAGTCGGTCTGGAAGACAGCCCGGACGATCTGCCAGACCTCGTCGCCGAGATTCTTGCCCATGCGGTTGAAGTGCGACAACGTCGCCGCTTGAGTCTCGGCTATCGATCTCGTGACGCAGTAATCAATCGCGTGCGTGGCCGGATCGACGTCTTGACCACCGAACGCCATCAGTTGATGGATAGAGGCCTAGTGGCGTGCCGGTTCGACGAACTCACCATCGACACCCCCCGCAATCGTTTCGTCCGAGCAGCTTTGGAGTCCATCTCCAGCATCGTTCAGAGGAAGGACGTTGCCCATCGGTGCCGCGCACTTGCGGGTGGCATGAAGGCAATGGGTGTATCGGGCGACACACCGACCCGTTCCCAAATGAGTACCGATCGTTTTGGCCGTAACGATGCGGACGACCGGTTTATGGTGGCGGCCGCAAAGCTGGCGTTCGATCTAGTGCTACCTACGGAGGCGTCGGGTGCGAATGTGCTCTCTCTGCCGGACCGAGAAGCGACTTGGGTACGCCGTTTGTTCGAGCGAGCCGTGGGCGGCTTCTACGAAGTCGTATTGAGCCCGCAGAGCTGGCGGGTGCTGTGCGGCGGGACGATGGGCTGGCAGATCGACCAGAAGACGGCGGGGATCGACAAGATCCTGCCGACGATGCGAACTGATGTCGTGCTCGACCACCCGTCAACCGGGCAGCGGATCGTCATCGATACCAAGTTCACATCGATTGTGACGAGTGGTTGGTACCGCGAGGAAACCCTGCGCAGCGGATACGTGTACCAGATCTACGCCTATCTGCGCTCTCAGGTTGGGCGCGGCGATGCGTTTGCAGATCACGCGAGCGGATTGTTGTTGCACCCAGCGATCGGCCAGATGGTCGACGAAACAGTGCTGATTCAGGGGCACACCATTCGGTTTGCCACTGTGGATTTGACGGCAACACCGACAGACATTCGAGCGCAGCTGCTGCGACTCTGCGTGCCAGACCACGCGGTGAAGACGGGCTCGTGAAAGTATATGGACAGAATTGAAATCGACACTTGGGCAAACATCAGTCAAGAAGGTTGGAGTGCCATCCTTCTTGGCAACGGTGCCAGCATCGCAATCCATAGAGAATTCGCATATCCAACGCTCCACAGCGTTGCTGATGGAAAAGGGTTGCTCGCAAACACCGCACCAATATTCGCCAAGCTCGGGACGACCGACTTCGAGCATGTTCTGCTTGCTTGCTGGTATGCCGAGCTCGTCAACGGGGCATTGGGGACACCATCGGCTGACATCTCAGCGGCCTATGCGGAGGTGCGCACTGCGCTGATCGAAGCTGTGCATAGCGTGCATCCGGTACATGCCAATGTAGCAGCCGACCTGCAACGGGTTGGTACCTTCGCCAGCTTGTTCCCGACTGTAGTCAGCCTGAACTACGACCTCACCTTGTACTGGGCCATGTTGCTGTTCAATGCAACAAACGGTAGCTGGTTCAAGGACGCATTTCACGACGGGGACTTCCAGATAGATTGGGAATATCTGCGGCAGCCTTATGGGCACGCTGCAGGAGCGACATTAGTCTTCTATCCGCACGGCAGTCTTGCGGTTGCGCGTAACCACCTTGGTGTTGAGACAAAGCTCGCTGTTGGTGCCGCAGGGGACTTACTTGAAACGATTACACGGAGATGGTCGTCCGGGCGCTACGTGCCGGTGTTTGTTAGCGAGGGTACCAGCAAGCAGAAAGTCGCCGCGATTCGTAGGAGTCACTACCTGACAAACGTGTATGAAGAGGTCCTGCCCACACTTGGAGAGAATTTGGTCGTTTATGGCTGGAGCTTTGACGAAAGGGACCAGCATGTTCTCGATGCAATCTCAGCGAATCCGCCGAAGCGAATGGCGGTCTCCGTGTTCACGGGTCAACCAGACGGTGATCAGCAGGCGTTCTGCCATCAGGTGCACAAGGCTGCTGGCCTGTTTTTGGCAGATACCGCTGTGACGTTCTTCGATTCGCAGAGCCCAGGTTGCTGGAACAATCCATGACTATGACAGTTCACCGGGTTCGCACTCAACTAAGCGGGCTGGATGCTGGTCCCCGCGCCGACGATCAGCAAGGTGAGTCCTGCCTTCCGCCGCGTCACCAGCCCCGGCAGCACTTTTCCGCCGCCATAGACCCAACGTCGCAGTTCCTGCCCGGCAGCAGTCCAATCCCGCTGATTGATCCGCCGCCGCAGCGTCGATGTTTGCAGCCGCCCCGCGCCAAGGTTGAAGGTGAAGTCCACGATGGCAGCAAGCCGGCCATCAGGCTCGGTGGCCAACACCGGGCAGTAGCGCAGCGTGGCATTCAGCGCCATCATCAGATCCCGCGCCAGATAGACCTCAGCCTCAGCCTCCGTTATCGGCGGATGCTTCGGATCGCAGAGATGTCCGTAGCCAATCGTCCAGTACCCTGCCGGACATACATACGGGTGCGCGCGGCGCTGCGGATCCGCCTTCGGCACCCGATGAAATCCCTCGAACCGCTTGGCCAGATCGATGGCAGCTTGTGGCACCTGCATCACCGCACCCGATCAAACACGCGGCCGAGGAACCAGAAGTTCAGCACCCCGGCCCACAACGCCTGGTCGGCATCCGTCCAGGCATGAACGACCGCCACACTCCACAGTGCCCCACCATTGATGGCAGCTACGAACGCCGCTGTCTTGGCGGCACAGTACAGCGCCATGAACCAGTAGGTGATCACCGGCCGCACGCTAGACGAGATCGCATCGGCCCAAGCCACCCCGGATTTCTCTCCCTGAGTGCGCACGGCATCGCGTAACGCCTCGATGGCCCCGGTATTCAAGGCTGCCTCAGCACTCGCGCCGATTTCAGCCATGCGCTGGGCACCCCGAACTTTCTCGAACTCCAGCGCCTTGTCCTGCATCGCCAGTTCATGGCCGCGCTCACCCTTGCGGTCGAGCCACTTCAGTACCTCGGGTGCCAGACGAAACGCCCCACCCAACAATCCACCCAGCAAGGTCTCGATCATGGCGCGCTCCCGAAGATTTTCAGTTTCAGGACAGTGCCGGCGACGACGGCCAGGACCAGGCCGGTGACCAGCATTTTCACGATGGTGATGCCAGCGGTGCGCTTGGCCTCATTGAAGGCATCGAGCAAATTGCGCAGTTCGCGGATGTCGTGGGCGGCGTCCTCGCCGTCCAGTCCGACGCCATGCAGGGCGGTCTTGGCCCCCTTGGCGGCAGCGCATTCCAGGATGCGTTCCAGTTCTTCCTGGGGCAGCGTCACCGACTTGCGACGCTCGATCAGTGGTTCAGTCATGTTTCTGCTCTCCATAAATGCGAAACCCGCCACGAGGGCGGGTTCCAGGGTTGTGTGTAAAACGTGTTTCAGACGGGATAGATGTGTCGGGCGACCGGCGCGCGGGTGGCCATGCCGTGGCGGATCAGCACGCGGTCGCCGATGGCCAGTGCATCGAGGGAGCGCGCCGTCACCGCGCCGCGTTCGGTGGCCACGCGCACCAGGGAGCCGTTGAATCCGACGACCGCGCCGACCAGGGTGGGGTCAGGGGCGATGAGGCGGGTGAGTTCTTGCAGCGGAAAGGTCATCGCGGCTGCTCCAGGTTGAGCCGGGTATCGATGGCGGCTTCTGTCACCGTAATCTGGATGCCGGTAACCTTGGCCCGATAGGCGCCGGCGGTGGACGGGTCGGTCGCCTCGACGACCTGGCCGAGCCGGAAGCCGGGCCGGAAGACCACTTCCAACTCGACCTGATTGAACGCATGCGCATGGGCATCCATCTCGGCCACGCCCCGTTGCAGCAAGGCCTCGTCCGACAACAGCGGCTCGACAATGTGCGTGCCCTCGCGCAGACCGTCCTGGCGATAGACCTCGACGATCATGTCGCGCCCCCCTTGATCAGGGCGAGGATGCTGAAGTCGGTTTCCCCGTTGAGTGCGGCGGGCGAAGCCAGGACATAAACCTGGGCCTGGGCTTCGTAAGTGACCTTGGCCACGCCCACCCCTTTCACGGCGGATTTCACCGTTACCTTGTCGGACTGAAGCGTGAGAGTGCCCAGGCTGCGGCCATACCAGACCGAGGTGTCGATTCCCGCCCGGGCCGGCACGCTGAGACTGGCTGCATCGGTTTCCTCGAACATCAGTTCGTCGGTGACCGTCACGGTCGCCGTGCCCTGCGTCGAGAGTGAACCCGCCGAGCAGATCGTTTCGGTGATGCTGACGTTGTCCGACTTGTAGACGAGGATGTAGACCGTCTCGCCCGGGCTGAACGACGTCTTGCCGCCATTCAAACCCTGCGGCCGGGCATCCACCTCGGCGGAGAGATGCCCCTCGCTGGTACCCTGGCCATCAGAGCTGCCGAATTGCACGCGGATGGTGGCGTTTGCCATGCATTTACTCCTTCAAGCATCGACCAGGATGAACTGGACTTCCTCGTCGGCGGCGAGCGTGACGCGCCAGTCGAGGGTGGTGGTGGTGTAGGTCAGATTGAGCAGGCTGTAGCCAGGCACCGCCGCGACCAGCGACTGGCCTTCCGCCGTCACGGCCCCGAGATCGGTGTGCTGCCAGGTGGTGCTGGTGATGGCCGTGACCGGATAGCGGGTGCTCGCGCGACCTTCGATGAATTCAACGACTTCGGATTCACTGCGCGTCACTTCACCCAGGGCGGCGATGACCGTTGCCGGATGCCCGGTGTGGGTGAGCAACACCGGTCGCGTGGCCACCAGGTAGGCCCGCACCGTGCCCTGGTTGGCATCACCCGGATCCGCGACATATTCGATGCGATCGGCGGAACTCCCGCTCGTTCCATCCTCGTTGGCCAGGGTGACCCGGTTGTAGCCGCGCGCCGGAGCGATCTGGGCGCGGCTGGCCAGGACATCGGCATCGAACAACTGGTGAACCACCTGCGCTTGCCCATAGTCAGGGATGCTCACCGCATGCCGGCGGCGGCAAACCACCATGCCGTCTGGATTGCTCTCGACAATTCCCCCGATGGCGGCGACAACGCTGCGGGCAGCGGCCAAGGGCGTGACCCCTTCCATCAGGAGTCGGCCGGCGGGGATGGTCCAGTCAGGCACTTGCCAGTCCACCGCGCCGATCAGTTCCTCAACCGCTGTGCGCGCCGACACCGCCCCAGGCTGGTAATACCGGGTCGTCGCCGCAAAGGGGGCGTCGAGCAGTGCCAGGGGAGAGATGGCTGTCAGTTCGCCGCGATGGCTGGTTTGGGATTCCCGCGACAGGGTCTTGCCATCCACCACCAACTCGAAGGTTTCCAGGCCAAGCTGCAAGGTGATCGGGTCGCCGATGGTGATGGCGGCGAAATCCGCCAACTGGGCGATCTCGACCGTCGCGATCCACACCGGGCTGTCCTCGTCGCAACTCAGGGTGGCCTGAAGGATGCGGATCGTGCGTTCCTGCCAGACCAGTTCCGGGGTGTTCATCACTGCCTGTAGATGCTGGTCGGCGAGCAGTGACCAGGATGTGGTCAGCCTCTTGGCGACCGGATTTACATCTGTCACGGCGTAACCAATTACATGGCGCGCGACGACCGCCTGGGTCAGCCAGTAGGGAAATCGCATGGATTTCCGGCATGCCCCCAGATCGGCGTAAAGCGCCAAGTGCCGCCTCCGGAGCATGCTCACATCACCATAGGGCAGATCCATTCTGGCCAGAAGCCGTTGCACATCGCTGTAAGGCAGTGCCATTCGCAACCGGTGCTGGCGGGCATCGCCATAGGACATGGCCATGCGCCGCCGATGCTGTCGCAGGTCGCCATAGGGCACGCGGTTCACACGCTCCAGGCGCAGGCCATAGGGAGCACAGTGCGTGCCGGCAAAGCGCAGCGTCCAGCCGGTTTCATTCCGCCACGCCCTGGCCCGAGTAAGGTCCCAGGCGGTGGCATTGGATGCAAAAACCTCGGTCGTACCCCATGCGGCCGAGAACTGGACTCGCAACCGCGAAGGACCAGAGTCGGCATGAACGCCCAGTTGCAGCGTTAGTCCGATGGACAGGCCGGTGTCGATCATCAGAGCGCTGTGAAGCTGGCCGGTGCGGGCAAAGCAAGCGGCGCGTAGTCATTGGCAAATGCCCACCATCCCGGCAGCGGTGCTTCTCCCCAGGCATAACCGCTGGTCAGCTTCATGATGTGTTCGATCTCGCCTTGCAGGTGCTCCCCATGCGAGTTGTCGATTGTGGAGATCAGCGTGGCAACCATTCGAGGCAGGGGCGATTCCGCATGCCGCTGCACCCCGGCGAGCGGGGACCAGAGCGTGCCGACCGCGTGGATGTTGATATCGCCAGTCTCCGTGATTGCGTATGGCGTGCGCCACTCGCCACCATCATGAATGCCATAACGACAGGCCAACCCGACATAACGGTCGGCGGCGTAGCGGCGCGTCATCGAGGCAATGGCGCTCGACTCGAACCAGTGTCCGTACTCCGGATGCGTAGCGTCCCATTGTTTTGAGATCAGCCACCACCAGCCTGCGCTGCCGTCGGCGGCGAAGGTGACAGCCCGATAGGAGGCCCACTGCGGATCGGTGTCGGCATTGAGCAAATACACGCCATGTGAGGAGCGGCTGTTTACCTCGTCGTCATTGATGCCCCAGATGGCGCGGGCGCGAATGTTGTAGCCGCTGCCATCTTGCTCGATGCGCCAGTGGGGAATGTCATCGCTGATCGTGCCTGCCGCGTGACCTGCGGGGAGCACTTCAAAGGCGAAGTCATTCTGGTAGATGATGAAGAACCCCGCCGCTTCAAAATATCCCTTGAGCGTGTCCAGCATGGCGATCAGTGCCGTCCCATCGAAATCGCCGGCAGCATATTCCTTGGTGAAACCCACCGTCGCCATCACGCACTCTCCCCATGAATCGTCAGGGAGGCGAAGTCATTGGCCAGGCTGAAGGTGCCAGCGGGCACCTGGCGGCGGTACCAGATGGCAATCGCCGCCGGATGCGTGTCGAAATGCAGGCTCTCGTTGGCCTGGAAGGTGCCACTCCAGCCCGCCGCCTTGATCGTGAAATACGGCGTGCCGGTGGCCGGATTCACTGGCGCAAAGTCGGCGCTGGTGGAACCCATCGCGGGCAATTCGCCCACCGTATTGCCCGACACGTTGAACGCCTGTCCGGTAAAGGTCAGGGTCCAGGTCTGCTCGATGGCTCCCTTGTTGTGCGCGACGAGGTTGCCGACCGTGGCCGAATCGAAACTGCCGGCGGCACTGGTCAGCGCCAGATTCGACCATGCGCCTGCAACACTGGCCTGCTGATAAACCGCGCTCACCAGGGTGGGTTGGATTGCGTAGGCATTCACCAGCGCCGACGTGAAATCCAGGGTGGCGTAGTCCGGCCCGTAGGTGACGCCGGACAGTGTCACCCATTCTTCATTGCCCGCGCCGCCGGTGCTTGGGCGGTCGGACACGCGAACGAGGTCGCCGACCCGGAACGGCTGCAGGCTGGCGTATTCGGCGTTGTGTTCACAGACGACCTTGATCTGAGTCGCGCCGCCAGCCACGGGCGCGAACAGCGACCCGATGCCATAGGTGCGTCCCGCGACCTGGTCCTGGGTGTCGGTGGCCGTGCCAAGTTGGAACACCACGAAGTCACCTGCAGGCGTCGGTGTATCGATGAACAGCCGCACATTCAGGAGGGCTGCTTCCTGCGCGCTGTTGATGTGGATGAAGGCCTTGCGCCACTTCACCGATCCCGCGCCGCGTTCCGATTGCGAAACGTCCGGGAACAGATTGTTTTTCACGCCGGAGACCAATTGGGCGAACGCCATGCGGCCGCCGTTCTGCGCGGGTGTTGCGTCCGACTGCAAGGTTGCGGACCGCCAGAGGATTTCGTTGTCGAGGATGGGCATCGGGATTCCTACACAGTCATGAGTTTCAGGGTGGCGAGGTAAAAATCGCCGGGCTGGGGGTTGGCCAGGTTGAACAAGGGCTTCGCCTCGAAGGCGGGCGGCTCGTGGTGGCGGAACAGGATCCGGAAGACCTGGCCGCGTAGTTCGAGGGTGAAGGTGCCGCCCGGACTGTTGGCCAGCAGGGACAACGCCTCCACCTGAGCGCGCGTAAGCCAGCCAGCGTCCGGTTCCGACTCCAGGGTGATCGGCAGGCCGCCGCTGTGCTGGCCATAGAACACCACCACTGAGCCATCCAGGGTGCGGCGCACGGTCTGTGCCACCGACTGGGCGGCAAATTCATCGGTCCACACCAGCCCATCCGGTAGAACCACGGTATCGAGTCGGATCATGGCGTGATCGTCCGTGTGTGGATGACCGGACTGCCCGGTACGAGCAGGTAGTCGAAGTCGGTGCCCGCCGCATTGCGACGCCGGTTGACGGCCTCGTAGTTGAGTTTGAGTTCGACGTTCACCGTTGGTGGTGCGTTGCTGGGCAGACTCAGCGTGAAGATGCGTGGTACGTCAATGTCGCCTGGCACGCACATAATCTGCTGGGTTTGCACCGTGCCGTTCGGCCAGGTCACGCGGATATGGCCCCACAGGCATTCGAAGGCATCGCAAGGTGCGGCGTGGTCCACCACGCGCAAGGTCAGGTTGTGCGTCCATCTCCACGGCACCACCACCGGACCGCCCGGCCAGTGGACGTGTTGGGTCGTTGTCCACGCCTCGACGACAACCTTCGCCTGGCTGTCGCGATCCGGCAGGAAGGCATCGCAACCATTCCAGGCCACTGGCACGCGCAAGATGACATGCGGAAACCAACCTTGCGGTGGGTAGCCCACATCGACGCCGCCAAACGGGATGAAGCGGATATCGACGTTCCCGTCCCAGTGGTAGACATTCCGTTGCAGGGTCAGGCGCAACTTGATCGATTCCACGACCTCCGTTAATGGATTCGGGGTGCTGGGTGCGACCGAAACGCTGATGACGCCGTCAGACTGGAAGATGTTGAAGTCCTGGATGGTGTCCGGCGCGGGTTCCACCTTGCCAACCAGACATTCGGGCAGGGCCACGACCATTTCCTGCATCACGCCCAGCGCTGCCGGCCCCACCGCGATCTCGGGCAGCACCTGATGTGGTGTACCTGGGCTATTGAAGATGCGGTGCCGGGCGACGATGGGCCGCGAGTCGATGGAGCCGACGTGGTTGATCGAGAGTGTCAGAGTGTCCAGCGCCTCGCCGCTGCCAGCCCGGATGCGCACCAGAGTGATCGCGGTGGGCAGCGCCCGGAAGATCAGATCCTCGAGGCAACCGGGTGGCACCAGAGCCCAGTTGAACAGCGGCGGTGGCGACGTCCACCAGGAACAGCCGAGGTAATAACAATAGAAGTCGGTGTAGGCAGAATTGGTGCTAACGGCCGACCAGGCATCCAGGACCGCGCCGTTGTTCGCCCACTCAGCGGTGAAATCCAGACGGATGGACGCCACTTCCAGTTCGGTCTGCAGATCGTCGTAGACCTGAACCTGGGCCGGGATCGGCAGGAAACTGTGGCCGGTGATACGCACCGCACCCTGCACGCCCTCGGAGGTGAGTTGCAGATCCCGCAACGACAGCGGATTCGCCGGATTCAGCAGACTGTTCACCGGCTGCATCGCCTGCTCCAAAGCATCCAGGTCATAGGTGGCAGTAGCAGATTTCCAAAAGACCGAGCGCGGCACACTGACCGGTGGTGCATTCGGGTCGACGGGATTGCTGGGGTGGTCTGGATCGAATGGATCGCAAGGCGGCGGCGTCCCGCCTGTCGGAGTGAAATGCACGTTGACCTGAGTCGACAGCGCCACGGCAGGCTGACTTTCGCTAATGGTCGTCCGCGCATCGAGTTCCGAGGTCACGCGCAGCTGTAGGCCGCTTGGCTTTTGCGTGTCGGTCACGCCGCCTTGCAGGCAATCTTCGTATTCACGTTCAGCCGTCTCCAGCGCTGCCCGGTAGGGTTCCTCCCATTTGGCGATGAACCAGTTGCGCGCGTAGTCGGTCATCTGGCCGCCGTGTTGGTTCAGGTAGCCAGGAATCCACTCGAAACCGGGCGGCGTGCAGGCTTGCGGATGCGGTTCGCGCCGGATACAGGTTTTAAGGGGGATACGCACGCGTGCGTCCATCACGCCCCCCGCGACAATTCACGCAGCGCACTCGCCAGTTGCATCGCGGTCTCGCGCGAGGACTGCACGGTGTGCGGCTTGCCGCCAACGTGGAAGCGCAGGTCGACCACGTCGCGGGTGGGTGTGGAATTCGAGCCATTCCCCATCGTTGCCTGGACCACGGCATTGGCCACCGCGCCACCGGCGGCGAAGCGCGGCACTTGCGGAACAAAGCCGGCATTGAGCGCCGCGAAGAAGCCCTCACCGAACTTGCGCACCGAAGCCGCTCGCACCACGAATTCGCCATGCGACAGCAGCGCCGGAACTGAGTCCGAGGTCTCCGTGCCCGGCCCGAAGATGCGGCCGGACATTTTTCGGAACCCGTCCATGACGGCCTGGCCACCCTCGGCAAACCGCTGGATCAGGCCGCCCTGGGCATTGGTCGCCACCTTCGTCACATAAATGGTGTGGCGGCTCGAAGTGGGACGCATCAGTTCCGCCATCGCCGAGCGGTACTGGCCGAGATCGGGATGCGGCGTGTGGGTAGCCGACGTCGGGGTCGAGAGCACTGTGCGGGCATCCTGGGCGAACGACGCCAACTGCGCCCGGGGCTGGTCGAAGGACACCAGGGCCGGGATCTCCACCTTGGCCGCCGAGAGCGTGCCCTTCAACGTGTCGATGTCGGCCATTACCTTCGTTGTGTCGGCCTCGACCTTGGCGACCAGGGCGAGGTTGCCGGTGTCGGTTTTTAACTTTTCCAGAGCGGCTTCTGCTTCTTTCGTGTCAGCCTGAATCCTGGCGATCAATTGTTGGGCGTCGGTCAGCGCTTTCAGTTTCTCGATGTCGGCCCGCGCGCCCGAGAGGTCGATCTCGAGTTTCAGCTTGTCCTGGGAGAGGAGTTGCTGACGCAGTTTGCCGAGCTCGTCGGAGACCGAGGCCAGCGCACGCTTGGCTTCATCCGCGCCGGCCCCCGCCGCCGTGGCCGCCTGCTTATGGGCGTCACCAAGTCCCTTCAGCGCCGCGTCGGCAATGCCAGCGGATTCCTTGATCTGACCGATGGCGGTGGCGGCAGCCTGTCCCTCGGACACCATCGTCTGCGTGACCGTTTTGCCGTTCTGCTCGACTTGCTGGGTCACCGCTGAGGCGGAACGCTCGGCCAGGGCAATGGCTTCCTCGGCAAGTTTGCGTGCCTGCTCATAGTTGCCGGCATCGAGTGCCGCTTTGGCTTGGGCCTGCTTCTCGTCGATCTGGCGCAGCCGGTCCTGGTAGGCCGCGTAGTCATCCATCCCCTTGCGACCAAGTTCGCGAATGCGATCCTCGACCGTGAGTTTGAGGTTGAGCCGCGCTTCCTCGGCGGCTTTGGCGGCATTCAGATGCCGCTGCTCCTCGGCGATCAGACGGTCGACGGTGGCGCGATAGGCCGATTCCAGTTGGCCGTAGAGGGAAACGCGCGCCTCCACCGCCTGACGCTCGATAGATGCCACATCCTGGCCAGCGGCCCGTGCCAGGGCGACGGCCTGGCCA
>JAUXXW010000093.1 GCA_030684775.1 Pseudomonadota bacterium
AACCGTTCGTCGTGCTGCTCGTGGAAGACGAGCCGGCCGATGCCCATCTGGTCAGGATCGCGCTGCGCGAGAACCGTCTGCTGGTCGACCTGCATGTCGCCCGCGATGGCGTCGAAGCCCTGCAATTTCTCCGTCGCGAGGAAGCCCACGGGGAGACGCCGCGCCCCGACCTGATCCTGCTCGACCTCAACATGCCGCGCATGGATGGCCGCGAGTTCCTCGCCGTCGTGAAAAACGACCCGGCGCTGTCGAAGATCCCCGTGGTGGTGCTGACCACGTCCGACGTGGAACGCGACGTGATGGCCTCCTACCAGTTGTGTGCCGCCGGCTACATCACCAAGCCTGTGGACATGGAGCAATTCACGGCCGCCATCCGCGGCCTGGGTGAATACTGGTTTGCTCTGGTGCGCCTGCCGGAGGGTGGCGCATGACGCTTCCCCTGCGCGTCCTGTTGATCGAGGACGACCCCGGCGACGCCGGCCTGATCGAGGCTTATCTGCGGCCAACCCGCTTCGGCGGCCAGGCGCCTGCCGTCGCAGTCGCCAGCTCGCTCAACGAAGCGCGCGGCCTGATCGAACGGGCGATGCCGGACCTGATCCTGCTCGACCTCGCCCTGCCGGATTCCGCCGGCCTGGCCACGGTCACGGCCGTGCGCGACCTGGCGCCGGGCACCCCCATCGTGGTGCTCTCCGGCCAGCGCGACGCCGAGTTCGAAGCCGAGGTTCTGGAAGCCGGCGCCCAGGATTACCTGGTCAAGGGCGAGTTCGACTCCGAACACATCAGCCGCGCCATACGCCACGCCCGCACCCGCGCCCGCCTGGAGGCGCGCCTGAAATTGCAGGATGCGGAAATCCGCCAGCTCGCGTTCTACGACGCGCTCACCAAGCTGCCCAACCGCCGCCTACTGCTGGATCGCCTGCAACAAGCCCTAGCCGCTTGCGGGCGCAACCATCGCGCGGGCGCGCTGCTGTTCATCGACCTGGACGACTTCAAGGGGCTCAACGACACCCTCGGCCATGATGTCGGCGACCTGTTGCTGATTCGTGTGGCGGGGCGTCTGGCGTACTGCGTGCGCGAGGGCGATACCGTTGCCCGCTTGGGCGGCGACGAGTTCGTGGTGATGCTGGAAGACCTCAACGGCAATCTGGAAGAGGCCGTGCTTCAGGCCGAGGCGGTCGGAGAGAAGATCATCGCCGCGCTCAATCATCCCTATGACCTGAACGGCAACGAGCAGCACAGCACGCCCAGCATCGGAATAACCCTGTTCGACACCGCTCACGACAACATCGACGATCTGCTGAAACGCGCCGATCTGGCCATGTATCAGGCCAAGGAAGCCGGTCGCAACACCCTGCGCTTCTTCGACCACGCCATGCAGGCGCGAGTGGAGGCGCGCGCCTTGCTGGAAGCGGAACTTCGCGGCGGCCTGCGCGCCAGCCAGTTCCTGCTGCACTACCAACCTCAGGTCGATGGCGGCGGCCGGATAACGGGCGCGGAAGCGCTGCTGCGCTGGCGCCACCCGCAACGGGGCCTGGTCGCGCCCGCTGAATTCATCGCCCTGGCCGAGGAGTCCGGCCTCATCGTCAGCCTCGGACATTGGGCGCTGATGGAAGCCTGCCGGCAACTGAAAATCTGGGGGCACAGCCCCACCCAGGCCCATCTGACCCTGGCGGTGAACGTCAGCGCCCGTCAGTTCCGCCACCCCGACTTCGTCGATCAGGTGCTGGCCGTGATCGACCACACTGGCGCCAATCCAGCGCGTTTGAAGCTGGAACTCACGGAGAGCCTGCTGCTGGACAACGTGGAAGCCACGGCGGACAAAATGGCCGCCCTGAAAACCCACGGCATCGGCTTCGCGCTCGACGACTTCGGCACCGGCTATTCCTCGCTGACCTACCTGAAGCGGCTACCGCTGGATCAACTCAAGATCGACCGCTCCTTCATCCAGGATGTGCTCAGCCAACCCAACGACGCGGCCATCGCCCGCGCCATCATCGCCCTCGGTGCGAGTCTGGGCTTGCCGGTCATCGCCGAGGGTGTGGAGACCCCGCAACAGCGGGATTTCCTGGTCAGCCACGGCTGCGCCAACTTCCAGGGTTATCTGTTCGGCAGACCCATGCCAATCGAGGCATTTCCGGGTTGATTGCGTGGGGGGCGCCGCGCGCACCTTCGCGGCGGTTCGTTGGGCACGCTTCGCTTTGCCCAACCTACGGCGCTACCTGTTCGGCCGACCCATGCCGATCGAGGCATTTCCGGGTTGATTGCGTGGGGGGCGCCGCGCGCACCTTCGCGGCGGTTCGTTGGGCACGCTTCGCTTTGCCCAACCTACGGCGCTATCTGTTCGGCCGACCCATGCCAATCGAGGCATTTCCGGGTTGATTGCGTGGGGGGCGCCGCGCGCACCTTCGAGGCGGTTCGTTGGGCACGCTTCGCTTTGCCCAACCTACGGCGCTATCTGTTCGGCAGACCCATGCCGATCGAGGCATTTCCGGGTTGATTACGTGGGGGGTGCCGCGCGCACCTTCGCGGCGGTTCGTTGGGCACGCTTCGCTTTGCCCAACCTACGGCGCTATCTGTTCGGCAGACAACCGGATAACGCCTCAATCAAAGACCTGTGCCGGCGAGACGGAAACCGCCGGGTTGGGCGGGTACATGATGTCCACCAGGAACAGCGAAATCTCCGGCACATAGGTAATCAGGGCCAGATACACCAGCATCGTCGCCACGAATGGCAGGGCGGCCTTGGAGACTTCGGTCAGCCCCATGTGCGAAAGATGGCTGGCGACATAGAGATTGAGCCCCACCGGCGGCGTAATCATGCCGATCTCCATGTTCACGGTCATGATGATGCCCAGGTGTATGGGGTCGATGCCCAGCGCCTTGGCGATGGGCAGGAACAGCGGCGCGAGGATGAGGATGATGGAACTGGGTTCCATGAACTGCCCGGCGATCAGCAGCACGAAGTTGACGAACAACAGGAACTGCCAGGCCTCCAGATTCTGCTCGATGACCCAGGCGGCCAGGTCTTGCGGAATCTGTTCCGAGGTAAGCAGGAAGTTGAACAGGATGGCGTTGGTGATGATGTACAGCAACATGGATGAGGTGTTGGCCGCGTGCAGCAGCACCCGGCCGATGTCGCGGAAGGCCAGGCTGCGGTAAATGAAGGTGGCGCAGACGAAGGCGTAGACGGCCGACACCGCCGCCGCCTCGGTGGGGGTGAAGATGCCGCCGTAGATGCCGCCCATGACGATGACCACCAGCATCAGGCCCCAGAAGGCGTCGAGGAAGGACTTCACGACTTCCTTGAAACTGGCGCGCGCGATGGTGGGGAAGTTGTGTTTCTTCGCGTAGACGAAGGTCACCCCCATCAGCAACAAGCCCAGCAAAGCGCCCGGCACGATGCCGGCGACGAACATCTTGCCAGCCGATTCCGAGGTGGCCACGGCGTAGATAATCATGACGATTGAAGGCGGGATCAGGATGCCCAGCGAGCCGGAACAGGCGATCACGCCGGTGGAAAAGCCCTTGGGATAGCCTTGCTGGATCATCGCCGGCAGCATCAGCGAACCGATGGCCATCACGGTCGCGGGGCTGGAACCGGACAGCGTGGCGAAAAAGGCGCAGGCGACGACGGAAGCCATCGCCAGGCCGCCGGGCATCCAGCCGACCAGATTGATGGCGAACTTGATGATGCGTTTGGCCACGCCGCCGTCGGTGAGGAAGGTGCCGGCCAGCACGAAGAACGGCACGGCCATGATGGCGAAGCTCTCCAGGCCGGTGAACAGGCGCTGCGAGATGATGTTCACCGTCATCATGTCGAACGACGAGAAGAACAGCATGAACACCAACACGGTCATGCCCAGGGCGATGGAGATGGGCGTGCCGGTGATGAGCATGAGGGCGAGGATGCCCATGATGAGGGCGGCGGTCATTTCGCGTCCTCCTTCAGGGCACCCTCGCGCAGGTCGGCGACCGGGCCGGCCGACATGGTTTCACCGCTGCGCAGGAATTTGGTCAGAGACTGGATGAAGCGGAAGCACATCAGGCCGGAACCGAAGGGAATCGCCAGATAGATGATCCACATCGGCCATTCCAGGTCGGGCGAAATCTGCCCGGTGCCGTGAATGAAGACCACCCAACGGGCACCGAAGAAAGCGATGACCGCGGTGAAGATGATGCCCAGGGTGATGCCGGTGGTGACCAGATAGCGCCGCTTCGCGCCCTCCAGCTTGTTCACCACATAGTCCACCCCGACGTGGATGCCGGTACGCACGCCATAGGCGGCGCCGAACTTGGCCATCCAGATGAACAGGTAAATGGTGAGTTCCGTGGCCCAGGTAAAGCCCGTACCCATGAGATAGCGCATCGCCACGGAAACGAAGGTGACCAGGGTGGCGGCGGCCATGAAGGAGAGGATCAGCCACTCCTCCATTCGGTCCAGCATGCGGTGAAACATGGCACTTCCCCCGCTGAGTTGGGAAAGAAACCCCGGCTTGCGCCGGGGTGGGACAAATGAAGTGACGTAGGTTGGGCAAAGCGAAG
>JAUXXW010000099.1 GCA_030684775.1 Pseudomonadota bacterium
AAACCCCGGCTTGCGCCGGGGTGGGACAAATGAAGTGACGTAGGTTGGGCAAAGCGAAGCGTGCCCAACGAACCGCCGCGTTGTTGGGCACGCTTCGCTTTGCCCAACCTACGGCGCTGATTATCTCGTCACCCCGGCGAAAGCCAGGGTCCAGGTTGTTGATTTCACTGGATTCCGGCTTTCGCCGGAATGACGACGCTGTATTTATTCAGCGCCTACTTAGTTCTTCCTGGCCTTGTCCGCCTTCACCGGGCCGGGCTTGTCTTTCCTGGCGGGTGCCGTGGCCTGGGCGGCTCTTTCCTGTTCCACCTCGGCGGCGGCCCGATAAGCGGCCTGGATCATGTCGCGGCCGATTTTCTCCTCGAATTCCTTGTGCACCGGCAGCAGCGCCTGTTGCCAGACCACGCGATCCTTGTAGGGCAACACATAGACCTGAGTGGTGCCGGCCGCCTTCACCTTGGCCAGGGCCGTGTCGTTTTCTTCCTGGGCGATCTTCCGCTCGAATACGGTGGTGTCCCGCATGGCCTTGTCCAGCACGTCGCGCAGATCGGCCGGCAGGTCGTCCCAGAACTTCTTGTTGACGATGACCGCGTAGCCCAGATAGCCGTGGTCGGAAATCGTCAGATGCTTCTGCACCTCATGCATCTTCTGGGTGTAGAGGTTGGACATGGGATTCTCGGTACCGTCCACCACACCCTGCTGCAAGGCCGAATACACCTCGGAGAAGGCCATGACCTGTGGGTTGGCGCCCAGCGCCTTCATCTGCGCTTCCAGCACCTTGGAAGACTGGATGCGCAGTTTCAGCCCCTTGAAATCATCCAACGTGTGCAGCGGCTTGTTCGCGCTCATCTGCTTGAAGCCGTTGTCCCAGAATGCGAGGCCGGTGATGCCCTTGGCATCGAGCAGGTTGAATAGTTTCTTGCCGATGTCGCCATCCATCACCCGGTAGAGGGATTCCTTGTTGGGGAAGATGTAGGGCAGATCGAACAGCTCGAAGGAGCGCACGCCGAGTGGCCCAAACTTCGCCAACGAGGGTGCCAGCATCTGCACCGCGCCGATCTGGAGGGCTTCCATTTCTTCACGGTCTTTGTAGAGCTGGCTGTTCGGATAGACCTCGACCTTGACACGGCCCTTGCTACGTTCTTCCGCAAGCTTCTTGAAATAGTCGGCGGCGCGGCCCTTCGGAGTGTCTGGCGCGACCACATGGGAAAACTTGATGACGAGGGGTTCGGCGGCTTGCGCGGTAAAAGAGACAAGCGCCAGGGACAGAGCGGACAACACGACGGAGAGCTTCATGACAACTCCTTTTTGTTCGGTGAAAACCGAGGCCATGGTAGGCCTGGGGCCTGACTCGAACAAGCGGCTATCCAGATGATTTAACGGGCCGGCAACCGGTCTGACTTTGGTCGTCGATGAACGCGTAGGCTGGGCGTCGCCGCGCGTGCCCCCGCAAGGGGGGCGCCGGATGCGCAAGCGCTGAAGCGCCAACGACACCGCTGCCCAATAGATACCGTTGCATGTTGGGCACGCTTCGCTTTGCCCAACCTACGATCACTGGGGCAGCTTGCGAATCGGAAGCGGCTATCCGGGCGATTTCGCCGGGCAGGCAACTCGTCTTACAGCTCCAGCAGCAAGCGCGCCGGGTCCTCCAGTGCGTCTTTCAGCGAACGCAGGAAACTCACCGCTTCACGGCCGTCGACGATGCGGTGGTCATACGAAAGCGCCACATACATCATCGGGCGGATGACCACCTGGCCGTTTTCGGCGATGGGGCGATCCTGGATCTTGTGCAGGCCGAGGACGCCGGATTGCGGCGGGTTGAGGATGGGCGTCGAGAGCAGGGAGCCGAACACGCCGCCGTTGGAGATGGTGAAGGTGCCGCCTTCCATTTCCTCCAGGGTGAGTTCCAGGCTGTTGGCGCGACGGCCGAAGTCGGCGATCTGTTTTTCCACCGCCGAGAACGACATGCGGTCGGCGTCGCGCAGGATGGGTACCACCAGGCCGCGTTCCGAACTGACCGCGACCCCGATGTCGAAATAGTCGTGGTAGACGATGTCGTTCCCGTCCACGCTGGCATTGACCAGGGGATAGGCCTTGAGCGCCTGGCACGCCGCCTTGGTGAAGAACGACATGTAACCCAGTTTGACCCCGTGTTCCTTCTGGAAGCGTTCCTGGTAACGCGCGCGCAGTTCCATCACCGGCCGCATGTCGATCTCGTTGAACGTGGTCAATATGGCGGCCGTGTTCTGGGCTTCCTTCAGGCGTTCCGCGATGCGCCGGCGCAGGCGGCTCATCCGCACATGGCGGTCGTTGCGTTCCGGAGAATCGGCACAGGGCGGGCACGGCGGGCGTTTTTCGGGGATGGTGGCCGGCACGGCGGGCGCGGTGGTTTGTGCCGGCGGCAGCGGCTCCGCGTCTTGGCGGCCGAGTTCGCGGCGCTGGGAGGGAGGCAGCACGGCGGCGGGTTTTTCCGGGGCGGGCGGAACAGCGGGTTGCGCCGTGGCCTGGGGCACGGGTTGTGGCGCTTCGACACGAGCCGCCGCTGTGGGCTGGCTGTCCGCCGCGCCGGCCTCCGTATCGATCACCGCCAGGACTTCACCCGATTTCACCTCGCCGCCGACCGGCACACGAATCTCCACCAGCACGCCGTCGGCCGGAGCGGCCACTTCCAGGATCACCTTGTCGGTTTCCAGTTCGGTCAGGGTTTCATCGCGCCGCACCCGTTCGCCCGCCTGCTTGCGCCAGACCAAAAGGGAACCGCTCTGCACGGACTCGGACATTTCAGGCGTTTTCAGTTCGATCAGCATGGCGAATACCCGGAAGAGGTTGATGCGCGGGGATTATAGAAAGTAAGCCCGCGTTTTGTGCGCTGCGATATGAAAGCGAATCAGGGCGCGTGGGACCGTCTTGCCAAGCCCCATTGCGTTTATAGAATGGGACAAGCATGTCCCGAATAACACGCTCCGCCTGGAGATCATCATGCCTGGCCCCGCCTCCTTCGCTCGCTTTCTGAGCACCCTGTCGCTGGCACTTCTGCCTGCCGTGTTTTTTCCTCAGCCAGTGCTCGCCGGTGAGGGCTTGCGCGCCGACAAAACGGAGATTGCGGTGGGCGAAAGCACCGCGATACATCTGGAGGGCGTCTCCGGCTGGTTCAAGACACGCTGGCACGACGACCCGGACGGCATCGTCCGCTTCGACACCACGAGCAACAAGGAAGCCGGCGTCACCGCGCTCAAACCCGGCCGGGCAAACATCACCGCCAAGGTACTGGGGAGCAGCTACAGCCTGAATATCCAGGTGCTGGACGCGCCCGAAAAGAAAGACCCCAAGGGCGGCTGGCACACCAAGATCGAGGGCATGGCCAAGGTGCTGGGTTTCCCCGATACGCGCGCGCGCATCGTGCGCATGCTGGCCGAGGTGAACAGCGGCGACCGCATGGCGTATGAGTTCTACGCCGACCTGGCCAAGATTCCCGCCACCCTGTTCGACGTGATCGAGGTGCGCTCGAAACTGGTGGACGGCAACCCCGCCTTCGCTCGCGATGTGCTCGGCCCCACCTTCGCCGGCGGCGGCACGGCCGTGGAGATGAACCTGCTTTCCTGGCGCCGCAAGGAAACCCTGGCGGCCATCGACGAGGTGGTGAAGCGCTTCGTCGAAGCCGGCCGGATGCCCAGGGACGGTTACTCGATGCTCATTTCCCACGTCGGCAAATGGGCCACCCAGGAATTGAGCGCCCTCACCCTCACCGGCGACATCGACTTCAGCTTCGTCTGCAACGACGTGGAACTGGCCCAGGCGATGAAAGACGCCTACGCGGAAGTCATCAAGCGGCGCACCGGGCTCGACCCCATCGCGCTCGATGCAGTCGCCACCGCGCACGGGAAGGCCGGCCTGGAGGTCTACATCGGCCGCCACGGCATGGCCTTCGCCGAAGAGCAGATGAAAATCAACCAGTTGGTGGACATGAGCACCGGCGCGAAGCGAAAGATCGGGTTCGAGGACGTGACCCTGGGCCTCTCGATGGAACGGGCGATGGCGGAAACCTTCGGCAAGGAACCGCCCAAGCCGGCGGTCGACACCGAACCCGGCCTGTCGATGGAAATGGTGCGTCATTTCGGCCATGACATCGTCAAGACCGGCATCTACGACATGAGCAACGCGGTGGTGAAAGCCGCGAAATACCTGGACCGCAGTTATAAATCGCTGGCCGCGTCCGGCGGCCAGCCGGCCGACACCGATCTCGCCAGATTCGCCGCCGACATCACCGCCTGGGCCAACACCAAGCCGCAGTCGGCGGCCATCCGGGAAAGCATGGTCCAGCGCATTTCCGAGTATCTCGGCAGCGCGCCGAAGGTGGTGTTCGACGAGGGTACGCAAAAGCTGGTGCTGTCGCTCGATGCCGGCCAGATCGCCGCCTTCCACAAGAAGGCCACCGAGGCCATGTGGAAGACCGTGGAACAGGGCTCGAACACCCGCACCACGGAAATGGAAACCCGCCTGGCCGAACTCACCGAGCGCAAACGGCGCGGCGACAATGTTGAAGAGGACGTCGCCAAACTGAGAAAGGACATGGCCGGGCTGGTCGACATGGTGGAAGCCGAGGTGAAAGCCTTCAAGGATGTCGACGTGCCCAAGGTGGTGATCGACAACAACGCCAAGGTGAATCGGCTTATCAACGTGATGTCCGGCCGCTTCGGCACCAAGGTACTGAGCGCGGACGAACTCAAGGACAAGAAGTTCGTCGAGGAACTGCTCAAGGCCGAAGGCCGGCACGGCAGCGAGACGCGCCGCCAGATGACCGCCGCCTACATCATGGAACGCAGCCTGGACGCCCTCATCCGCAGCCCGGAAATCGCCATGTCCGGTGTCGAAAAAACCAATCAGATGCTCGATTTCATCGACGACGGCCTGCTCGGGTCGATCCGGGGCGAAACCGGATTCCACGACTTCGAAGTGGAGATGAACCTCATCCGCCAGGCCGCCCTCGACCCCAGGAACAAACCCGGCGTGCTGCGGCAACTCACCGCGTTGAAGAGTCAGGTCGCCCTCGGCGTCAAGGCCACCAACCAGTACCTCAACCAGAAACTGCAAGCCACCGCCGCCGGCCGCCAGGGCATGAAATTCATGATGGTCTACGGCCTCGCGGATGAAATGAAGTCCTACCGCGACGCTTTCGACCAGGAAGGCTGGGGCGGCTTCGCCACCGAGATATTCCGCCGCCGCATCCCGCTCGGCTCCGCGGTGGAAGGCTATGTCATGGGCAACACCTACCGCGCCGGCTGGGACGTGGTCACCACTCTGATTCCCCCGCTCGCCCTGCCGGAAGCCGCCTGGGGCCTGGGCACCGCCATCGGCACCCAGACCAGGGCGACCTACTGGAACGAACAACTCTCCCTGTTCGTGGATTCCCTCTACGACAGCGCCACCTTCAAGCTGATCGAGATGGAACAGCACGACCAAGCCAAGGTGGGCGTGTATCGCCTGGTTTCGGTCAAACACCGGGGCATCCCCATCGACCTGACGCAGTTCGCCGCCATGCAGAAAACCCAGGTGGACGCCCTGCGCGCACAGATCGGCAAAGGCCGGCTCGATTGGGCCGCCTACAAACGGGAATTCCAGGGCCTCAGCAACTGGATGGAAGTGGATACCGTCCTGCAAAAAACCATCGCCGACAGCGACCCCGGCCTGGCCTTGATCGAAGAAATGATGAACAACCCCAACGTCGGCCCGAAGCTGATGGAGCGCCTGACCGAAAAAGGCCTGGTGCGCTGGGAAGAAGTGAAGCTGGGCTTCATCACCAACCTGATCAAACGCCTGGAAGACCGCAAGCAGGCCGATCAGGCCCTGGGCGCCGGCATGTTGCCGGACCTGTTCCTGGAACTGCGCCGCGCCGCCGCCAACCTGGAAATCGAGGACGCCATGCTGCGCGCCCTCGATGCCGAAGTGGACACCAACAACCTGAAAGCCCTGATGAACTGGCTGTGGGAAGCCAAGCGCAACATCCAGGGCCAGGCGCCCACGGAAAGCGAAACCACGCGCGCCGCACAGGTGGTGAAGAAGTATCTCGACACCTACCAGGGCATCGTGAAAGCGCGCGACTCGCTGCTCGCCACGCTGCCCGCTTCCGCGCAAAACGATGGCGCCACCCGTTATCTCACCAGCGATCTGTTCCTGTCCGGCCGCGCCGCCGCCGACAAGGAGGCCAGTGATGCCTGGGTGAAGCACGTCGGCGCCTCGCTGACCGCGAGCAGCGACGCCCTGCTCGCCATCAAGAAGGAATATCTGCCCAAGCTCCCGCTGGACGCCGAGGACCGGGAATACCTGGAGCGCGTGTTCCCGCGCGAACTCTGGATGAAGCCGTACAAGGACGCCGGCGTCGCGCGCCAGAAAATCTCGCTGCTGGACCGCGCCATCGACCACGGCAAAGCACGCAACGCCATCCTCGACGAATACAAGGCCTGGCTGGAAAAACAGGCGCCGGTGCAACTCAGCGTCACCGTGCTCGACGCGCTGGACGGCAAGAAGCCGATCGGCGCCGCCTCCGGCGACCTCCAGCCCACGGACATCCTGGGCAAACCCGGTACTGGCAAGGCCAGCGGCAACATCCTCGTGTTCGGCGTGCCCAGCGGCCGCTACCGGCTGACCATCCAGGCACCCGGCTATGAAGACGCCGGCAAGGACGTCCTTCTCGGCCGCAACCTGAACCCCACACCCAGCCTCACGATCAGCCTGACGCCCAGCGACGTAAAAGGAGACGGCAACCTCGCCCAATTCATCGCCGACGCCCTCAAGGCGCGCGACTGGAAAATCCTCGCCGACCGGCTGGATGCCGAGAAGAAGAGTGACCTCAAGATGCAGAACGTGGTCGCCTGGCAAGCCAACATCGACGCGCTTGGCGAAGCCCTGAAAACCCTCAAGGACGAGCGCATCGACTGGGCGCTGGCCTGGCGGCCGTATATCGACGCCCTCGACAACATCGACTCCAGCGTCTGGGACAAGCTCACTCGCGAAGTGGAAAGGAAGCGCGCGGAAGTGGAAAGCCGCTGCTGGGACAGCAGCGGTTCCACCCTGGATACGAAGAAACGCACCGAGCGCTGCCAGAGCGAAGGCCGCAAGTTCGAGGAAAGCTGTGTCGGCACCTGGCCCGGCCAGCATTGGGATGAAATGAAGCGCATCCGGATTGCGAAACAGGAATTGCCGGATGCCACCCACACCCTGCATAGCGCCGGCTACGGCGGCTACCGCGCCTGGTTCGAGGCGGTGGAAAAGCTCGCCGAGAAGCACAAGCTGCCCTTCCCCTACCCGAAACCGGTTACCCCGCGCCTGAAGTACACCCTGGGTTGCGCCAACGTGGATCTGCCCACCGGCAAGAAGGATGCGGACTCCGCCATCAAGGTTACGGTAGCGGCGCCCAGCGCCAGCCTGCCCTTCGGCAAGTCGGTCACCCTCAACGCCAGCGCCAGCGGCGGCAAGGCACCGTACCGCTTTGCCTGGTCGAGTGGTGGCAGCGGAACGCGAGTCAGCGTCACCCCGCGCTGGGCCGGCGAATGGACGGTGAGCGTCACGGTGCGCGACGCCGAGGACAAAGTCGGCGAGGCCAGCGCCACGATCAGGGTCTCGCCCTTGAAAATCGCCCTGGCCGGAGCCAAGGATCAGGTTTTCTACGGCGGCGAGGCCCGCCTGAACGCAACGGGGTTGCCCGGCCTGGAACCCCCCAAAGCCGAAAAACAGACCGCATCGACCGCCGCGACCGCTTCGAGCGACACCAGCGCCACCTGCACTCCCGGCGCCACCTGCCGATGGCTCTGCTCCACGCGCGGCTGCAGTTGCATCTGCCCGCCCAAGGAATGGAAACCCGAGTCCCATCACTGCAACGCGTCCCAGACGCACAAAGTGACATGCAGGAAATACCATGGCCAGACATGCGGCACATGCCCGGACAAACCGCAGCCGAGCAACAAGCCCGCCGCGACTTCAACTGCCGGAAAAGCCGACGCCCCGACCCAAGGGCAATACCGGGTGTTGTGGCAATCCTCCCCGGGGTTGACGTTCGATCCGGCCACCAGCGACAACGGAGAGACCACCGTCACCTACGAACGCATGGGGCAGATCGACATCTGGTGCGAGGCGCAAAAACTCGAAGAAGGCGCGTGGCATACGGTGGGTGAATGCGACCGGCAAACCGTCACCGTCATTCCGCCGCAATTCAACGTGGCCTTCACGCCGCCGGAGGGCCAGGGCCGCATCGGCCAGGAGGTGCGCGCCACCATTACCGCCAAGCCGGATGTCCCCGCGAAACTCATCGACTACCGCTGGTTCGACCCCGCTTCATCCAACCGCATGGAATACGCGGACAACGCCGGCACGATCGGCTTCACGGTCAAAAACGCCGGCACCCTGGTGCTGAAAGCCCTGGCGCGGGTGCCTTACCACGGCGACGAAATCGGCACGGTGGACGCCACCTACACCGGCCAGGCCTATCAGGTGAAAGCCTGGGCCGAGGAAGCCGGCATGCGGCCGATGATGTGGGATGCCAAGAAAGGCGGTCTGGTGCCGGTGCCGAAAGGCGCCTACGCCACCCATGAGCGCATCCCGTTACGCGCGGAAATCCAGGGGGGTGATGCGCCAGGAGGTGTGCGCTGGAACTGGACCGTGAACGAGGACACCTCGATCTCCAACCCCATCTCGCAGACTCCCACCGTCTCGCGCTCGTCTGCCGGCGGCATCAGCGCCCATGTGGAAGCGCGCAATGGCGAAGGCGCCCTGCTCGGCAGCGGCGAAGTCAGCCTGAGCGTGATCGAAATACGCGACAGCCCGCCCACGCCAACCCACCCCACGCCCACGCTCACCCCGGGCAAGACCACGCTGGAACGCGGCCAGAGCGTCAGCATCAGTGCCGAGGTCAACGGCGGCATAGCGCCCTATAGCTACACCTGGCAAGGCGCCGTCGGCCAGGGCGCGCGGGCGACCGCCACGCCAGACAAAGCGGGCAGCCACACGGTCAACCTCACCGTGCGTGACAGCAAGGGCAAGAGCGGCAACGCCAGCCTGACCCTGGAAGTGCAAGCCAATCAGGCCGACCGCGACCAGGCCGAAGCCACCCGTCTGGGCGATCAGGCGATCCAGCAGTTGCAACAGGGCAATCTGCCCGGCGCCATCGACACGGTGCGGCAAGGCAACAAACTCGACCCGGCCGCCGCGCGCGCCGCCGGCGCCAAAGTCGCAAGCGCGGCCAAAACCGCCGGCTGGCGCAACGTCTACGACCGCGATTTCGCCGAAGCCGTGCCCAAGCTGGAAGCCGCCCATGAACTCGACCCCGCCGACAAGGACACAGCGGACAGGCTCGACAAGGCCAGGCGATTCGCCCAGGTCTGGCCACAAGTGGAGGCCAAGGCGCGCGAATTCGACGCCCAGATGGCCGACAAGAAACTCTGGACCGCGCAGAAAACCATGCTGCAGATGCAGGACCTGCAATTTGAAATGACTGGCGGCATGGCCAATCCGCTGTCGCAACGGGTCACGGACGACTTCAACGCCGGCATCGCGGAATACAACCGCTTCATGCGCGAGGTTGAAGCCACGCACACCCGCACCTTCAAGGCGCGGGACTGGCAGGCCATGCTGGAAAACGCCGAAGCCGCGCTGCAACGGGAGCACAACCCCGCCAACGACAAGGTACTCAAGGGCAATGTCGATTTCGCCCGGCAGATGCTGCGCGAGCAAGCCGCCAAACCCAGCCAGGGCGTGGCCGGAACGTGGGCCATCAACGGCAACGGCTACCGTGGCAAGTTGGAAATCAACCAGCAAGGCGGGCAGCTTTCCGGACGGGTCTGGTACGACACCCACGGCCGATGGGAAACACTCCGCGACGTGCGTTTCGACGGTCGCACCCTTACCTTCACCCGGCCCATCTCCGGTCTCGACCAGGGCTACACCGGCACCCTCTCGGGCAATGAACTCAAGGGCAGCTTCACCCAGCAAGGCGGCAGCGGGGTCTACCCCTGGTCCGCCGAGATACAGGAAGCGGCAAGTCCGAGCGCAGCGTCCAATGCAACGGGACAGATAGCCGGCAAGTGGAAGACCAGCGAAGGCGAACTGACGCTTAACCAGTCCGACAACCGGGTCAGCGGCCACTACAGCAGCGACGGCGGCGAGATCGTCGGCACGATGAACGGCAACGTCCTGGAGGGTTACTGGATCGAAAACGGCTCCAGCGAACGCTGCGCCACCGCAAAGAACGGCCGCCACCATTGGGGCCGCATCCGCTGGACTTTCGACGACAGCAAGTTTGTCGGGGTCTGGAGCTACTGCGACAAACCGCCGCCGGCGGGTGGCGCCAACTGGAGCGGCGAACGTATCGGCGGCGCGGCCGCCGGCTACGGCGACTGGGAAGTGGTGGAAACCCGGCCCGGCATGTATCGCCTGGAACAAGGCAACGGCCAGGTCAGGATCGCGCGCCAGGGCAACAACCCCGGCGGCCTGCAACACGCCGGCCTGCGCCTGAGTCGCGGCCTCCCGGTGACCGGCGATTTCACCGCCCAGGTCAGCTTCGGCGACGCGCGCATCGAAGGCGGCCTCAACCAGATCGAACTGCAGGCCAGCTTCGCCGACGGCGCCATCTTCTTCGTCGTGCGCGACCGTGAAGGCGGCGGCAGCCACATCTGGGCGCCCGGCCTGCAAGGTGACGCGCCCTGCGGCCGTTCCGGCACACTGCGCATGGAACGCCGGGGAGAAACCGTCACCGGCTACTGCGACGGCCGCGCCATCTGGTCCGCACCACGCAGGGCCGCCCTGACCCGGCTGCAATTCGTGCTGCAGAACAACGGCACGAACGACCCGATCTCGGCCACCTTCCGCGACTGGGAACTCAACACCGCCACCCCACCCTCGGCCGACATCGGCTCCCTGGCCGGCACCTGGAGCATCAACGCCAACGGCTACACCGGAAAACTGGAGTTGAACGAATCCGGCGGCAACCTCGGTGGCCGTGTCTGGTTCGACGCGCACCGGGTATGGGAAGACCTGCGCAACCTCACCTTCGACGGCCGCACCCTGCGCTTCCTGCGCCCCGGCCCCAGCCAGCGCTACAGCGGCACCCTCTCCGGCAACGAAGTACGCGGCACCTTCGACCAGGGCGGCGGCGGCAGTTGGAACTGGGTCATCACCCGCGAAAGCGGCCGCGACCAGAACACCAATCCGCCGCGACCCACGAACAGCGCGCTTCCCCCCGAGGCCATTCCCCTGCTGGAACAGGTCGATACCCTCAAGAACACCTGGAAAGAGTTGAAAGGACTGTTCGGAAAATGACGCCTGATCGGGCAGCGGGTGGCGTGCCGCATCGCCCCGCTACTTCATGGCTTCGCCGGTATACAAGGCGGCGATCAGGTCGGACTGGGTCACCATGCCGACCAGGCGGGCATCGCCATCGACCACCGGAATATGGTGCAGGCCCTTGTCCGAGAGCATCGGCACCAGTTCGACGATGTGCATGTCCTCACGCGCGGTCACTACCGGCGTGGCCATGATCTGGCCGACCACCTCGGGCTTTTCCGAGGCGACGCCAGGCGTGCGGCGGATGAAGCGAATCAGCTTGTCCTCGAAGGTTTCGTAGGTTTTCAGGTTGGCGCGCTTGATGAAATCCACCAGGGTGATGACGCCGATCACGCGGCGAAACGGGTCGATCACCGGAATCGCCTTGACCTTGTGGTAACGCAGCCGAGCCCAGGCTTCCTCCAGTTCGGTGCCGTATTCCGCCGTAGACAGGTCGCGCGACATGATGTCGGCGCAGGTGATGTTGCCCATCTTGCGGCGAAAGGCGTGGATGCCCGCTTGGCTGTAGACCCGGTCGAGATCCGCCTCGCTGATGTCCAGATAGGTGTCGAGATCGCGCAGGGCATTGCGCAGGTCGGTTCGATCCAGCCCGAGGCGGTCGAGCGGCGTCGGGTCGTTGTGGCGATGCCGGTGGTCTTTCCGGGTATTCGGGCGGGCGGGGTAGCGATGTCCGGGCATCAGGTTGTTGATGACCAGGGCCATCAGCAACAGCAACAGTACGTTCAGCCCCACCGGCTCCAGCATGAAGCGGTAGCCCTCCGCGTGAACGGCGTCGCCGCCCAGCACGGCCACCAGCGCCACCGCACCGCCGGGCGGGTGCAGGCTATGGCTGAAATGCATGCAAAGGATCGTCAGCGATACGGCCACCGCCGAGGCCACCCAGAGATCCGGGATCAGCCGCGCGCAGGCCACCCCCACGAAAGCCGCGATCAGGTGGCCGCCCACCAGCGGCCAGGGCTGCGCCAACGGGCTGTTCGGAGTGACGAACAAAAGGATGGCCGAAGCCCCCATCGAGGCCACCAGAACCAGCAGGCCGGCCCCTTCCAGGAAGCGGCTGCTGATATAACCCACCACCAGCACGGCGACGAACGCGGCAAGCGTGGAGCGCAGTCGTTCCCCGACACTGAGGGGGGTGGACTCGGTAACCAGATAGGGACGAAGTCCCAGCAAAAACTGCCTGAGTGCGTGCATGTAGCGACCTTTCCCGTGCCTTTATCCAGGTCGGCATTATGGGTGTAGCGGTTGGGAGCGTGGCCTCCCCCTTTTTCAAAGGGGGAATGAGGGGGATTTAGTAGGCGTAGGTTGGGCAAAGCGAAGCGTGCCCAACATTGCGAATACGCTCCCATGAGCATCGAACCGCGCCACGGCTATTGCGCCGCCGCCCGTGCATCACCCCGGCCGCGAGTCCTCCAGCCAGGTTTTGAACAGCCAGGCCAGCGCCGCCAACATCAAGCCCCAGCCCAGGAAGGCGGTGAATCCGGCGATGCGGGCATCCGCGTCGAGCACGCCCCAGCGGGAAAAAATCTCGGTCCAGTCGTGTTTTCCACCGCCCACCAGGGGCAGCAGTTGGGCGCGCGCGTCGGCCATGTAACGGGCCACGTTGAGCAGACTCTCGCCCAGCCAGACCAAGCCGAACGCCAGCCCCACCGCTTCTCCCCGGCGCCGGAAATGCCAGGCGACCAGGGCGGGAAACAGCAACTGGAACAAGGTGCCGCCGTAAACCATCAGGCGCCCGCTCAACAGGCCGACGAGGGGATGGCCGGCTTCGTGGATGACCAGATTGGCGCTATCCAGGATCGGCACCCAGTCCTCACCGGATTTCAGGCGCGCGAACACGATGTAAACCGCGAACAGCGCCACGCCGATGAATCCGGCCAACGTCACCGGGCGGGGAGGAGAGTCGAAATCGGAGGGCATGTATGGGTAGCGCCGGACTGGCGCGGTCTCAAGCAGTCGCGAGAAGGAGGGAGGCGAAAAAGAACCTTACCCGCATTGGTCTGGCGTTGGCAAAGCCGGTTTTCAGGTTCAAGTCCACGGTGTCGATGGCGACGAACCCGTGGTCGCCCGGCGCGCCCGGATTGGACAATCCGGGACAAGCGGAATCAGGCCAGTTGCTCGACCAGCAAATGCTCGATGAAGCGTTGCAGCAGATGCCCGTCTTCGGCTGCGAGCGGGGCAAAGCTGACGCCGTAGTGGAAATGCCCGGAGGCGATCGAGCGATCCAGGTCGCTGCGGTTGCGTATGGCGGCGCTCACGTCGATGGAATTGGCGGTGCCGGGAAGCAGGATGGGGATGGACAGGGTGATCTCCGCCCCCACATCGTCGAGCATCCCGGTCAGTTCCAGTTTGGCGCCGAGCTCGCTGATATCGCGCAGGATCGCCAGGGTGCGGGTGCCGTTGGCGCGCGTGACTTCTACCGGCAGGCGGGTTTCCAATCGATACGATAGTCGGATCTGGCGGTACTTCACGCATTCGGGTATCGCGAAATGTGCATAGGGAAAGGGCCGCGAGCGAGCGCGCAGGCATTGCGCGGTAAAGGCATAGGCGTACATGCCGTGGACGACCCGGAAGGTGAAACGGCTGCCGAGGGTGATCCACATCCCCTTGTCTCCGACAACCGGCAAGGAAGTGAGAAAACTCATGCGGCCGAAAGCACCGATGAAACTGACAGTAAAAGGCTCCGCCTCAGACCCGGCCGGTGGCTGCACGATCAGATGCTCCCCCACCTTGAGGTGCATGTCGGCGAAATCCGCCTCATGTAGTTCATGGTCCGGCTTTACCGGTTCAGCTTGGCTCGTTTCCATCTAAACGACTCCAGAGTCACAGCACCGCGCGATGCTTCCACCCCTCTCTTCGGCCCAACCTACGGTGCTTGAGCCGCACATTCCCGGTGTGGTCGGCAACGGGGACTACAGGCAAACAGAGGCATCCTTTATAGTGCGCGCCATGCTTGGAAAGCCCTCTCGGCGTTGCGCCGTTCCCAAATTCCCCCGTAAGCCTCTGGCGCCCCGTGTCACGCGGCAACTGCGCGAAGCCTGGTGGCTGGCCGCCGTCGGGCTGGCGGTTTATCTGGGCATGATCCTGCTCAGCTATCACGCAGCCGACCCGGGCTGGTCGCATACCGGCATGGATCGGGCGGTGGCGAATAGCGGCGGCCATTTCGGCGCCTGGCTGGCCGATCTGCTGCTTTACCTGTTCGGCATTTCCGCGTGGTGGTGGGTGGCGCTGTCGCTGTTCCTGGTTTGGTGGGGTTATCGCAATATCGGCAACACCGGTGAGGCGGCGGCCAATGCGCATCACCACGGCCTGGGCATCACCCTGATCGGTTTTTTCCTGGTGTTGCTGACCAGCAGCGCGCTGGAAGCCCTGCGCTTCCAGGGTGGAAATATCGAGCTGCCGCTGCGAGCGGGGGGCGCCCTCGGCGATGCCCTGGCCCGCCTGGTGCAAACCGTATTCGGCTTCGACGGCGGCACGGTGCTCCTGGTGCTCGCCTGGGGGGCGGGCATGAGCCTGTTCATCGGGGTGTCGTGGATCGTGCTCGCGGAAAAGCTGGGCACGGGCATCGAGGCCGTGTTTTCCCGGGCCTGGATCTATTGGCAGGACTGGCGCGACCGCCGCGCCGGGCGGGAAGCCCTGAACGAGCGCGAAGTAGTGGTGAGCAAGGAACGGAAGCGCATGGTCAAGGAGCCGCCGGTGCGCATCGAGGCGCCGCCCCCGGCCATCGTCAAATCCGAACGGGTGCAGGCGGAACGCCAGGAACGCCTGTTCCACGACCCCCACGACGACCCGCGCCCGCCCCTGCGCCTGCTCGACGAACCCCCGGCCACCACCACCCAGATCGACCAGGCCGGCCTGGAAGCCACTTCGCGCCTGATCGAACGCAAGCTGCGCGAATTCGGCGTGGAAGTGAAAGTGCTCGCCGCCTACCCCGGCCCGGTCATCACCCGCTACGAGGTGGAGCCAGCTTCCGGCGTCAAGGGTAGCCAGATCACCAACCTGGCCAAGGACCTGGCGCGCGCGCTGTCGCTGGTCAGCATCCGCGTGGTGGAAACCATCCCCGGCAAGACCTGCATGGGCCTGGAACTGCCCAACACCCAGCGCCAGGTGGTGCGCCTGACCGAAATACTCTCCGCCAAGGTCTACAACGACAACGCTTCGCCCCTGACCCTGGCGATGGGCAAGGACATCAGCGGCAACCCCATCGTCGCCGATCTGGGCAAGATGCCGCATGTGCTGGTGGCCGGCGCCACCGGTTCCGGCAAGTCGGTGGCGATCAACGCCATGATCCTGTCATTGATCTACAAGGCCACCCCGGAAGAAGTGCGCTTGATCATGGTGGACCCGAAGATGCTGGAGCTGTCCTCCTACGAGGGCATTCCGCACCTGCTCGCCCCGGTGGTGACCGACATGAAACTGGCCGCCAGCGCGCTGACCTGGTGCGTGGGCGAGATGGACAAGCGCTATCGCCTGATGTCCTCATTCGGTGTGCGCAACATCGCCGGCCTCAACCAGAAGGTGAAGGAAGCGGCAAAGGCCGGGCAACCGCTGACCAATCCCTTCTCCATCACCCCGGAAAGCCCGGAACCCCTCTCCACCATGCCCTACATCGTCATCCTCATCGACGAACTGGCCGACCTGATGATGGTGGCCGGCAAGAAGGTGGAAGAACTCATCGCCCGTCTGGCGCAGAAGTCGCGCGCTTCCGGCATGCATCTGGTGCTGGCGACGCAGCGCCCCTCGGTGGATGTCATCACCGGCCTGATCAAGGCCAACATCCCCACCCGCGTCGCCTTCCAGGTCACCAGCCGCATCGACTCGCGCACCATCCTCGACCAGCAGGGCGCCGAATCCCTGTTGGGGCAGGGTGACATGCTCTACCTGCCGCCCGGCCACGGTGCGCCCACCCGGGTGCATGGCGCCTTCGTCTCCGACGACGAAGTACACCGGGTTTGTGCCTGGCTCAAGGAACTTGGGCCGCCACAATATGACGAAGCAGTCCTGGCCAACCCCGAGGAAGCAGAAGGTGAAGACGCGGATGCAAGCAACGCCGAAGCCGACTTGCTCTACGACGACGCCGTCGCCTATGTCCTCAAGAGCCGCCGCGCCTCGATTTCCTCGGTGCAGCGGCAACTCCGAATTGGCTATAACCGAGCCGCCCGGCTCATCGAAGCGATGGAACACGCCGGGCTGGTCTCTCCCATGCAAACCAATGGCAACCGTGAAGTGATCGCCCCCCGAAATGACAACTGAACATCGCCCCCCCCTCCCTGGCCAGTCGGCCACCCTCGCCAACGACGTAGGAAGTGGTGAGCGGTGCGATCCGCATCACCGTGGCGAACCTCGGTTGAGGCGGTTCGTTCCTCACCGCATCCTACTGTCCCTGCTCCCCCTGCTTTTCGTTTTCTCCACCGCTGCCTTCGCCGACGCCCAGGCGCGGCTCTCCACCTTCGTCAGCCAGACCAAGGGGCTCAAGGCCCAGTTCACCCAGACGGTGTTCGACCGCAACGGTCGCAAGACCCAGGAGTCGAGCGGCACGCTGTTCTTCTCGCGCCCGGGCAAGTTTCGCTGGGTCTACCAAAAGCCCTACGCGCAACTCCTGGTGGGCGATGGCAAACGCCTGTGGATCTACGATGAAGACCTCGACCAGGTCACCGTGCGCAAGCTCGATCTCGCCATCGGTGACAGCCCCGCCGCCCTGCTCGCGGGCGAGAACGACATCGAAAAACGCTTCAACCTGAAAGACGCCGGCAACAGGGACGGCCTCGACTGGGTCGAAGCCGCGCCGAAATCGAAAGAAGGCAGCTTTGAAATGGTGTTGCTGGGCTTTAAGGGCGACAGCCTGCAGGCGATGGAACTGAAGGACAACTTCGGGCAGACCACGCTGCTGCGTTTCTCCAACCTGGAACGCAACCCCTCGCTGGGCGGCAGCCTGTTCCGTTTCACCCCGCCCAAGGGCGCGGATGTGATCAGCGACAAGTAGCCAGGCGGACACGGCGTCACCGCCGCGTCGTTACTCCGGCCAGTGCTTGATGTAACGCTTGAGTAGCGCGTTCTCGAAATTGGCTTCCTTCAGGCAGGCGCGGGCCACGTCGTGGAAGGAAATCACGCCGACCACCTTGCCTTCGTCCATCACGATGAGATGGCTGATGCGGCTCTTGGTCATGGCGTCGCGGGCGTAATCCACGCTGTCGTCCAGGCTGGCCACCACCGGTTCCTTTTCCATGAAGGCGCTGACCTTGACCTCGGTGAGCGAGCAAGCACGCACTTGCAGGCCGCGCAGGATGTCGCGTTCGCTGAGGAAACCGACCAGCTCGCCATCGTGGATGACCAGCAGGGAACCGACATCGTTTTCCACCATGCGCTTCACCGCTTCGCTGATGAGCGCGTCCGGTTCGATGGCGAAATTGGCGCAGTCGCCTTTGATGGTGAGCACTTCACGGATGAACATCGCCTTCTCCTTGGTTCACTTCGTTATCAAGGCCGGACCAGCCCGGCTTCGACCTGGTCGCGTGTGGGCTTGCCGACCAGCAATTCGATCAGGGTAAGCGCGAAATCCATCGCCGTGCCCGGCCCGCGCGACGTAGCCACCTTGCCATCCACCACCACCGGGTCATTCAGGCAGGTGGTATTCGGCAAGCCCAGTTTCTCGACGAAACCGGGATAACTGGTGGCGCGCTTGCCCTCCAGCAGCCCGGCCTGGGCCAGGGCGATGGGCGCGGCGCAGATGGCGGCGGTGTATTTGCCGGCGCCACCGAGGCGCCGCAACAGGGCCTGCACCCGCGCGTCGTTCTTCAGATGTTCGGCGCCGGGCATGCCGCCGGGCAGCGCGATCATGTCGAAATCACGCGCCATGACCTCATCCAGCGTGACATCCGGCTGGATGCGCACGCCACGGCTGCCTTCGATCAGCCCGACATGCAGGCCGGCGATCACCACTTCGATGCCGGCGCGGCGCAACAGGTCGCTCAGGGTGACGGCCTCCAGGTCTTCAAAACCGGGGGCCAGGGGAATCAACACGCTTTTCATGGCTTCGTCCTTTGTCGGCGGAGGGGGATCGTAATGGAAGCGGTGGCTTGCGGCGGTGAAACCCGGCCGCGCTTCTCAATAATGCGGCGGCCGTTCCTCGCCCAGATCGCGCCGTTCCGCTGGTGCCATGTCCTGAAGTTGATTGGACAGACGGATCACCAGTTGTTGCAACCGGTCGATCTGTTCCTGCTGGCGAAACACGGTGCGGTTGAGCACTTCCAGCGTGTCTTCCGCGTAACTCAGTTTTATTTCGATTTCGACCAGACGCGCTTCCATCATTTCTCCTTGAGCATGGGCTTCAACTCACGCAGTAGTCGTAGGTTGGGCAAAGCGAAGCGTGCCCAACATGGCGGC
>JAUXXW010000104.1 GCA_030684775.1 Pseudomonadota bacterium
GGCTTTCTATTGGTTCGGCGTGGTCTGCTTCGCGTTCTTCATCTTCGCCTTCTGGGTCTATTTCGCGGCGCTGGAATGGGGGATGCCGACCCGGTTGGCGGCGCATGTGGCGCGTCTCACGCCCACTTATCGGACGGGATCGGTATCGGGAATGGGCGTGGCGCTCGCGGTGACGGCCACCGCGCTGTGGTTGTTGGCCATTCCCCTGTTCCCGCGCGCGAAGATTCGCCCCGTGCTGGTCTGGGCAAGCGGCATGGTGCTGGTATGGACTTTGCTGATCGCGCTGTTTCGTCCCTGGGTGGAAGCGGGCTGGGGCTATCAGCCGCTGATCGCCGACCTGAAACGACAACTGCCGGCGAATTCCTGCCTGAATATCGAAACCGATCCGGCCATGCGTACCATGCTGCGTTATCACCTGCGCCCCAGGCGCGACGCAGGTTGTCCCTGGCTGCTGGTATCGGCCGGTCGCGAGGTGGCGACGGACAGCGCGCCGGTGTGGGAAGGGGCTCGCCCGCGCGTGAAGCGGAATCGCTATCTTCTCTATTACAGGGCGCCATGAAACAAGCGAACACCGTACCCGTTACCGCCGTCATCCTCGCGGGCGGCCTGGCGCGCCGCTTCAAGGGCGAGGACAAGGGCCTGATCGAGCTTGCCCGCCGGCCTCTGGCGGCCTGGGTGGCGGAGCGGTTGCAAGGCAATGTGGCCGAGGTATTGCTGAATGCCAACCGCAATCTGGGCAGCTACGCGGCGCTGGGCTACACGGTGGTGGCCGATCATCTGCCCGGCAACCTGGGGCCGCTGTCCGGCCTTCTGGCGGCGGCGCGGACCGCGCGGCAGGAATGGCTGCTCACGGTGCCTTGCGACGCCCCCTTCCTGCCACTTGATCTCGCCATCCATCTGCATGCGCAAGCGCTCGCCAATGAGGTATCGATGGTGCGGGCGGCCGATGAAACCGGCATTCACTATGCCGTCATGTTGATGCATCGTTCCTTGCTCCCGGACCTCGATTGTTACGTGCGGGAGGGCGGGCGCCAGGTACGCGCCTGGCAGGAGCGGCACTCGGTGGAGACCGTGGAATTCAGAGGCGACCCCTATTCCTTCCTCAATGTGAACACGCCCGACGATCTGCGCACGGCGGAACGCCTGGCGTGCCGTTATGTACGTTGATCTGCACAACCTCGGAACACGCTCATGAACCCGGCGCAACATCTGCTCATCGGCCTGATTCGCGGCTATCAACTGCTGCTTTCTCCCTTCATCGGCAACCAGTGCCGGTTCACGCCCACTTGCTCGCATTACGCGCGCGAGGCGGTGGAAAGGCATGGCGCGATCAAGGGGAGCTGGATGGCCATGCGGCGGATTTCACGTTGCCACCCCTGGCACCATGGCGGGCACGACCCGGTACCCTGAGCGCGCGCCCGATTCGCGGCTTGCCGCTCCCTCACGCTGGTTCTACTATCGCGGCTCTCCGCTCCACTTACTTGGTAACCCTCCCCCGTGTTCTCTTTTTTTCGCAAGGGTAAACCCGAAGAACTGATGGCCTTCCTGAAGGAAGGGCAGCCCGAGTTCGCGCCGGGGCCTTCCTATACGCTGACCAATGCCGCGGGTGAGTCCGAGGAGTCGGGTATCGAAGTCGAGGAGGGCGGCGGCGGCCTGGTGCCGGAATTCGAGGAGGCGGCGGTGCTCTATGCCAATGGCAAGGTGGGTGAAGCCGCCGCCCTGCTCAATCACTATTTGCTCGATCACCCGGAAAACCGCGACCCCATGCCCTGGTACATGTTGTTCGACCTCTATGAGGCGAGCAACCAGCCGGCGCCGTTCGAAGACGCGGCGGTCGATTTCGCGGTGAAGTTCGAACATTCGCCGCCGACGTGGGCGCCGCGCGGCCAATTGAAAGTAGCCGCGCAGCCGGTGCCGCTGATGAGTTTCGGCGACAAATTCGGCAACATCGAGCGGGTGAAACTGCAACGCTTCATGCAGGAAGCGCGGAGCGCGCCGTTTGCCCGCCTGGAAGTCAGCAAGTGCCCGGCTCCCGATGAAGAAACGGCCAAAGTCATGCTCGATTGCTTCGTCCAACTCGACCGGATGCGAAAGCCGGTGGAGTTGATCGGCGGCCCCGGCTTCGCGGTGCGCCTGGGCGCGGCGCGGCAGGGTGATCGTCTTGGCGAGGCCGGCTGGCTGTTGTGGTTGTCCACCTTGCATCTACTGGGAAAAGAGACGGACTTCGAGGATGCCGCCGTGGGCTACGCGGTTGCTTTCGAGCTCTCTCCGCCGTCCTATGTGCCGCCGCTTGCCCTGCCTGGACGGGGTGGCGAGGCGATGAGCGAGGAAGCGCCGGACGGATCGGGGCAGATATTCAATCTATCCGGGATCATCGGCCCCGGCTCCGAGATCCAGTTACGCGAACTGGCGCGCTTCGCCGAGGGGCGCGGGCAGATCGATATCGACCTCGCCCGGGTCACCCGCATCGATTTCGCCGCTGTCGGCCTGTTGCTGGAAACCGTGATCAATCTGGCGCAGGGTGAGCGCAAGATCCAGTTCATCGAAGGCAACGAGATGGTGAACACCTTGCTGAAACTCGTCGGTGCCGGCCAGTTCGCGGGCATTCGCAGCCGCACCCGAATCTGAGCAGGAGCAGGCATCGAACATGGAACAGTTTCACGGCACCACCATCATTTCAGTACGTCGCGGCGAGGATGTGGTCATCGGCGGCGATGGTCAGGTCACCCTCGGCAACATCGTCATCAAATCCAGCGCCCGCAAGGTGCGCAAGCTCTACCAGGACCGCATCCTGGCCGGATTCGCCGGCGGCACGGCCGACGCCTTCACCTTGTTCGAACGGTTCGAAGCCAAACTGGAAAAGCACCAGGGCCATCTGGTGCGTAGCGCCGTGGAGCTGGCCAAGGACTGGCGCACCGACCGCATGTTGCGCCGTCTGGAAGCCATGTTGGTGGTGGCGGATCGCGGCAGTTCGCTCATCATCACCGGGTCCGGCGACGTGTTGGAACCGGAATTCGGCATCGCCGCCATCGGCAGCGGCGGCGCCTATGCCCAGTCGGCGGCGCGCGCGCTTTTGGAACATAGTGATCTCGCCCCCGAAGCCATCGTGCGTGAATCCCTGGGCATCGCCGCCGACCTGTGCATCTACACCAATCGCAACATCCTCATCGAAACACTGGCGTAACGGGCATGGCGATTCGCGCCGCCACGGAGGATGAACGCCTCCCGCCATGCCCGTTCCCTCACCCCCAACCCCTCTCCCGCTTGCGGGAGAGGGGAGCTTCGAGCGTCGCTGCGCGACATTCACGTTGATCGCTCCCATGAGCGCGCCGCTTCGTCTCTGGCGCATCGCCGATCAGGCCGGCCTCGTCTGGCGTCGCTGGGATGGCGAATACGTGTTCCACCACGCACTTTCCAACGACACCCATCGCCTTTCCGAAGACGCCGGTCTGGTGCTGTTGCAACTGCTTGAGCACGGCGAGAGGGAGCAAACCGCACTGGCGAACGGCTGCGATCTGCATGAAGAAGACCTGGATGTCATTCTTTCCGCGCTGGCGAAAATCGATTTCGTGGCATGGCGGTGAACCTCGGCGACCTATCCCCGGCGGAACTACGCCGGCATCTGGCGCGTGGACTGGACCTGCGCACCGGGCCGTTTCGTTTCCTGATCCGCAGCCATAGCCCGGAGGTGGCGAGGGGGCTGGCCACGCTCTATCCCGACTTCCCCTTGCGCGACGGTGGCTTCCGCGATTTCCATATCCAGGTCGACAAGGTATCCGGGCCGCGCCGCTGGTATCGGCCGCAATGCAATTTCCGGCTCGATCACCACGCGCCATTCAAGCCCCTGCCGGCCAACCATGCCTTCCCGCTGCTGGAATGGGGCATGAACTGGTGCATCGCCAGCCATGCCCAGCATTACCTGATGTTGCATGCCGCCGTGCTGGAGCGAAACGGCCGCGCGGTGATCCTGCCGGGAGACCCGGGCGCCGGCAAAAGCACGCTGACCGCCGCGCTCATCCTCTCCGGCTGGCGCCTGCTTTCGGATGAACTCACCCTGATCGATCGGAACGATGGCCTGATCGTCCCGCTGGCGCGCCCGGTCAGCCTGAAGAACCAGTCGATCGAAATCATCCGCGCGGCATTCCCGGAAGCCGTGATCGGCGACATCGCGCTGGATACCCACAAGGGCACGGTGGCGCACCTGAAGCCGCCGCGCGCGAGCGTGCGGCGCATGGACGAAAAAGCGCGCGCCGCCCACATCGTGTTCCCGCGCTGGCGCGCCGACGCGGCGGTCAAACTCAGCCGGCACTCGAAAGCGGATGCCTTCATCCATGCCGCCACGCATGGCTTCAACTACAGCCTGCTCGGGCGCCTTGGATTCGAACTCAACGCCGCCCTGATCGACACCTGCGAATGCTGGGACTTCGAATATTCGCGCCTGGATGAGGCACTGGCGGCATTCGAGAGCTTGGCCTCGTGAAGCCTGTTTGCGACGATTTCCTGCATGCCCTGCGCGAACCCGCCGTCATGGCCGGGTTCGATGCCGAAACCTGGGACCGTGTCGTGCGCCAGGCGCGCGCCGCCGGCCTGCTCGGACGATTGGGCGCGCTGGCTTCGGGGTTTTCCGAGCAACTGCCGGCGGCGGTATGGCGGCACCTGGAAGCCGCGTTGACGCTGGCGGAACAGCAACGCCGCGCCGTCCATTATGAATTGCGGCATCTGGGGCAATCGTTGGAAAACACCGAAGGCCCCGTGGTGCTGCTCAAGGGGGCCGCCTACGCGGCGGCGGACCTGCCGCCCGCGGCGGGGCGCATCTTCACCGACATCGACTTGCTGGTGCCGCGCGCGCAACTGGGTGAAACCGAATCCGCGCTGATGCTCGATGGCTGGATCACCAGTCCGCATGACGCCTACGACCTGCGTTACTACCGTGAATGGATGCACGAATTGCCGCCGATGCAACACATCCGCCGCCAGACCTGGCTCGATGTGCATCACAACATCCTGCCGGAAACCGCCCGCCGCAAGACCCGGCCCGCCCTGTTCCTCGCGGCTTCGATCCCGTTGCCGGGCTTTCCCCGTTTCTCCATTCCGGAACCGGCCGATCAGGTATTGCATTCCGCCACCCATTTATTCCACGAGGGCGAATGGCAACATGGCCTGCGCGACCTGGTCGATCTCGATGCCCTGTTGCGCGCTTACGGCGGAGATGCCGCGTTCTGGCCACATCTGCTCGCGCGCGCGGAAACCCTCAATCTCGGACGGCCGCTCTATTACGCGCTGCGTTATGCGCGTCGCCTGTTGCGCACGCCCATGCCGGAATACCTGGAGGCATCGTGCCCGGAACGGCCGGGCCGCCTTGCCGCCGCCCTGCTCGACACCTTGTTCCTGCCCGCTTTCGCGAGTGCCCACGCGGAATGCAGAACACCGCTCTCCGGCCCGGCCGCCCTCGCGCTCTACGTGCGCAGCCACTGGCTACGCATGCCGGCGCATCTGCTGGTTCCCCACCTGCTGCGCAAGGCTTTCAAAACGGACGAGCCATAGTCGAGATTTCCACGATGTTGTGGAGATCGGCGCGGCATGTGGTGATGTCGTGTTTGTCGAATTTGTAACCCACTGATTATTTGTTGGTTTTTTGTGGCGCGGCAATTGCGGAAGAGAAGGTGAAATTCTCTTTCGAGCCTTGCCATGCAAACCAAGCACAACACCCCCGATCTGAGCCGCAGACGCCTGGCAGCCGGTGGCCTGGTGGTGCTCTCCTCACTGCTGGCGAAACCGGTGCTGGGTGCCACTCCCTATATGTGCACGATCTCCGGCCAGCTTTCCGGCAACACTTCCAGCCATGGGAACGAACCCCCTTGTACGACGCTGGGACTCTCCCCCGGCTACTGGAAAAACCATCCCGCGTCCTGGCCATCGGGGTATATCGCCGGCGACATCAAGAAAGCGGCCGACTCCTTCGGCTCGTCGCCCACCACCCTGTTCCGCGCAACCTCGTGCAATGGCCAGACGCTGGCCGATGCCTACCGGAGCCAGAACGGCCGTCTGGCCCACCCCGCCGGCACGGATTTCTACTACGGAACGCCCATGAGTCTGCTGCAGGTGCTCAATCTCAACGGCGGCGCGAACGACCCTCCTTATCCCGCGCTGGGACGCGCGACGGTTGCCTCCCTGTTCAATGCCCTGCACTTCGGAGCCGCCTATCCGCTACTTCCTCAGGAAATCATCGTGATGTTCAACAGCGTCTATCAAGGCGGCGTTTATGAGGTGAAGCCCGGCGTCTTCTGGAATGCGGAGACGGTGAAGAATTACTTCGAGTCACTCTACGGCTGACCGGCTCTGTCGATATTTCTTACAAACCAACCCTTTGCCGAAGCAGACATCGTTAATAATCAATCAGATACGCGTGGGCATGATTGTTGCGTAGAATAAGCACAACGATTCCATGGGGTACCACGCATCATGTCCGATCTGCCACTCAAGCCGAAGACTGACCAGCCAGACGCGCTCAGAAGAAGATTGACCAAGGGCGGTCTGGCCGCGCCGGTGATACTCGCCACGCTGGCCAGCAAGCCGGTATTGGGGGCCGCGTGGTCCTGCACTATCTCCGGGCAGGTCTCCGGCAACCTGTCCGGGCATGAATCCGAGGTCTGTAGCAATCTCGGAAGATCCCCCGCAACCTGGGACGACTACGCCACCTCCTGGCCGCAGCGCGCTTATTTCTTCACGAATCTGAACTTCCCCGGCTCAAGGAATGCGCGTCTGTTCAAAGACGCTCCTGCCACGCCGACCCTGGCCAAGTTCGCCGATGCCTTTACGAAGCTGAACCAACCGGGAACGAATGCCACCGTCTGGGACGTCATAATCGGCGCCATCAGTGTCAGGGCGGGTTCGTTCGCGACGGTCGACTTGGGCAAGGAAGCACTTGCCGCCCTGCTGAATGCACTGGATGGCACCGCGGGGTATCCGGCCTACCCGGTCTCCAAGGAAGACGTCATCTACATTTTCAACCAGGTTGCCACCACGGGTTCCTACATGCCCGAGCAGTCCACCGTTCCCTGGTACGCGGCCGATGTGATTCGCTATTTCCGGTCGCTGCATCCCTGATCCGGTTGTCCGCTACCCGGAAACGACAAAGGGCGACTTATCAGTCGCCCTTTTTTACGCGGTACCGGGTATCAACCCTGGTGGTAGCCCACCACCACTTCCACCTCGTTCTTCGACCCCAGAATGACCGGCACCCGCTGGTGCAGGCTATCCGGTTGCATGTCGAGGATGCGTTCGCGGCCGGTCGATGAGACGCCGCCGGCCTGTTCGACGATGAAGCTCATCGGGTTGGCTTCGTAGAGCAGACGCAGCTTGCCGGGCTTGCCCGGGTCCTTGGTGTCGCGCGGGTACATGAAGACGCCGCCACGGGTGAGGATGCGGTGTACTTCGGCGACCATCGAGGCCACCCAGCGCATGTTGAAGTCTTTGCCGCGCGGGCCGGTCTCGCCTTCCAGGCATTCGGAAACGTAACGCTGCACCGGCGCTTCCCAGAAACGCTGGTTGGAGGCGTTGATGGCGAACTCACGGGTGTCGGCGGGTATCTTCATGCCCGGGTGGGTGAGGACGAACTCGCCGATGTCGCGGTCCAGGGTGAAGCCATTGACGCCGTGGCCGGTGGTCAGCACCAGCATGGTGGAGGAGCCGTACAGCGCATAGCCGGCGCAGACCTGCTTGACGCCGGGTTGCAGGAAGTCGGCTGCGACAGCGGCGCGATTGGGCACCGGGGCGCGCAGGATGGAAAAGATGGTGCCGACGGAGATGTTGATGTCGACGTTGCTGGAGCCGTCGAGCGGGTCGAACACCATCAGGTATTTGCCCAGCGGGTATTGGGTGGGAATGGGGTAGACCTCGTCCATTTCCTCGGAGGCCATGCCCGCCAGGTGGCCGGCCCATTCGTTGCTGCGGATCATCATTTCGTTGGTGATCACGTCCAGCTTCTTCTGGGTTTCGCCCTGCACGTTCTCGGTTTCCAGCGCGCCCATCACGCCGATCAAGGCGCCCTTGTTCACCGCGTTGGAAATGGTCTTGATGGCCGTGACGATGTCGTTCAGCAGCGCGGTGAAGTCGCCAGTGGCGCCAGCGATATGGCGTTGTTCTTCGATGATGAACTGAGTGAGCGTGGTTCCGGTGTGCATGGGCTGGCCTCTCTCTGGAATATTAGAAACCGCTAATTCTATCCGATAAGCCCGGCTTATAGCAGGCACCCGTCTACTTATTGGCTGGTGGGCTGGTCGGAGGCACCGTAGGAGCGGCTTTAGCCGCGATGCGCCGTCAGGCGCAAAGGGCAAACGCTCGCCAAGACCAAGCCGTTCCACCTTTGCGGGCGGTGCCCGCATCGCGGCTAAAGCCGCTCCTACAGCGGCGCACCGCTTTACTGGCTGGTGAGCTGGTCCGAGCGGGTAAACGTCCAGGTGCGACTGATGCCGAGGATGTCCACCTTCTTGCGCATGCTTTCCGGGAAGGGTGCGAAGGGGGCGGCCATTTCGACGATTTTCACCGCCGCCGCGTCGAGGATCTTGTGGCCGGAGGAACGATCCACCTGAATCGATTCCAGGGTGCCGTCGGTGTTGATGCTGACGGTCAGGATGGGAGAGCCGTACAGGCGGTTGCGCCGCGCGGCTTCCGGGTAATTCATGTTGCCCACCCGCTCCACCTTGATGCGCCAGTCCTCGACGTATTGCGCGAAGGTGTATTCCTGCGCGCGGGCACCGACAAACATGCGGCGTGGGCGCTTCTGGTACTCATCCATCTGGGTGTCGATGCGCGCTTGCAGGCGCGCCATTTCCAGGCTGCGCGCGGCGAGGTCGAGCGGCGCCGGGTTGGGCGCGGCCGGGCGTTGTTCCGTGGGCGGCGCCGGCTTCTGCTCCGGCGCCTTGTAGTCGGACTTGATCTGGGTCATCAAGGCCTGCGCCTGGATTTCCAGGGCTTTCACACGGGCGTTGAACTCGGCTTCGGCGCTCATGGCCTGTTCCTGGTCGGAAGCGGGCAAGGGGGTTTTCGCCTGGCGATCCTCGTCGACATTGCCGCCGCCGTCCAGGTTCGACTGCGCCAGCACGTCCGCCTTGAGCGGCTTGTCTTTGGTCTTGGCGTTGACCAGCACCACGTCCAGGGGCGGGTTCGGGTTTTCGAACAGTTTGGGGTTGGCCGCCTTGAACTGCATGCCGAAGATGAACAGGACATGCACGATGGCCGAAATCAGGATCGCCTTGGTGAAGCGGTCATCCCAGTCCACCGAGGTCAGCGGCGCATAGGGGAGCGGCTCAAGGAAATCGCTCAGCTGTCCAGGTGCGAGAGGTAGCGACATGTAAGGTCGATGTCGAGCAGGTCGATGTCGGACAGCGCGACGCGGATGCGGTCGCCCGGGTTCAGGGTCGGCGCCCCGGTGAGGCGGGCGACGAAGGGCAGACCGTCGAGGCGCACCAGATTCTCGCGCCAGGCGGTGGCGTCGAGTTCCGTCACCGCTTCCTGCTGTATCCAGCGCAAACACCAGTAGCGTTCCATGCGGCGCTGGTAATCGTTGTAGACGTCGTAGGCCAGTTCGAAGTCGCGCACGGCGGCGAACAGCAGCGGGTCGGAGGCGGTGTGCGGCGGGATTTCGCCGGCGGCGGCGGCGAGGATCTGGCGCTGATTGACCAGGTCGACATAACGCCGCAAGGGCGAGGTGCTCCAGGTGTAGCAGGACACCCCCAGGCCTTCGTGCGGGGCCGGGCTCAGGGTCATGCGAACCTTGCCGCCGGTCTGGGCGCGGTAGATGCCGGCCACGTTTTTCTCGGCGAGAAATTCGCCCCAGCGGTTGTTGGCCAGGATCATCAGTTCCGAGACCAGCTTGTCGATGGGATTGCCGCGCGCGCGTGGATTGATTTCCACTTGTTCATCTCGCACTCGAAATACGAAATCATGGCGCTGTATCTGCTCCGCCTTGCCGCGCCCGATCTCCAGGTTGCGGGCAAAGGCATACAGCCACTCCAGTTCGCGGCGGAACGGGTAATCGGGGCCGGGCTGGCTGATCGTGTTCTCGTTGAACAGCGGCTCCAGCGTTTCGTGGCGCAGGTTGGCCGCGATACTGATGCGATCCGCCACGGTGGCGACGGTCTCGATGTTGTGGTCGGGGCCGACCTCCAGATACAGGGAGAGCGCCGGGCATTCGCGGTTTTCCGCCAGGGTGTACTGGGCGATCAGATCCTCGGGCAGCATGGTGAATTTTTCCGCCGGGGCGTACACCGTGGACAGCCGGCTCGCCGCCAGCCGGTCCAGGTCGGAGCCGGGCAGGATGCCGAGCGCGGGCGCGGCGATGTGGATGCCGACGCGAGCGCCGCCATCGGGCCGGAAGATCACCGAGAAAGCGTCGTCGATCTCGGTGGTGGCGGCGTCGTCGATGCTGAACGCGGGCGTGTCGCCGGCCGGCAGGAACGGCGGCGGCAGGGGCGCGGCCAGTTCGGGAAAGCCGAAACCCTTGGGGAAATGCTCCAGACGAAACGCTTGGCGGTGGAATTCGTGGCTGGAGGGAATCGCCCCGCACTTGTCCAGCAGGCGCACCGGCGAGAGGCTGGTCGCGGCGCAGGCCTCGTTCAGCGCCTTGTATTCCAGGCCGTTCTTGTCCGGCTTGTGCGCCAGCTCGAAGACATGGCCGTGGAAGGGTTCCGGCAGTTTGCCGGCGACCATCATGGCCACCCACTCGGCGCGCAAAGCCGTCTCGCGCGCGCGCCGCTCCAGGCCGGCTTTGGCGGCGGTCAGAATATCGGCGGCGGCGGCCTTGTAGCGGCCCTTGCCCTTTTTCTGGAAGTAGATGGGCGCGTTATGCAATGCCAGGACGATGGCGCTGGCTTCGGTCGGCGTGGCGGCATGGCCGAAATAGTCGGCCGCCAGCGTCTCGAAGCCGAATTCCTCAGTGCCCGCCACTTCCCAGAGGAAGTCCAGGTCCAGTTCCTCCTTGAGCGCGCGTGCGTTTTCCATGACCTCCGCCGGCAGCGGTGAGCCGAAGCGCAGCAACACATGGTTGGCTTTCAGCTTGCCGCGTTTGCCATGCTGGGAGTCGATCTGCAGCGAACTGTCGTTGTCGGCCAGGATGGTTCCGGCCTTGATGTCGCCGTCTTCTTCGTAAAGCAAATACATGAGTTAAAACGCCAAGATGTCAGGGAGGTAAGGGCGTAGGTTGGGCAAAGCGCAGCGTGCCCAACACTGCGGCGATTTGTTGGGAACGCTGCGCTTTGCCCAACCTACGGGTATCTCGTTTGTGGTGGCGGGCAATGAGCGGCGGGGGGGCTCGCTATTGGTAACGATTGAAGTCATACGTGGCTAAAACGCCAGGATGTCGGGGAGATATTCGGTGAAGCGGGTAAAGCCGTGGTCGCCGCCTTGCAGGACCACTTGGCGGGCGCCGGGGAAGGCCGCCACCGCTTCGCGGTAATCGAGTACTTCGTCGCCGGTTTCCAGGAGCAGCAGGTAACGCTCCATGTGCTCGGGTCGGCGCGTCAGTGCCTGTAATTCCGCCAGGTGTTCACCCGTGAAAATATATTCAGCGCCGCTATGCCAGTTCTTCTGCGCGGTGCCGACGTGATCGGCCAGCTTCGCGTGGCAGGCCACACAGGGATTGACCAACACAGCTTTCAGGCCATGCTTTTCCGCCAGGTAAGTGGCATAGAAGCCGCCCAGGGAACTGCCAATCAGTTTGGCCGGGCCGACGCTTTGCGCGATCAGGCCTTCGAGCAGGGCAATGGCGGCGGCGGGACGATCCGGCAGGTCGGGGCAGACGCAAGCCTCGCCGAGGCCATGTTCCGCCATCCAGGAAATGAGGTCGCGCGCCTTGCCGGACTGGGAGGAACTGTTGAAACCGTGGATGTAGATCAGCATGGCGGGCATTTTAGCGGGAAGCCCGCCCCGGCTCGCGAACAATCCGGGGTGATTCGTAGGTTGGGCAAAGCCGCAGGCGTGCCCAACATTCGCCCGGTGATGTTGGGCACGCTACGCTTTGCCCAACCTACCTGGGCACCCTGGGCAAGCCCGCCAACCACGCCGTGAGCTGATCCAGCGCTTGCGTGAGCGCGGCATTGGCCCCCAGTGCCGCGCCGCGCGCGTCGTGGCTGGGGGCGGGTGCCTGGGTTTCGATGCGGGTGCGGGCGAGCAGGTGGGCGTCGCTTCGGCGCACCAGTTCGACTTCCAGCAGCAGTTTCACCTCGCCCGGCGCCCGCGCGGCGTCATGGTAGAAGTCGAGCAAACGGGTATTGAGCTGATAGCCGCCTTCGACGCCGGAGCCCAGAGGTACGACCGCCGGGAAAAGGGTGGATCGTTCCAGGCGCTGGCGGATCAGTTGCGCGATGCGCGGCGCCGGCAATTCCGTCTGGCGCGCATATTGGTAATGCCCGCGCGTGCCCGGCGCGCGGCTATAGGCCATGGCGCTGCTCTGATAGAAGGTCGGCGCGTCGGTTTCCCGTATCAGCAGCGTGCCCGGCCAGCCAGGTTTTGTGCCGACGCCGGCCGTGCCCTGGTCTTCCAGCACATACCAGGTGGCAGCCTGGCGTGGCCCGGACAGGCTACATGCACCGAGAAACAACAGACTGAGGATGATGAGGCGAGCTTTCATTGATGTTCCTCCCCTGGCCCCAACGCGCCTTTGGGCGAGCCGAACAGAATGCGCTCCGGTTCGCCCAGGGCACGCGCGGATTGCTGCATGGCACGGCCGCTGTCGCGCAGCACCTTGCTGGTGGCCTGCAATTCCTGGCTGGCCAGGTCGGCGGTGAGGCGCAGGCTCAGGCTGAGCGCGCCGATTTCCGCGCGGGTTTGATCGAGGGTGGCACCGGCGCTATTCAGGGTGGCGCGTGCCGCGCTCAGCGTGTCACGCGACTGCGCGGCCAGGCTGTCGATGTGGCGGTCGGTGGCGGCAAGGGTCGCATTCACCGCCACGCCGACCTGCTCCAGTCGCTCGGCGGCGCGCCGCGATTGCTCCAGCGTTTCGCGCAGCGCCGGGGCGCTTTCCGCCAATTGCCCGGTCAGCGCGCGGGTATTGGCCAGGGTGCCGGCGATGGCGCGCTGGTTGTCCTCCGACAGCAGGCGGTTGATGCGTTGCAGCGCCTCGCCGCCGTTGTTGCCCAGGTCTTCCAGCACACTGGTCATGCGGGTCATCTCCGGCACGCCTTCTGTAATGACCGGATAGCGCTCGCCGGGCGGGAGGCGGGTGAGGGGGGTACCGCTGGCCGCGGTGTTGATCAGGTCGACCCCGGCGATTCCAGTGACCAGCTTGCGGTTGACCGTTGCCTGGGCGCCTTCCAGCACCGGGATGCGCGCGTCCACTTCCAGCAGTACCCGCACACCGCGCGCGGGGTCGGGCAGGATGCGGTAGTCCGCCACGCGGCCCACCTTGATGCCGCGCATACGCACCTCGCTGCCGATCTGCAGGCCTTCCAGCGACTGCTTCTGGAAATACACGGTGTAGCGCGTGCCGGGCAGGCTGTCCTTGGCGCCGGACAGCCAGTAGAGGCCGCCGGCCAGGGCCACGAACAGGGCGATCAGCGTGCCGCCGATCCAGGCATAACGTGCTTCGGATTCCATGGTTACTCCAGCATCACATTACAGTCGCGCAGTGTCGTAGGTTGGGCAAAGGCGTGCCCAACCTACGACGCTCCACCTCACTCCGCCGCCCGTGTATCGAAATAAGAACGTATCCACTTGTGCTGAACCTGTGCCACTTCCCGCACCGGGCCGTCGGCGATGACCTTGCCCTCGAACAGCACGATGACGCGATCCGCCAGGCCCCACAAGCTGTCCAGGTCATGCGTGGTGAGCAGCACGGTCAAGCCCAGACTATCCACCAGCACGCGCAACGTGTTGTCGAATTCGCGCGCGCTGATCGGGTCGAGGCCGGAAGTGGGTTCGTCGAGCAGCAGCAATTCCGGCTCCAGCGCCAGGGCGCGCGCCAGGGCGGCGCGTTTGCGCATGCCGCCGGATAGCTCGCTGGGCATCTTGTTGGCGGCATTCGGAGGCAGGCCGGCGAGCGCGAGCTTGAGATTGACCACTTCGTCGCGCAGGGATTCGGGCAACCAGGGCATGTGTTCACGCAGTGGCGTGGCCACGTTGTCCGCCACATGCATGGCCGAGAACAGGGCGCCGTCCTGGAACAGGAGGCCGAAGCGGCGGCGCAGGGTCCGCAACGCGGCGCCGCTCAACCGCGCCAGATCCTGGCCGAACAGCTTCACCTGGCCACCGCTGGGGCTGAGCAGGCCGACCAGTTGATTCAGCAGCACGGTCTTGCCGGTGCCGCTGCCGCCGATCAGGGCGACGATTTCACCCGGTCGCAGCGCGAAGGAAACCCCGTCGTGTATCCAATGTCCGCCCAACCGGGTGCGCAGGCCGACGACTTCGATAACCGCGGCGGTGTCGTTCATCCTGGATTCCCCGGTTGAATGCGCTCAACGCCTTGGGAGGCCACATGGCCACCGTTGCCGCTCATCCTGCACGGCCCCCGTAGGAGCGGGCTTGCCCGCGATACCACGGTGGCTATCGCGGGCAAGCCCGCTCCTACGGGGGTATCCAGGTTCATGGCCCGATTTCCGGATAAGCCACGGCGAAGACGGCATTGATCAGAATCACCGCGACGATGCTGCGCACCACGGTCGACGTGGTGTGCAGGCCGACGCTGCGCGCGTCGCGCCGCACCGTAAAACCGCTGTGGCAGGCGATCAGGGCGATGGCGGCGGCGAAGACCGGGGTTTTGCTCAGGCCGAACAACACCGTATTCAGGGGCAGCACATCCTGCAGGCGGTCGTAAAAGTTGACGGCGGGAATGCCCAGGTTCCAGGCGGCGACATGGGCGGCGCCGATGATGCCGGCGACATCGGCGACGAAGGTGAGCAGGGGCAGCATCAGGACGATGGCGAACAGGCGCGGCAGCACCAGCACCTGGAACGGCGACAGGCCCAGGGTGACGATGGCGTCGATTTCCTGGCTCACCTTCATGGCGCCCAGGTGCGCGGTGAAGGCGGCACCGGAACGGCCGGCCATCAACACGGCGGTAATCAGCGGCGCCATTTCGCGGGCGATGCCGATGCCGACGCCATCCACCACCAGATGATTGGCGCTGAATTTCTGCATCTGGATGCCGAGCAGGTAGGCGAACACGACGCCGATCAGGTAGCTCATCAGCATGACGATGGGGATGGCGCGCAGGCCGACCATCTCCAGTTGCACGAAGAACTCGCGCCAGCGCATCAGGCCGGGATGCCGCAACAGATGACCGATCGCCTGGCCGGTCTGGCCGATGAAGGCCAGGCCGGCGCGGGTGCCGCGCGCAATGGCCAAGGCATGCCAGCCGACGACCTGGTTCAGGCCGCGGCGGCCGCGCCGTCGCGAAGCGGGTATGGCCACGCCGCGCCGCCCCGCCACCAGCCGGAGAAGGGCGAGCCCCTGCGCGCTGAAACCCGCCAGACGCAGATGCGGAAAGGGGATGCCGAGGCGGTCGAGATGGCTGATCAGGTGGTTCGCCCCGGCGCTGTCCAGCATCCTCAGGCCACTGCCGTCGAGGCGCGGTGGCTGGAGCGGGTCGATATTCAGGGTGGCCAGGCCGGCTTGCAATTCCACCAGTCGCGCCAGGGTCCAGTCACCGCGCAGGTGCAACACCTGGCCCTCGGGGTCGGCTTCGAGGCGGCAACAGGGGTCGGTCGGAGAGGTGGGGGACATGAGCCTAAGTCGTGGCCGTAGGTTGGGCAAAGCGAAGCGTGCCCAACAGGCAACGGTGATGTTGGGCACGCTTCGCTTTGCCCAACCTACGGGTGTTCATGCACCCAGCCGCCGCAACAGGCGTTCGTGGATACCGCCGAAACCGCCGTTGCTCATGACCAGCACCTGGTCGCCGGGCCGCGCCGCGTCGGCGATGGCTTCCACCAGTTCATCGAGATCGGCATGAATGCTGGCCTGTTCCCCCAGGGGCGCGAGGGCGCCGGCCGCGTCCCAGTCGATGCCGCCGCTGTAACAGAAAACGTGGTCTGCCTCTCTCAGACTGTCCGCGAGCGCGGCCTTCATCACGCCCAGCTTCATGGTGTTGGAGCGCGGTTCCAGTACCGCCAGGATGCGGGCGCCGCCGACGTTAGCGCGTAAGCCGGCCAGCGTGGTGGCGATGGCCGTGGGGTGGTGGGCGAAGTCGTCGAAAATTTTTACACCTTTGATTTCGCCGCGAACCTCCATGCGCCGCTTCACATTTTCGAAACGGCCGAGGGCGGCGCAGGCGTCCCGGCTCGGCACCCCGGCATGGCGCGCGGCGGCGATGGCGGCAAGCGCGTTCATGCGGTTGTGCTCGCCCTGCAACGACCATTCGACGCGGCCCTGGAGTCTGTCGCCGAGATAGACGTCGAATGTGGAATCAGTGATGACTTCGGCGCGCCAGCGTGGCGCCCCCCTCCCCCCCCGGGGGAGGGGCTGGGGGTGAGGGACTGACGCTTGCTCGACAGATGCCGCCGAATCCATCCTTGCCCCCTCTCCCCCGGCCCCTCCCCCGGTGGGGGAGGGGGGCAAGGCGCCGAAACGTTCCACCGGCGTCCAGCAACCCCGCTGTATCACCCGATCCAGGCTTTCCTCGCGGCCGTTGGCGACGATCAGACCGTTGCCGGGCACGGTGCGCACCAGATGGTGGAACTGGGTTTCGATGGCGGCGAGGTCGGGGAAGATGTCGGCGTGGTCGTATTCCAGGTTGTTGAGGATCGCCGTGCGCGGGTGGTAATGGACGAACTTGGAACGTTTGTCGAAGAAAGCGGTGTCGTATTCGTCGGCCTCGATCACGAAGAACGGCGAGTCCGGGACGGAGGTGCCCGCCAGGCGCGCGGAGACGCCGAAGTTCATCGGCACGCCGCCGATCAGATAGCCGGGGGAGAGGCCGCAGTCTTCCAGTATCCAGGCCAGCATCGAGGCGGTGGTGGTCTTGCCGTGGGTGCCGGCCGCCGCCAGCACCCATTTGTTTTGCAGCACGTTTTCCGCCAGCCATTGCGGCCCGGAGATGTAGGGCAGGCCGCGATTGAGAATTTCCTCCATGAGCGGCTGCTTGCCGCGCGCCACCACGTTGCCGACGACCCAGATGTCCGGCTCCAACGCCAGTTGCTCGACACCGAAGCCCTCGATCAAGCGGATGCCCTGGGCTTCCAGTTGCGTGCTCATGGGCGGATAGACATTGGCGTCGCAGCCGGTGACGGTGTGGCCGGCTTGGCGGGCGATGACCGCGATGCCGCCCATGAAGGTGCCGCAGATGCCGAGGATGTGGAGGTGCATTTTGATTTCGGATTTCGGAATGGGGATTTAGCGCAGATAGCCTTCGTGTTCCAGCTTCAGCACGATCATCTGCACGGCTTCGTCGGCACTGTATTTCGCGGTGTCGATGGCGAGTTCCGGGTTCTCCGGGGTTTCATAGGGGTCGGAGACGCCGGTGAATTCGGGAATCAGGCCGGCGCGCGCCTTGGCGTAGAGACCTTTGCGGTCACGTTGCTCGCACACCTCGACGGAGGTGGAAATGTGCACCTCGATGAAGCCGCCCCACTGCTCGATCATGGCGCGCACGTCGCGTCGCGTCTGCTGGTAAGGCGCGATGGGCGCGCAGATGGCGATGCCGCCATGCTTGGCGATTTCACTGGCGACGAAGCCGATGCGGCGGATGTTGATGTCGCGGTGCGCCTTGGAAAACCCCAGTTCCGAGGACAGATGTTTACGCACGATGTCGCCGTCGAGCAGGGAGACGCGGCGGCCGCCCATCTCCATCAATCGCACGGTCAGCGCGCGCGCCACGGTGGACTTGCCGGAGCCGGAGAGGCCGGTGAAGAACACGCTGAAGCCCTGGCGACCACGTGGCGGGAAGGCCTTGCGCAATTCCTCGACGACTTCCGGGTAGGAGAACCATTCCGGCACCTTGAGGTTCCGCATCAGGCGGCGCGCCAGTTCCGTCCCGCTCATGCTCTGGCTGCGCGCGCCGGCCGGCACCTCAGCCTCGGCCAGCCATTCGTCGCGATCTTCCACGTAGACCAGGCGCGGGAACGGTACCAGGGTTACGCCCAGGCTCTCGCGGGCCAGGGCGAAGGCGGCATCCTTGTCCAGATTGGGGGTGTCTGCGCCGCGCCGCCGCCGCCCCTCGATCGGGGTCTCGCCCCCGGTAACCAGCAGGGAGCAACCATAGTTGCGCGCCATGATGGCTTTCATCAGGGTCTTGCGTGGCCCCGCCGCCCACGGCGTCATCGGATTCAGCGCCAACATCGAGGTAGCTGAAGGCAGACGCGGCAGCATGGCCTGGCAGGCGCGCACCAGGGCGAAATGGCCGGATTCCATGACCGGGTCTGAGCCGGCCACGGCATGGATCAGCAGGTTGGCTTCACTGCGCATGGCGATACGCAGGAGAAACTCGTGTTGCGGTCGATGCAGCGGTTGCCCGGCCTGATAGGCCATGACCCGACGCCAGCCCTGGCGCGCGAACTGCTCGCGCATCTCCGCCGGGGTCAGGCGCAAGGCGAGGAAATCATGGCGCGGCGGCAGGGCGACGCCGTCGAGGCGGCCCGCCACGTAATACTGGCCGGCTTCCGCCTGCGACCGTGCCAGCGGCACACCGGAGATTTCGGCGAGGCGCATTTCGTTATCCGGATCGGCGGCCCAGACCTCGGAAATGCGCAGGACGGCAGGCATGAAGCCTTCACCGTCGCGCAGGGCCACGCTTTGGCCGGGAGTCAGTTTTTCCGCCACCTTGGCCGGCAGCACCAGCAGCACCGGACGCGGCCAGAAGCGCCCGTCCGGCAACTTCATGGTGGACAGCACGGATTCCAGTTCGGCCTTGCCCATGTAGCCGGTGAGCGGCGACAGGGCGCCGTTCAGGAGCAGTTCCAGTTCGCAGATCTGCTTCCAGGAGAGATCGACGGAATCCAGCCCGTGGGCTTCCTGCTTGATCTCCTGGGCGCGCTCAGGATCGGCGATCAGGTTGACCAGGCTGCCGCCATAAGGGGAGATCAGGGTATCCATGCGGCTCTCAGGGGTAGGTTGCGAAAAATGCGGCAATGAAGTCGGGAATTTGCGCTTCCGGCAACATGTTGATGCCGGCCGCCGCCTTGCGGCCACCGCCGCTTGCGAAGCGCCGGCACAACTCGTCGGCGCCGCGCTTGTCAGCCAGCGGGGCGCGCACGCTGACCACAAAGTGGCCCTTGGGCGAGCGGGTCAGCAGGGCATGGGCGCGGTTGGGGTTCGCCGTCGCCAGATCATTGGCATAGACACCGGAAACGCGTCGCGCCCAGGCGGCATCGGGGAGGATGAACACGGCGCCGGTTGCGCGCGCTTCGTCCGGTTGCAAAACGGCGGCCAGCGCCATGTCGGCGGCATAGCCCTGGATCAAGGTCTGGAACTGCGGCGCCTCCTGGATGAAGGAGAAGGGGTCGGCGTGGTTGGACAAGCCGCGGTAGAGGTCGGCCGGATGAAAGTGAAGATCCTCCAGGCTCTCGCCGTAGCCGTTGTAATTCAGGCACTCACCCAATGCGCGCAAGGAGTCGAGCTGCCCGTTGGAAAGACCCAGGGGTTCGGCGGCGCGCCGGGCGGCCTCATGCAGGTTGTCGCCGAAAGCGGCGGCCACCGCCCAGACGCGATGTCTGCCGCCGAGAAAGCGGTCCACCAGCAGGCTGGTGCAGACATCGGCGGCGGTGTCGATGCTGGCCTGAAAATTCGGGTGCGCGGGCAGTTCGCCGGGGTTGTGGTGATCGAACCAACGCACCTTGACGCCTTTTTCCAGCAGTACGGCCAGCGGGGCGGCATTTTTCTCCACCGCGATGTCGAGGGCCAGGAGGCTGTCACCGGCCCGGGCGTCGATCTTCCGCAACAGGCCGATGTCGCGCTTGACCCCGGTTATCAGCGTGGACGCGGCCGGCTCGGCCAGGCGCATCTGGTGGAGGGCGCATAACCCGTCCGCGTCCCCGTTGAAAGCGTCGAACAACATCTTTTCCCTTTGCTGTGCGTTGAGTCGAAAGGTTGCTCGTGACAGGATGCGGGGCCCGATCACTCGATCCACCGACCGTGCCCTCGAATCCGCGTCCCACCCTTCTGTTTCTGGCACTGTATGCCGGGCTGATCGCCTTCGGCAGCTTGTATCCTTTTGCCGGGCTGAAGGGGCTGGAATTCTGGTCGGGCGAGTTTATCACGGCCCCTTTGCCCCGCTTTATCACGCGCAACGACATCTCCACCAACCTGCTCGCCTACCTGCCCCTGGGCTATGCCCTGGCCCTGCGGATGGGCCTGCCGCGGCGGCGCCTGGTCGCCATTCTGCTCGCCACTTTTGTCGGATTTTTTTACAGCCTGAGCATGGAGAGCCTGCAACAAGGGGTGCCCGGCCGTATCGCCTCGAACCTGGACGTGTTCCTCAACACGCTGGGCGTCTTGTTCGGCGCCCTGCTGACCTTGCATCACCAGCGTTGGTTGCGTGCCGGGCGGGCGGTGCGGCGCTGGCGCGCGCGATGGTTCCTGGCGAGCCCGGCGGCCGGTTTCGGCCTCTGGCTGCTGCTGCTCTGGGGATTGGCGCAGTTCACCTTGCAACCGTTTCCCGGGGCCGGCTGGCTGGGGCTGCATTTGCGGCCACTCGACATCCCCCCGGGTGGGCTGGACCAGATCAACTGGCCCTGGTTTGCCGCCGCTTGGCTGGAAATAGCCGCGCTTGGCGCCTTCGCCGCCAGCCTGCTGCGGCCGGGGCGCTATGTCGGGGCCGTGCTTTCCTTGCTGGTGGTGGCGTTCGCGGTCAAGTTGCTGGCGGCGACGATGTTGCTGAAATTGAAGGTGGTCGGCGGCGTGCTCTCCCTGGAAACCCTGGCCGCCTTCCTGCTGGCGTTCTGGTTCCTCCTCATTCCCCAAGTTTCACGCCGCCGCCAGGTCGCTGCGCTATTGCTGTTGCTGACCATTCTCGGCGTGCGTGTGGCGCTGGCCGGTTACCTGTTCTGGCCCATCGCCAGCCTGTTCAACATCGTCGGCCTGGCCAAAGCCAGTGCTTCGCTGTGGCCCTGGCTGGCGCTGGGAGTGCTGATGGCGCTGGTTTATTCGCGCCGCTCCGGCTGAGTGTGTGTCGGTTTTTTTTACATCCGCGTATTGTTTTTCATGAATTTCAATAAAAAACAATGGCATATGCATTTGGCACGAGAAGTGCGTGACTCGGCCGTGGGCTACTCCCACGCGGGAGCTGGACTTGGCCATAATCAGGTTGGGACAACAACATACAGGGGTAACAAACATGTCGAAACAACGCGCCTTATTTCTACTGATCGCAGCCACTTTCACGGCGGGTTCCGCGCAGGCCGCCCTGATCTACTCACAGGGTTTTGAAAGCGGCTCGCTCGCCGGCTCCGGATTCACCCTTGTCCCCAGCGCCGCCAACAACCTCTGGCATGTCACCAGCAATTTCCCGAAATCGGGCAGCAAGGCGCTCGGTTTCGTGCAAAACGAAACCGCAGGCGGCAGCCCGAACGGTGATTACGACGTAAGCCCCAGCAGCGCCGTTGGTCGGGTGGTTGGCCCGTCCATCAGCCTGAGCGGCTATCAGGCCGCCGGATTGACGCTGAGTTTCGAGGCTTATCTCAACAACGATGTCATCGACTGGGGTGATGATCAGTACGACCGGCTGACCATGTGGATTTCCACGGATGGCGGCAGTACCTGGGGCACCAATCCGGTGGCTTCCTCTTATTCTCTGGATACGGCCAGCGTCTTCATCCCGGCGAACACGCCCGGCTACAACCTCGTTACCGTTGACCTTTCCGCCTGGGTCGGCCAATCCATCACCCTGGGTTTCGACTTCAACGACTACGATCCCGCATACAACGACTACGACGGCGCGCGCGTGGACAACATCCTGATCCAGGGCACCGCGTCCGGTGGCGGTGGCGGTGGCGGTGGCCCGACGGTTCCCGAGCCCGCCACCCTGGCGCTGCTGGGCCTGGGCTTGCTGGGGCTGGGAGCGATGCGGCGCAAGCGCTGATCGACGGGGTCTTTGCAACGCGAACGGCGGCCTTGGCCGCCGTTTTCCATTTCCGCTACTGGAGCGTAGGTTGGGCAAAGCGAAGCGTGCCCAACAACCCGGCCCAATGTTGGGCACGCTTCGCTTTGCCCAACCTACTACGACTGTGGCGGCTTGCGAATCAGGCCCGCTACGGGAGGCTTTCCGGATTGGCTGGCTGACGCTTGCGTGGCGCCGGCATGTCCAGCCGCCGCAAACCGGCGAACAGGATGCGTCCGGCCCAGAGGGCGAGATCGAGCCGAGGCAGCGCGGCCGGCACCACCAGCAACCAGGCATCGGGTTTCCACCAGAGCAGAGCCGCATACAAACCACAAGCCAAAGCCGCTTCCCAGGGCCAGCGTGGAAAATCCGGCGGCATCCATACCACCGGGAGCGGCAGGCCAAGCGCCAGCCGGCATGGCGGAAACGGACGCGACCGGGGCGGTGGCGGCAAGGGCCGCATCGGGCGCGCGGCGCGCCGACCAGATGGCCAATCCCACGAAGCCATGTTCCACCGCGATTTTCACGTAGGCGTTGCGCCAATCGATGCCACCGCCCCGCCCGTCGGTCAAAATCGGCCAGTCGTCGACGGGATGGTGGCGGACTGTTCCTGTTGGCGGGTGGTGACGCTTTCCATGCGTTTGAACCAGGTGTCCGGCAGTTGCCGGCCACTTGACGGGATTCAGGGGCTGTCCGAGCAACCTTGCCGACAGTCCCTTTTCATATTGGGAGCGAGTGCGGTGGCGAGGCGGAAAAATGGGCGCTGTGCGAATCCAAGCGCCAGCAATACCGCGCAAGCCGCCAGCCCGTAGCGTAGCGCCAGTTCTGCCCCGGAAGCGAGATGCGTCCGGTCGCGGCTCAGTAGAAACTGCAAGGCGGAGAAATCCTGCCCGTATTTCTGGATATTCGACTCCAGGCCCATTGCGAGCAGGCCATAACTCAGCGGGAGCGCCAACGTGACCCAGACCAGGCCGACGAGTGGTGAACGACCAGTGCCGGCCATGTACAAGCCCAGCAGGCTTCCGCAGGCACCCAGCAGCAGCACACAGGCCGCCATGGCGATACTGGCCTGGAGGCCGCCGCCTCCGGCCATGAGTTCGGTCAGATTGTCCGTTGCCGCCCGTTCCACCACGACCCAATGAGCCAACATCAGCAATGCCACCGCGCCGACGCTCCAGGCACGGATGCCCGCCTCCGGACATCCGGCGAGTGCTGTTCTTGCCATCGAAGCCCCCCCCGCGAACAGGAGAGACGGCACTGTAAACAGCATGGTCAGGCGGGCCAGACTCTCGAGTTGCCAAGGCCACCCGAGAATCGGTGAGCCCACCACGTCATCTATGCTCTCGCCGGGAACCGCCGCGATGGCCAGCATGGCGGCCACAAGCGCGTGCAGTAATGTGGCGAGCGGGTAAAGCCACGGGAATCGACGATCGGTAGCCAGCTTCCGGGCGAAAATGACTGGCACCCCCGCGAGCCAGAACCAGAACAGCGATATCAGGAATGCCGCCAGTATCGGGCTGTCCTGCTGGAACATTTCCTTGACGTTGTAGGGCAATCCGGGGATCTGGCTGCCGGCCAGTCCGAGCAGGGCAAGTAGTCCCACACCGAGCGAGAGATCACGCCAGAACAAGGAGGACGTGTATGCAATGGCCTTGGTTTTCTCCTGTGAGCGCCTGCGGGTTGACGTCCGGATCGTGTCCAAACTGGGCGGGAAGAGGGCCTCTTCAGGGTTTTTACGCCGAGGTGAACGCGCGGGATGCAGCCGTGCCCGTAGCATCCGGAACAACAGATACCCGGTTACTCCACCCATGCTTTCCAGTAACCAGTCGGTGGTATCCGGGAATTTTCCCGGCAACAGGACTTGCCCCAGTTCGATGCCCAGCGCGACGGCAATGACGCCGAGCAGCGAGGCCGCCGCCGCGTACCCGCGCCAGCGCCAGGACAGGCCGCTTACCCACCAGGCCAACAGGATGCCGAGCGGGGCGAAAAACAGGGTCTTGTGGAACACCTCGGTGATGGCGCGGAATTCCGTGCCGAAGTAATAGACCTGGAACGGCACCCGTTCCAGGAAGACCATGCGGCTGCGCACGAAGTCGCCGTCGCCCCGGAAATCGAACGGGTACCAGAACACCGCCATCAAGATCAGCACCCAGGCCAGGGCAAGCGCCAGGCGTTGCCAGGCGGGTGTGGCAATCGCGCCGCGGCTCGTCGCCGCTTTCCGGCGTATGCCGAACTGACGTTTGCCCAGCCACACGCCGATACCCGCGCCCAACGCACCGGTGAACAGATCGGTCATATCGCTCACTCGCGAGTAGACGAACAACTGCATGAACTCCAGGCCGAACACCGCCAGGAAGGCCATGCGCCAGACCTTGACGCTGTCGCGCCCCGGACGCGCATGCCAGAGCCAGGCCAGGGGTATCCAGAGCAGGGCATCGGTGACGAGTTCGAACAGGGCATGAGCCGGGTCGCCCGGCAGGCCGGCGAAGGGGATGAGGTTGAGCTTGCCTTCCTGCCATTTGTGATAGACCTCGACCACGCTGATGGTCAGATCCAGCGGCAGCACGTTGTAGCCGACCAGCACGGCCAGATAAGCCCAGGCCGCGCGTTCCGCCAGAGCCGCCGGCTCGCGTTCACGGCGCCAGCCTTCGTACCCGGCCAGCAGGCGGGCGCCGAAACCCCACCAGCAAGTGGCGCCGATCACGGCGCCCAATGCTTCCGCCGCGATGTCGTTCTGCGACACGGTGCGCTGCGGGAAGAACAACTGGGTAAATTCGATGCCGACACTCAGGGCCGCGGCCGCCAGCCAGACGAACAAGGTCAACGCCACGGCGAGAGCGGTATGGCGGCCATGCGCGAGGGCGCCGCTCCAGAGAAAGGCCAGCGGGATGAACAGCAGCAGGTTGGCTACCCAGTCGGCACGGGAGCCGATGCCGAGTTCCAGGAACGGGACGGCGCGGAACTTCGCCACCGCCTCATCCCAGGGCAGCGCGTGGTAGTCCAGCGGCACCAGGCTGCCGTAGATGACGAACACCAGGTAGAGCAGGCCCAGCCAGAGCAGCAGGCCGCGATGTACGGATGGGCGAGGTAGACGTTTCATGCGATTGAGCCGGCGTAGGAGCGGACCGCGTCCGCAATTGCCAGCGTTGCTTCGCGGACGCGGTCCGCTCCTACGGCCAAGATGGCACCTTTGCCATACGAGGGCAGGTGGTTTGCGATTCGACGACACAGGCGCCCAGCACGGGCGCAATCCGCGCGCGCCCGTCGAAGTCCTGGTCGCTGTCCGGATAGGTGTCCAGCCCCAGGCTGTCCGGCCAGACCTCGCCGGCCAGGGTCATGCGCGGGGAGAGGTCGAGTTGCTCCAGTTCCGCGTAGGGCTTCTTCAGGAAGCGCGCGGCGCCATCCACGCCCCCCGTCAGATTGTCGCCGGCCTCACCACCCGCGATGGGCTGGGCGGCGAACACCAGGTTGCGCAGCACTCGTTGCGGCCAGGCCGGCGGTGTTCCTTCGCGCTGTAACACGCGGATGCCGTGGCCGCGCGCCAGCACCGTGTTGTGGAAGACATCGACCTGGCGCGGAACATCGTTGTGCGGCTGGATATGCACGGCATGGCCCTGCGCGTTCACGAAGAGGTTGTTGTAGATCGCGAGATGGCCCTCGCCCTGAAACAGCGCCTCGCTGGGGTTCTGCCAGAACAGGTTGCCGTAGACCAGGACGCGGTCGCGCGAACCGGGGCCGTCGAGTGGCGCATGTCCGATCAGGACGTTGGGGCGGGCGGCGCGGTCGGGCCAGGCGGTTTCCTTGGCGAAGACGTTGTGGCGAATCACGGTGTCATGGTCGCGGTCGCTCTCCGGCAGATCGGCCGGACGCGGCATCTGGTGCTTGATCTGGAGGTTGTAACCGATCGTGTCGCTGACCCGGTTGCCTTCGATGAGACCGGCCACGAACGGGTCGCTGCCGTCGGAATCGCCAAAATATAGGCCGGTGCCGACCCGTTCGATGCGGTTGCCGCGCACTACCCAGCCGAAGGCCGGGCACTTGCTGGAGATGCCGACGTTCTGCTGGCTGGCGGCGTAATCGTGGATATGGAGGTTTTCCAGGGTGATGTAGTGGGCGTAGCGGCTGTGCCCCTCGGCCTTCACCGCGTCCACCGGCAGATTGCGCCCGTCCAGTTCCAGATTGCGGATGACCAGGTGGCTGACGTTCAGCAGGCTGACGGTGGCGGCACCGGGACGGGCGAGGAAGCGGGTAGCAGGCTGGCCCTCGATGACGATGGGCCGTCCCGGTTCACCGGCGAGATGGTGCAGCGGCAGGCCGCGCTCGTAGTCACCCGCGCGCAGCAAGAGGTGGTCACCGGCTCGCAGACGGGACAGGAGCGGGCGGTAATTCTCGGGGCCGGCCAGATAGTCGATCGCCCAGGCCGGCGAGCCGACCAGCGCCGCAAGCAGAAGGCCAATCAGCAGACGGGCGAGGGCGTGCATTTTTCACGACGCGCCACCCCGGCCAGGTCCAGGCTGTTCTCCAGACGGCGCACCAGGCAATAAGCGCTTTGCCGCCCGGAATCGAGGACGATGTCGGCGGCTTCCATATACAAGGCATGGCGCGCGGCATACAGCTCCTGGAGTTTCTTCAGGGGGTCATCGGTTTGCAGCAGAGGCCGGTTCTTGTCGTGGCGGGTGCGCAGGTACAGCTCGCGCGGCTGGCATCGGAGATACACCACGGCGCCGCGCCCCTTCAGGTTGGCGCGATTCTCCGGGCGGAGGACGGCGCCGCCACCGGTGGCCAGGACAACCCCCTGGCGCCGGCTGAGTTCGTCGATCACGCAGGCCTCGCGCTTGCGGAAACCTTCCTCGCCTTCGATCTCGAAAATGGTGGGAATGCTGACACCGCACCGGGAGACGATTTCGTGGTCGGAATCGACGAAAGTCAGGCCACGATGCTTGGCCAGCAGCTTGGCGATGGTGGTCTTGCCGGAGCCCATCAGGCCGACCAGGAAGATGTTTGAGCTGGGAATCATGGGGCGCGATTGTAAACGCGCGCCGCTAGCCGCGTCGCCGCGCCAACAGGGCGTCCACGGCGGCTTTCAGGTCACCCTCCGGCAAGGCGTTGTCGAGATCGCGGAAGGCGTTGAGGGCGGCCGGCCCGAGATCCGTTTTTTCGCGTTTCTCCGGCAGGGTCCAGTCGGCGCGCACTTTCACCTTCACCGCCAACACCGGCGCGTCGGGCCGTGTCAGCGCCCGGCCGACGCCGGTCGCCTGGCTGCGCACGCGGCTGGCGGCGGCGCCGTTGGCGCAATAGATCAGTGCCGTTTCCCCCTGAATCGCCGCTATCCGGCAGGCGCGCGCCACGGCGGGCGGCACCACCCCGGCGAAGCGCCGGTTGAGTTCGCGCAGGCGCTCGGCTTCCGGCAGGGCCACCGCCAGCGTCGGGTCGCCGCGCAGAATGCCGCGGATGCGTAGTAGGGAGGACGGGCGATAGGCCATGGGTTTTGTTCAGGTTGCGTAGGTTGGGCAAAGCGAAGCGTGCCCAACACTGCGGCGGTTTGTCGGGCACGCTTCGCTTTGCCCAACCTACCACTGCCGCCTTAAGGGGGCCGGAACGGCGGTATGGTAGCATTCGCCGATTCTCCGAAATCCCACCTATCTCCTTCATTTTTCATGATTTCCAACCTACTCAAGAAAGTATTCGGCAGCCGCAATGACCGTCTGTTGAAGCAGTGCCGTGGCGTTGTCGTCAAGGTCAATGCCCAGGAATCGGCGTATCAGGCGCTCAGCGATGAGCAACTGCGCGGCAAGACCGATGAATTCCGGGCGCGCCTGGAACAAGGGGAGACGCTGGAAGCGTTGCTGCCGGAAGCCTTCGCCGCCGTCCGCGAAGCCGCCGTGCGGGTGCTCGGCATGCGCCATTTCGATGTGCAGTTGATCGGCGGCATGGCGCTCAACGACGGCAAGATCGCGGAAATGCGCACCGGTGAAGGCAAGACCCTGATGGCCACCCTGTCCGCCTACCTGAATGCCCTCTCGGGCAAGGGCGTACACATCGTCACCGTCAACGATTACCTGGCTTCCCGCGATGCCGAAACCATGGGCCGCATTTATGGGTTCCTCGGCCTGACCACGGGCTGCAACCTGTCTCAGCTCGATCATGAGCAGAAACAGGCTGCCTACAACGCCGACATCACTTACGGCACCAACAACGAATTCGGCTTCGACTACCTGCGCGACAACATGGTGTTCGAGCCGTCGCAGCGGGTGCAGCGCCCCCTCAACTACGCCATCGTCGACGAGGTGGACTCGATCCTGATCGACGAGGCGCGCACGCCCTTGATCATCTCCGGCCAGGCCGACGACAACGTCGCCATGTACCAGGCGATGAACGTCGTGCCGCCGCGCCTGGAGCGGCAGGAGCGGGACAACAAGACCGACGAGCCGGAGGAAAGCCGCTGCGCCGTCGGCGACTATGTGGTGGACGAGAAGGCGCACCAGGTCACCCTGACCGAGCGCGGCCACGAGCAAGTGGAGGCCATCCTCGCCGAACTCGGCATCCTCGCCCCCGGCACCAGCCTCTACGACCCCGCCAACATCACCTTGATGCACCACGTCTACGCCGCCCTGCGCGCCCACGTGTTGTATTTCAAGGACCAGCATTACGTGGTGCAGAACAACGAGGTGATGATCGTCGACGAATTCACCGGCCGCTTGATGCAGGGCCGGCGCTGGTCCGACGGCCTGCACCAGGCGGTGGAAGCCAAGGAAGGCGTGGTGATCCAGCGCGAGAACCAGACGCTGGCCTCGATCACCTTCCAGAACTTCTTCCGCATGTACAAGAAGCTGTCCGGCATGACCGGCACGGCGGATACCGAAGCCTACGAATTCCAGCAGATCTACGGCCTCGAGACGGTCATCATCCCGACCAACGTGCCGATGATCCGCCGCGACATGAACGATCTGGTCTATCGCACAGCCGACGAGAAATGGAACGCGGTGGTCGAAGACCTGCGCGATTGCCACACACGCGGTCAGCCGGTGCTGGTGGGCACCACCTCCATCGAGGTGAACGAGTTTCTTTCCGAGTTGCTCAAGAAAGCGGGCCTGCCGCACCAGTTGCTCAACGCCAAGCAGCACGCGCAGGAAGCGCAGGTGGTTACGCAGGCCGGCCTGCCCGGCGCCATCACCATCGCCACCAACATGGCCGGCCGCGGTACCGACATCGTTCTGGGCGGCAGCATCAACAAGGAACTCGACCTGATCCGTCTCGCCGAGAACCTCACCGACGCGGAAAAGGCGGCAAAAAGCGGCACTCTCAAGGAAGCCTGGAAACCGCGCCACGCCGCCGTGATCGAGGCTGGCGGCCTGCACATCATCGGCACCGAGCGGCACGAATCGCGCCGCGTCGACAATCAGTTGCGTGGCCGTTCCGGCCGCCAGGGCGACCCCGGTTCATCACGCTTCTACCTGTCGCTGGACGACCCTTTGCTGCGCATCTTCGGCGGCGAGCGCCTGAAGGGCATCATGGATCGCCTGAAGATGCCCGAGGGTGAAGCCATCGAGCATCCCATGGTCAACCGCTCGCTGGAATCGGCGCAGCGCAAGGTCGAGCAGCGCAACTTCGACATCCGCAAGCAATTGCTGGAATACGACGATGTCGCCAACGAGCAGCGCAAGGTGATCTACGGCCAGCGCAACGAGTTGTTGGAAACCCAGGATGTCTATGAAGGCATCCTCGGCATGCGCGCCCAGGTGCTGGGTGACACCATCAGTGAGTCCTTCCCGCCCGGCAGTCTGGCCGAGCAGTGGGACGTGGCCGGCCTGGAACAGACCCTGGCGGGCCAATACCAACTGCAATGCCCCATCCAGCAGTGGCTGGACGCGGACGAGCGGCTGGACGAACAGGGCGTGCGCGACCGCATCCTGGAAGTCGCCAACCAGGCTTATGAAACGAAGATCGAACTGGCTGGCGCCCCCGGCATGCGCAATTTCGAGCGCGCCATGCTGTTGCAAAGCCTGGACAGCCACTGGCGTGAACACCTGGCGGCAATGGACCACCTGCGCCAGGGTATCCACCTGCGCGGCTACGCGGCCAAGAATCCGAAGCAGGAATACAAGCGGGAAGCCTTCGAACTGTTCGAGCGCATGCTGGGCACCATCGCCGAAGAGGTCACCAAGGTCACCCTCACCGTGCAGATTCGCGGCGCGGAAGATGTGGAAGAAGTGGAAGCTCACGAAGACCTGAGCAACGTGCAATACCACCACGCCAACTACGAAGAAGCGCTGGCCAGCGCCGCCGAGGAAACGACCGCCGGCCCGCATCCTTTCGAGCGCGGCCACGCCAAGGTCGGTCGTAACGATCCCTGCCCGTGCGGTTCCGGCAAGAAATACAAGCACTGCCACGGCCAGTTGAGCTGAACACGGAGTTCCCGCATGCCCTACTTCATCTACAAGATCGGTGGCCCGTTCAATCTCCTGGAAAAACAGGGGCAGGCCGACAGCTACAAGGAAGCCAAGTCCATCGCCAACGAGTTGCGCCGTGATCTCGATCCCAATACCGGCCATGTGGTGAAGATGATCTTCGCCGAAAATGAACTCGCCGCCGAAGACACGCTATCGCAGCCGCGCGAACTGGATGCCTCGCTGGCCGGGGACGATTACTGAATCGCGGACACGGTCCGCTCCTACGCGCGGTCGCGGTCCGCTCCTACGGGAGACCAACCCATGTCCGGTTACAACGAACAAGCCTACAAGCAGGCGCGTGACGCGGCCATCAACCGGCCCTGCCCGTTCGAGCGCGCGCTGCTTTCCCGCTGCGTTTCCTGCATGCATGCCCGCAAGCTGTTGTTGGCGGAGCGGGAAGCCATCACCTGCGGCCATGAAGTGTCCAATCAGTCCTGCCAGACGTTTCACCAGGCGCTGCACATCAACGCACGCTTCGCCCTGCACATGGACGCCGGCCAAGCCTGGCCGTTCGGCAAGGAAATCCGCGCGCAATGCGGTGGCGTATTGGGGCTATCGGCAGCGCTGGGCGTGGATCACGCCGACGTCGCCTCGCTGGTCGCCGAAGGCGCGCAGCGCTATGGCGGCATCGACCTTTTTCCCTACTCGGAAATCATGCGCGGCGTGGTGCATTACGAGCCGCGCAAGAAGCGGCGTTAGCGAAGCAAAAACCCCGTAGGGTGCGCCGCGCGCACCCTACGGGGTTTCGACCAGTGCCGTAGGTTGGGCAAAGCGCAGCGTGCCCAACATCGCGACGGTTCGTTGGGCACGCTTCGCTTTGCCCAACCTACGTCGATTCCGCGCTACGAACGTTCCGCCAGCAACTCCAGCACCCGCCTAGCCGCCACAGCCGCCCCATCCACCGCGACCCTGGGCATGCGTGGCGCCGCCAGGAGCGTGGCAAGCAGCACACCGACTGCCGGGTCGAACAAACCCGCCTCGTCGATCACCGCCGCCCGAGTGTGGGCCAGTGCCGTAGGTTGGGCAAAGCGAAGCGTGCCCAACATCGCGACGGTT
>JAUXXW010000106.1 GCA_030684775.1 Pseudomonadota bacterium
GGCCCGCAAGGATAAGCAGGGACTTGGCCGCCGTCTTCTGGCGGCTTAGTCCTTCGCTTAGTAGTTTCATCAGGAGCAACGCAGCCAGGCGGCTCGAAAACCGTGCAATCGGGTGCGTAGCGGCGTCACCCGATTGGTGAGTGTCATCGAAGGCGCTAACGTCAGCATTCATGCGGCCTCACGAGGGCTAAGGAGCGGTCAACTGAGGTTTCTAGGTTGAATAGAGGCGTGGGTTGGGCAAAGCGAAGCGTGCCCAACAACCCGTCGCAATGTTGGGCTACGACCACTAATTCGGCTCTTGGTGAAATCCAGCGGCAGAAACTCCGCCCGCTATTTCCACCCGTTTCAGCCGTCGGGGGGGCGACCTGCAATTACCGCGGCCGCAGGGTCAGGCGCAGGTCGCCGCCGATCAGGCGGCTGTCGAGCAATTTGAAGGGCAAGCGGTTCGCCATGTCGCCGAGCGGCGGCAGGGCGAACACGCCGCGTGCCGCGTCTCCCATCACCAGGGGCGCCAGGTAGGCGATCCACTCGTCCACCAGGCCGGCGTCGAGCAGCGCGCCGTTGAGGGTGGCGCCGGCTTCGACGTGGATTTCATTGAGGCCACGCCGTCCCAGTTCACCGATCAGCGCGGCCAGGCCAACCCGGCCGTTGGGGCCGGGGATGCAAAGCACTTCCGCCCCCACCGCTTGCAGCGCCGCGCGCCTCGATGGGTCGTCAAAGGCGCAGACGATGAGGGCGCCGCCTTGCAGGATTTGCGCCGTCGGCGGCGTGTTCAGCCGGCTGTCGACGATGATTTTCAACGGTTGCCGGGGGGTGTCGAGATCGCGCACGTTCATGCGCGGGTCATCCGCCAGCACGGTGCCGACGCCGGTCAGGATGGCGCAGGCGCGCGCGCGCCAGGCCTGCACGTCGGCACGCGCGGCCGGCCCGGTGATCCATTTCGATTCACCGTTCAGCAGCGCGGTCTTGCCGTCCAGGCTGGAGGCAGTTTTCACCCGCAGCCAGGGGCGGCCGCGCGTCATGCGGGCGATGAAGCCGATGTTGAGTTCGCGCGCCTCGGCTTCCAGCACGCCGACTTCCACCTGGATGCCGGCCAGGGTGAGCAAGGTCAGCCCACCCCCGGAAACCTGGGGATTGGGGTCACGCATGGCAGCCACCACGCGGCTCAGCCCGGCGTCGATCAGGGCGTTGGCGCAGGGTGGAGTGCGGCCGTGGTGGCTGCACGGCTCCAACGTGACGTAGGCGGTGGCGCCGCGCGCCCGTTCACCCGCCGCGCGCAGGGCGTGGACTTCTGCATGGGCTTCGCCGGCGCGCGCGTGCCAGCCTTCACCCACCACCTGGCCGTCGTTGACGATCACGCAACCGACGCGCGGGTTGGGCGTGGTGGTGAACAGCCCGCGCTCCGCCAGACGCAGCGCGCGGGCCATGTGGGCGTGGTCGGCGGCGGAGAACATCTTCAACCCTCGCCTTTCCCACTCTCACCGAGGGAACTGATCACATCACGGAAGTCGTCGACCCCCTGGAAGCTGCGATAAACCGAGGCGAAGCGGATATAGGCCACCTTGTCGAGGCGGTAGAGCGCGTCCATCACCATCTCGCCGAGGCTGCGCGAGGGGATTTCGCGCTCGCCCAGGGTCAGCAGCTTCTGGCGGATGCGGCCGATGGCCTCGTCCACCAGTTCGACGGACACTGGCCGTTTGTGCAGCGCGCGGCGGAAACCTTCACGCAACTTGGTTTCGGAAAACTCCTCGCGCATGCCGTTGCCCTTGACCACCTGGGGCAGGCGCACGTCGGCGTTTTCATAGGTGGTGAAGCGCTTGTCGCAACTGGCGCAACGGCGCCGCCGACGCACCGAAAGGCCATCCTCGGCCAGGCGGGTCTCCACCACCTGGGTATCGGTGGCGCCGCAAAAGGGGCATCTCATCGGGGGAGGCGGGAGGCGGGAGGCGGCCGAACATGCCGAGGGGGTCAGGGCGCGCCATGCTGCTTCACATACTCGCGCAATGCGTCGTTCATGCGGGTTTGCCAGCCTTCGCCGGTGGCTTTGAAATAGTCCACCACCTCGGGGCTGTATCGCACCGTCACGGCCACCTTGGTCGGGCGCTTCTGCGGACCGCGTTGACCGGGCCGGCGAACCTCGCCCTTGGCCCAGAAAGCCGCAACCGAATCCGCGTCGTTGGGGTCGTAAGGGCACTCCGGATCGTCGATCCGGTCGGGCGCGGCCGCGATGGCCGCCTCCATCTGTTCCTTGCTAAATGTCGAGGGCCGCGAAGTAGGCGCGTGTTTCATGTTTGTCACCATAACGGCAGGAAATCAGCCGTGCGTGTTCATTGCGTTCCGTCCAGACCAGGAAGACGACGCGACCGTGGAACCAGCCGAGGCTTTGCAGACGCTGCTCGCCATAGTGTTCGCGCCTGTCTTCCACCGTGACCATCGGGGCATCGAAGACGCAATCCAACTCGGCCAGATCTATGCCGTGCCTTTCGAGATTCCTCGCGCGTTTGGCCTCGTCCCAGACAATCATGCCGCATTGTAGTTACAAAAAGCAGGACGCGGAAACGGCCTCAGCCATACACCGGAAACGCCGCCGTCATCTTGGCCACTTCCGCCCGCACCTTGGCCGCCACCGCCTCGTCGTTGGGCGCGTCGAGCACGTCGGCGACCAGATGGGCGAGCTTCTCGGCTTCCAGTTCCTTGAAGCCGCGCGTGGTCATGGCCGGGGTGCCGATGCGGATGCCGCTGGTGACGAAGGGTTTCTGCGGGTCGTTGGGGATGGCGTTCTTGTTCACCGTGATGTGGGCGCGGCCCAGCGCCGCTTCGGCGTCCTTGCCGGTGAGGTTCTTGGCTTGCAGGTCGACCAGGAAGACATGCGATTCGGTGCGTCCGGAAACGATGCGCAGACCACGTTCGGACAGCACCTTGCACATCACCAAGGCGTTGGCCACCACCTGTTCCTGGTAGTGCTTGAATTCCTTGGTTCCGGCTTCCTTGAACGCGGTGGCCTTGCCGGCGATCACATGTTCCAGGGGGCCGCCTTGCAAGCCGGGGAAGATCGCGGAGTTGATCGCTTTCTCATGCTCCGCCTTCATCAGGATGATGCCGCCACGCGGGCCACGCAGAGTTTTGTGAGTGGTGGAGGTGACCACATCGGCGTGCGGTACCGGGTTGGGATAGACGCCGGCGGCAATGAGGCCGGCGTAATGCGCCATGTCCACCATGAAGATGGCGCCGATTTCCTTGGCGATCTTGGCGAAGCGGGCGAAGTCGATGCGCAGGGCGTAGGCGGAAGCGCCGGCGATGATCAGGCGCGGCTTGTGCTCGCGCGCCTTGGCTTCCATCGCCTCGTAGTCGATGGCTTCGTGGGCGTCGAGACCGTAGGCCACCACGTTGAACCACTTGCCGGACATGTTCAGCTTCATGCCGTGGGTGAGGTGACCGCCTTCGGCCAGGCTCATGCCCATGATGGTGTCGCCGGGCTTGCAGAACGCCATCAACACCGCCTGGTTGGCCTGTGAGCCGGAGTTGGGTTGCACGTTGGCGGCGTAGTTGTGTGTATCCGCGCCAAACAGCTTCTTCACCCGGTCTATCGCCAGTTGCTCGACGACGTCCACCCACTCGCAGCCGCCGTAATAACGCTTGCCTGGATAGCCCTCCGCGTACTTGTTGGTCAGCACCGAACCCTGTGCCTCCATGACGGCGGGGCTGGTGTAGTTTTCCGAGGCGATGAGCTCGATGTGCTCTTCCTGGCGGTGGGCTTCGCTCTGGATGGCGGACCAGAGTTCGGGATCGGTCTGGCTAAGGGTCTGGGAGGCGGAGAACATGAGGGAAACACCTGAAATTGCAAAGAAAGCGCGATTTTACCCATGCGCGCCCCTTGTTGAGCAGAAACGACGGCCAGCATTCAACGGCCGTTTCCAGGATGATTGTCGGGTCAGCAACACTTTCGCCCCAACGATGGAAATTATTTACCAGGACGACGCGCTGCTCGTCTTCAACAAACCCAGTGGCCTGCTCTCCGTGCCGGGGCGCGGCCCGGACAAGCAGGATTGCCTCTCTGCCCGTGTCCAGGCGCGCTGGCCCGATGCGCTGATCGTGCATCGCCTCGACTTCGATACCTCGGGGATCATCCTGCTCGCGCGCGGCGCCGACGCGCAGCGCGCGCTCAACCGCGCGTTCGAGTCGCGCCTGGTGCACAAACGTTATGTGGCCATCGTCGATGGCGTTCTGGAAGCCGACCCGACGGCGGTGGACGGCTGGGGCCTGATCGACCTGCCGTTGTGCCTGGACTGGGAAAACCGGCCCCTGCACATCGTCGACCATCAGGCCGGCAAGCCCAGCCGCACCCGCTGGCGCCCCTACCCGCCCGGCGAACTGGGCGGCGCGCCCGCCACCCGGGTCGACCTGGAACCGATCACCGGCCGCTCCCACCAATTGCGCGTCCACCTGCAAGCCCTCGGCCACCCCATCCTCGGCGACACCCTCTACGCCTCCCCCGCCGCCCAGGCCCGCACCACGCGCTTGTTGCTGCATGCCCGCGAATTGACCCTGGCGCATCCGCTCACCGGCATACCGCTCACCTTCCGCAGCGAACCGCCGTTCTGAGAGGCCATGAAGTGTGGTGGAGGCGTTGCCCTGGAGTGTCGGGCGCGGACGTTCTATCCCGTCTCGCCCCCCAGCCGTCTTCGCATCAACAGTCGTAGGTTGGGCAAAGCGAAGCGTGCCCAACATTGCAACGGTTCGTTGGGCACGCTCCGCTTTGCCCAAGCTACGCTTCAATCCAGGCTTCGCCGCTACAGATCGACACGCTGCGTTCATCCACTTGCTTGAACGCCAACAACCCGCCCCTCGCTCCCCAGCCGTCTTCGCATCAACAGTCGTAGGTTGGGCAAAGCGGAGCGTGCCCAACATGGCAACGGTTCGTTGGGCACGCTCCGCTTTGCCCAACCTACGCTTCAATCCAGGCTTCGCCACAACAGATCGACACGCTGCGTTCATCCATTTGCTTGAACGCCAACAACCCGCCCCTCGCTCCCCAGCCGCCTTCGCATCAGC
>JAUXXW010000109.1 GCA_030684775.1 Pseudomonadota bacterium
ACTGATCGAGTGGAAAAGCACCGTGCAGGGTTGCGGGCTGCTGGGCTGCGTCCGGTGCAGATTTGGGTTCCTGACGTTCGCCGTCCAGGATTTGCGGATGAATGCCGGCGGCAATCCTCACTGGCTGCTGCCGCGGATCACCGGGATGTCGAGTTGATGGCGTTCATGGATGCAGCCCTGGAAGACGTCGACGGAGAGCGGGAGTGAAACGTGGCGACATTGTTACCGTTGCCATTCAGGGGGATTTCGGCAAGCCGAGACCGGCTTTGATCATTCAGTCGGATCTATTCAATGAGTACCATGCGACAGTCACGGTGCTGCTGATGTCCAGCGAGATCGTCAGTGCCCCGTTGTTTCGTATTGCCGTTGCCCCCACAGCGGAGAATGGGCTGGAGAGGCCAAGCCAGATCCAGGTTGACAAGATTGTGACCATCCGGAGGGAGCGAATCGGAGCGGTCATCGGCCAATTGAATGAAGATGCCCTTGTCGCTGTCAATCGTGCGCTGGCTGTCTGGATTGGAATTGCTTGAGCCGTCACCCCAGAAACGCCAAGGGCCGCATTAGCGGCCCTTGGCGTTTCCAATGAAAGCGTTTACTTCTTCTTCGGCGGCAGCAAATCGGTGATGGTGCCTTCGGCCATTTCGGCGGCGAAGCAGATGGTTTCCGAGAGGGTGGGGTGGGCGTGGATGGTGAGGCCGATGTCTTCCGCCGTGGCGCCCATTTCGATGGCGAGGACGGCTTCGGCGAGCAATTCGCCGGCATGGACGCCGACGATGCCGGCGCCGATGACGCGGCCGGATTCTTTGTCCATGATCAATTTGGTCATGCCTTCGGTGCGGCCCAGTGAGAGGGCGCGGCCGCTGGCGGCCCAGGGGAAGGCGCCTTTTTCGATCGCGAGGCCTTGCGCCTTGGCTTCGGTTTCGGTGACGCCGACCCAGGCGATTTCCGGGTCGGTGTAGGCGACCGAGGGGATGACCAAAGCCTGGAATTCCACCGGGTGGCCGGCGATGACTTCGGCGGCGATCTTGCCTTCGTGCACGGCTTTGTGGGCAAGCATGGGTTGGCCGACGATGTCGCCGATGGCGAAGATGTGCGGGACGTTGCTGCGCATCTGCTTGTCCACGGCGATGAAGCCCTGGTCGTTGACCTGGACGCCGGCGGCTTCGGCGCCGATCAGCTTGCCGTTGGGGCGGCGGCCGATGGCGACCAGGACGCGGTCGAACACTTGCGTTTCGGATTTCTCGCCACCTTGCAGGTTGACGTGGATGCCGTCGGGCTTCGCTTCCATACCTGCTACGCCGGTGTTGAGCAGGATTTTCTCGAAGCGTTTTTCCATGCGGCGGGCGAGCGGGCGCACCAGGTCGGCGTCGCAGCCGGTGATGAGCTGGCCACCGCGTTCGACCACGGTGACCTTGCTGCCGAGGGCGTCGTATACCGTGCCCATTTCCAGGCCGATGATGCCGCCGCCGATGACCAGCAGGCGGCCCGGCACGTCTTCCAGTGCGAGGGCGCCGGTGGAGTCCATGACGCGCGGATCGTCCGGCTGGAACGGCAGTTTGATGACCTGGGAGCCGGCGGCGATGATGGCGTTGTCGAAGGAGAGGGTTTTCGTGCTGCCGTCGGTGGCGCTGACTTGCAGGCTGTTGGGGCCGGTGAATTGCGCGTTGCCGTGCACGACGCTGACCTTGCGTTGTTTGGCGAGGGCGCCGAGGCCGCCGGTGAGCTTGGCGACCACATCTTTGGCTTTCCACTCGCGCAGTTTGTCGAGGTCGACTTGAGGTTTGCCGAAGCTGACGCCGTGCGCGGCCATGTCCTCGGCCTCGGTGATCAGCTTGGCGGCGTGCAGCAAGGCTTTCGAGGGAATGCAGCCGACGTTGAGGCAGACGCCGCCGAGGTCGGGATAGCGCTCGACCAGTACGACTTGGAGGCCGAGGTCGGCGGCGCGGAAGGCGGCGGTGTAGCCGCCGGGGCCGGCGCCGAGGACCAGTACCTGGGCGTGCAGGTCGCTGGTCGGCATGGCGGTGGGGGCGCTAGCCGTCACTGGCGTCGCAACCGTCGCCGGAGCCGGTGTGGCGGCGCTCGTGGCTTCTTCCGAGAGGCGCAACATCATGATCGGCGATCCTTCCGATACCTTGTCACCTACTTTCACCAGCAATTTCTCGATCACGCCGGCTTGCGGGCAGGGGATGTCCATCGCGGCTTTGTCGGATTCGACGGTGATCAGGGAGGCGTCTTTGGCGAGGCTGTCACCGACGTTGACCAGAACGTCGATGACAGCGATGTCCTTGAAGCCGCCGATGTCCGGTACCTTGATTTCTATTGTTTGGCTCATGGTTCGATCTTGGTGAGGTGTAGGTCGGGTTGGCGAAGCGTAACCCGGCAACTGCTGTGAGGTGTCGGGTTACGGCGCAAAAAACCGCGCCTAACCCGACCTACGCAATGCGAGAGACGGTAGTTGTGTAGGTTGGGCAAAGCGAAGCGTGCCCAACAGCAACGGGATTCGTTGGGCACGCTTCGCTTTGCCCAACCTACGATTGCTTCACAAGCGGGTTACAGCAGCAACCGCCGCACATCCGACAGCATCAGGCGCAGATGGCTGGTGAAGCGGGCGCCGTCGGCGCCGTCGATGACGCGGTGGTCGTAGGACAGCGACAGGGGCAGCATCAGGCGCGGCTCGAAGGTCTTGCCGGCCTTGTTCCACACCGGTTTCCAGTCGGCGCGGGAGAGGCCGAGGATGGCGACTTCCGGGCAGTTGATGATGGGCGTGAAGGCGGTGCCGCCGATGCCGCCGAGGCTGGAGATGGTGAAGCATCCGCCTTGCATGGCGTCGACCTTGAGCTTGCGTTCGCGCGCCAGTTCCGAAAATTCCGCCAGTTCCCGGGCGATGTCCATGACGTCTTTCTTGTTGACGTCGCGGATCACCGGGACGACCAGGCCGTCCGGGGTGTCGCAGGCGAAGCCGACGTGGAAGTACTTCTTCAGGACCAGATTTTCGCCGTCGGGCGCGAGCGAGGCGTTGAAACTCGGGTAGGTGCGCAGGGCGTTGACCACAGCCTTCATCAGGAAAGCCAGCAGCGTCAGTTTGACGCCACGCTTGGCGGCTTCGTCGAGCATGGATTTGCGGAAGTCTTCCAGGTCGGTGATGTCGGCTTCGTCGAACTGGGTGACGTGCGGCGCGGTGACCCAGTTGCGGTGCAGGTTGGCGCCGGAGAGCTTCTTGATGCGCGACAACGGCTGCGTGTCGATCTCGCCGAACTTGGCGAAGTCGATCACCGGCGCGGGTGTGAGGCCCAGACCGATGGCTTCGCCGGTGGGCTTGGCCAGTTCGGTTTTGATCCATTCCTGAACGTCTTCTTTCAGGATGCGGCTGCGCGGGCCACTACCCTTGATGCGGGAAAGATCGGCACCCAACTCGCGGGCGAAGCGGCGCACCGCCGGGCTGGCGTGGGCTGGCTTGCCGCCGGCGAATTCGGCGTGGGCGGCGACCGGGTCGGGCCGGTGCTTGGGTGGGATGTGCGCGGGGACTTCCGGGGCGGGGTGGGTGGGTGGCGGGACGCTTACTCCCTCTCCCGCAGGCGGGAGAGGGCCGGGGTGAGGGGGATTGCTTGCGTGGCCAGGCATGGACACACCCTCACCCCCGGCCCCACTCCCGCCCGCGTGTGAGGGGGGAGGAGAGAACGACTTAACCACCGGCGCGCCGCTGCTCGCCGCGACTTCTCCTGAGGTATCCAGCATCAGCATCGGCGAGCCGGCCGAAACCTTGTCGCCGACTTTGATCTTGAGTTCGGTCACTTTGCCGGCGAAGGGGGCGGGGATGTCCATCGCCGCCTTGTCGGATTCCACGGTCATGATCGAGCTGTCGGCGGCAACGCTGTCGCCGACATTGACCAGGATTTCGATGACTTCTACGTCCTTGAAGCTGCCGATATCGGGAACGAGGATTTCCTTGATGCTCATTGCCAGGCCCCCATCGAGAGGACTTCGACTGTTACAGGTTTGGAGGACTCTCCACTTGCAGCGCCTCTGTTCGCGTTAGCTGGTGACGCGGATCGGCGTGCTTCCCCCCTTTTGCAAAGGGGGGTTAGGGGGGATTTTCGGACGCTTGCACAAGCTCCAGCCTTGGAGAAATCCCCCTCATTCCCCCTTTGGGAAAGGGGGAGGCCACTCACCCAAGCGCTTGCACTCTTATCGACAGCTAACGTCAAAAGCACCTTTGCATGGGGGGGTAGGGATTTGGCGACGGTTGCGCGGGCGCCGAGCCTGGAGAAATCCCCTGATAAAGCCCCTACCCTTCGGTACCCGGCCCCCCTTTGATAAAGGGGGGAGTCGATGGCGGGCGCCGGATGTTGCGCGGTAAAGCGGGCGTGGGAGCTGTTCATTTCTCGTCTCCTTTACACGTTGACCGGGTTGGCCCGGTCGGCGTCGATGCCGTATTTCACGATCGCTTCGGCGGCTTTCGCGACGGGGATGACGCCGTCGTCGGCCAGGGCCTTGAGTGCGGCCAGGACGACGTGGTGACGGTCCACCTCGAAGAAGCGGCGCAGCGCCTCGCGCGAATCGGAGCGGCCGAAGCCGTCGGTGCCGAGCGTCACGTAGCGGCGATGCACATAGGGGCGAATCTGGTCGGGGAAGGCGCGCATGTAGTCGGTGGAGGCGATGATCGGGCCTTCCGTGCCGTCCAGGCATTGCTCGACGTAGCTGGTCTTCTGCGTCTGGTCCGGGTGCAGGAGGTTCCAGCGATGCGTGTCCTGGGCCTCGCGGCGCAGTTCGTTGAAGCTGGTCGCGCTCCACACGTCGGCGGCCACGCCCCAGTCCAACTCAAGCAGTTCGGCGGCGGCCATGACTTCGCGCAGGATGGTGCCGCTGCCGAGCAGTTGCACACGTGGCGCCTTCTTCTTGCCTTTTGCCTTGGCACCTTCGCTGAAGCGGTACAGACCCTTGAGGATGCCTGCCTCGGCGCCTTTGGGCAGGGCGGGGTGGCTGTAGTTCTCGTTCATTACCGTGAGGTAATAGAACACGTCCTCCTGCTCCTGGAACATGCGGCGCATGCCGTCGTGCAGGATCACCGCCAGTTCGTAATGGAAGGTGGGGTCGTAGGACACGCAGTTGGGGATCAGCGCCGCTTGCAGGTGGCTGTGGCCGTCCTCGTGTTGCAGGCCCTCGCCGTTGAGCGTGGTGCGGCCGGCGGTGCCGCCGAGCAGGAAACCACGGGCACGCGAGTCGCCGGCGGCCCAGGCGAGGTCGCCGATGCGCTGGAAGCCGAACATCGAGTAGTAGATGTAGAAGGGAATCATCTGCACGCCGTTGTTGCTGTACGACGTGGCGGCGGCGAGCCAGGAGGAGAAGGCGCCGGCTTCGTTGATGCCTTCTTCCAGGATCTGGCCGCCCTTGTCCTCGCGGTAATACATGACCTGGTCGGAATCCACCGGCTCATAGAGCTGGCCCACCGAGGAGTAGATGCCGACCTGGCGGAACAGGCCTTCCATGCCGAAGGTGCGGGCCTCGTCCGGGATGATGGGGACGATATGGCGGCCGATGGCTTTGTCGCGCAGCAATGCGGTGAGCATGCGCACGAAGGCCATCGTGGTCGAGATTTCCCGCTCGCCGGTGGCTTCCAGCAGGGCCTGGAAGGTGGTCAGCGGCGGAATCGGCAGGGCCTCGGCCTTGCTCCGGCGGGTCGGGACATAGCCGCCCAGCGCCGCGCGGCGGGCATGCAGGTATTTCATTTCCGGGCTGTCATCGGCCGGGCGGTAGAACGGCAGCTCGGCAATATCTTCGTCGGAGATGGGAATCTGGAAGCGGTCGCGGAAGGCGCGCAGGTCTTCCATGGCCATCTTCTTGGCCTGGTGGGTGGGGTTCTGCGCCTCGCCGGAGGCGCCCATGCCATAGCCCTTCACCGTCTTGGCCAGGATCACGGTGGGCTGGCCGGTATGCTTCACCGCCGCCGCATAGGCCGCGTAGACCTTGTGCGGGTCGTGGCCGCCCCGGTTCAGGCGCCAGATGTCGTCGTCGGACATGGCGGCGACCATTTCCTTCAATTCCGGGTATTTGCCGAAAAAATTCTCGCGCGTGTAGGCGCCGCCCTTGGCTTTGAAGTTCTGGTATTCGCCGTCCACGCACTCTTCCATGCGCTGGCGCAGGAGGCCCTTGCCGTCCATGGCCAGGAGCGGGTCCCAGTAGGAGCCCCAGAGCACCTTGAGCACGTTCCAGCCGGCACCGCGAAAAGCGGCTTCCAGTTCCTGGATGATCTTGCCGTTGCCGCGCACCGGACCGTCCAGGCGTTGCAGGTTGCAGTTGATGACGAAGATCAGGTTGTCCAGCTTCTCGCGTGAGGCCAGGGTGATGGCGCCCAGGGATTCCGGCTCGTCGGTTTCGCCGTCGCCGAGGAAGGCCCAGACATGGCGCCCGGAGGTGTCGGCGATGCCACGGTCATGGAGGTATTTGAGGAAGCGGGCCTGGTAGATCGCGGTGATCGGGCCGAGGCCCATGGATACCGTGGGGAACTGCCAGAAGTCCGGCATCAACCAGGGATGCGGATAGGAGGGTATGCCTTCGCCGGAGGTTTCCTGGCGGAAGTTGCCGAACTGCTCATCGCTGATGCGGCCTTCCAGGTAGGCGCGGGCATAGATGCCAGGCGCCGAGTGGCCCTGGAAATAGATCAGGTCGCCGCCGTGCTCCGCCGTAGGGGCGTTGAAGAAATGGTTGAAGCCGACGTCATAGAGCGTGGCGGAGGACTGGAAGCTGGCGATGTGGCCGCCCACGCCGGGCGCCTTCTCGTTGGCGCGCATCACGCAGGCCACCGCGTTCCAGCGGATCAGCGCCTTGATCCGGCCTTCCATCGCCACGTCGCCGGGATGCTTCTCCTGCATTTGCGTGGGGATGGTGTTCACATAGGCGGTGGTGGCGTTGTAGGGCAGGTAGGCGCCCGAGCGGCGCGCCTTGTCGATCAGTTTTTCCAGCAGGAAATGCGCGCGCTCGACACCTTCTTCCTCGATCACGGCGGCGAGTGCATCCAGCCACTCGCGGGTTTCCTGAGGGTCGTTGTCAGGCGAATGAGCCGGCAAGGGTGCGGGGATGGAATTCGGCATGAATAAAACTCTCCGTATCAGTCTTTGCTCCCCTCGTTCATTGGAGGAGGGGCTGGGGGGCGTTGGCACGCGGGGCACTATAGCAACCGCCGCGCCTTTGCCCCGACCCGCTCTCCGGGGGAGAGGGGGTTTCGTGGAACAATGGGTGGAAAACAAGGCCGCGAATTATCGTGGCGCGGCCCTACCCCGTCAATTCGCCAATACAGAGTATTGGCGTTTTTAATATTCAAGGTTGCTAATGAATAAATATGCCGTTCGCGAACTGGCGAAACTGACCATGAAACCCGCGCCGTTGCTGGTTCGCGGCGAGAAAACCACGCATCTCCTGATCGTTCTCCCGGCGGGTGCCGAGTGGTACGAGGCGCCCGAGTATGCGGCGGTCGAGGCGAGCTTGCGGCGACGTGGCAAGAAGGCGGAGGGACTGGCCAAGCAGGCGTTGACGCTGGAATTGTCGGGCGGCTGCGTTTCGGTGTGGTTGCGCCTGGATGAGACGAAATCCGCCTTCGACTGGCACAGCGCCCTGCGCCAGGCCATGAAGCCCTTGCTCGACGAACAGCCGGCGAGCATCGAAATCGCCTTTTTCGGGAATGAGGATTTTTGCCGCCGCGCGGCTTCGGCGGCAGCCTATGTGGGCTGGCTGAACGGCACGCCGATGCCGGTGTGGAAGCGTGACAAGCCGCCCAAAGCACTGCGGCATATCGTCCTGCATGGCGTCTCCGATCTCGATCTGAAGCGCGAACGCGCGCTGGCCGAGGGCAACAGCCTGTGCCGCGAACTGACCATGCTGCCGCCCAACATGCTGCGCCCTTCCAGCTACCGCGCGCGCATCCGTGCCCTGGCGGCGGAGGTCGGTTGGGAGATCGAGGAATACGACATCAAGCGTCTGACCAAGCTCAAGGCCGGCGCCTTTCTGGCGGTGGCGCGGGGGAGCAGGCATGAGGATGCGGCGATCGTGCGATTGACGTTCAAGGGCAAAGGCGCCAAAGGGCGTGCCACCGCGCTGGTCGGCAAGGGTATCTGCTTCGATACCGGCGGCCACAACCTGAAGCCGGCGCGCTACATGAACAACATGCACGACGATATGAATGGCTCCGCCGTGGCGCTGGGCATCCTGTTGGCGGCTACGCGCATGAAGTTGCCGCTGAAGCTGGAGGTCTGGCTGGCGATCGCGGAGAACCATCTTTCGCCCGAGGCCTATACCCAGAACGAAGTGGTGACGGCGCTGAACGGCACGACCATCGAGATCGTCCATACCGACGCCGAGGGCCGCATGGTGCTGGCCGATGCGCTGGCGCTGGCGGCGCAAGAAAAGCCGGCGGCGATCATCGACTTCGCCACCCTCACCGGCAGCATGGCAGTGGCGCTGGGCGAACGCATGAGCGGGGTGATTTCCAACCGCGACGACCTCGCCGCGCGCGCCGTGGCGGCGGGCCAGGCCAGTGGCGAGCGGGTCGTGGCCTTCCCCATGCCGGAGGACTACGACGAGGCGCTGGATTCGACGGTGGCCGACGTCAAACAATGCACGCTCGATTCCGAGGCCGACCACATCCTCGCCGCGCGTTTCCTCAACCGCTTCGTCGGCGATACGCCCTGGCTGCACGTCGACCTCTCCGCCAGCCGCTGCAAGGGCGGCCTCGGCGCGGTGGCCACCGACATCAACGGCTTCGGCGTGGGGCTGGGGTTGGAATTGCTGACAAAGGCGTAGGTTGGGCAAAGCGAAGCGTGCCCAACGAACCGTCGCGATGTTGGGCACGCTGCGCTTTGCCCAACCTACGTCACTGCAAGGGCGGCCTCGGCGCGGCGGCGACGGACATCAATGGCTTCGGCGTGGGGCTGGGGTTGGAGCTGCTGACAAAGGCGTAGGTTGGGCAAAGCGAAGCGTGCCCAACGAACC
>JAUXXW010000115.1 GCA_030684775.1 Pseudomonadota bacterium
CCTCAAGTGTCGGATTACCGCGCCGCCATCGGCGTGCAGGGCAAGGCGCAAGCTGCCGCCAATGCCGGCCGCCTTGGCAAGGCTTGCAACGCAGCCATGCGCGGCGAGGGCAAGCGGGGCCGACACTTGAGGCTTGACGCGACGCTAGCAGCCTGTCGGACTTTGGTCGTCGATAGCGAAAATCGGCCCCGACGAGCTCAGTTTTTGTCGGATTCGCAGCCGCATAGTCGAACTATGGGGCAAGAAGCTGACGGAAAATGGGCCGTCGCGGTCGATTTGCAGCCGACGATTCCAAAGTCCGACAGGCTGCTAGCGCATCCACCATCACCGCCACCCAAGGTGGATGCGCTAGCGCTTATCCACCCTACCGTTAACGCCTACCAGCCGACCATGACCAAGACCATCATCGCCACCGCCGACGCGCCCGCCGCCATCGGCACCTACTCCCAGGCCGTCAAGGCGGGGAATACCGTCTACCTCTCCGGCCAGATCGGCCTCGACCCCGCCAGCATGCAAATGGTGGAGGGCATCGAAGCGCAGATACACCAGGTCTTCGGCAACCTGCGCGCCGTCGCAACGGCCGCCGGCGGCGATCTTGGCGATGTGGTCAAACTCAATGTCTTCCTCACCGACCTCGGCCATTTCGCCAAGGTCAACGAAATCATGGCGCAGTACTTCAGCCAGCCCTACCCGGCGCGCGCCGCCGTCGGCGTCGCCAGCCTGCCGCGCGCCGCGCTGGTGGAGGCGGACGCGGTGATGGTAATCGGCTGATCCAACGCGAATGGCGGCTTCGTCTCCGGAAGATGTCGCCCGCAAGCTGGGCTACGCCAGCCCGACCGACCTGATCCTGCATCTGCCGCTGCGCTACGAGGACGAAACCCGGATCACCCCTTTGCGCGATGCCCGCCTGGGCGACACCGTACAGGTCGAAGGCGTGGTGGAGCACAGCGAAATCGAATTCAAACCTCGCCGGCAACTGGTAGTCCAGGTGAAAGAGGGCGATGCCCGCCTTTACGTCCGCCTACTCCACTTCTATCCCAGCCAGGTGGCCCTCCTGAAACCCGGCACGCGGGTACGTTTGATGGGCGAGGTCCGACCCGGTTTTTTCGGCGCCGAGATGGTGCATCCGCAGTTTCGCGTGGTCCGGGAAACCACCCCGCTGCCGGATACCCTCACTCCGATCTACCCGGCGGTGGCGGCGCTGTCGCAATACGCCATCCGCAAGGCGGTCGCCGTCGCCCTCGCCGAAGCCGATCTGAGTGACCCCTTGCCCATTCCTGCCGGTTTCCCCGCGCCTTTTCCAAGCTTCGCCGAAGCGCTGAAAGCCTTGCACCACCCGCCTCCTGACGCCGACCTCGCCAGTCTGGAGGGGCGCGACACCCCCGCTTGGCGGCGCCTGAAATTCGACGAACTCCTGGCCCAGCAACTTTCCTTGGCGCTGGCCGCGCGCCAGCGCCAGACACTGCACGCCATTCCCTTGCCTGAAGCCGGTGGTTTGCACGAACGCATGCTCGCCGCCCTACCCTTCGCCATGACCAGCGCGCAGCAACGGGCACTGCGCGAGATCACCCACGACCTGGCACGCCCGCACCCGATGAACCGCCTGCTGCAAGGCGATGTCGGCAGCGGCAAGACCCTGGTCGCCGCGCTCGCCGTGCTGCCTGCTCTGGCCGCCGGCTACCAGGTGGCGGTGATGGCGCCGACCGAAATCCTCGCCGAACAACTGTTCTTCAAATTCCAGGAATGGCTGCAACCGCTGGGCATCGAAGTCGCCTGGCTCGCCGCAGCACTCAAGGGCAAAGCGAAAAAAGCCGCCCTCGCCGGCATCGCCGACGGCAGTGTGCGGGTCGCGGTCGGCACCCATGCCCTGTTCCAGAACGACGTCAGCTTCCACAACCTCGCCCTCGTGGTCGTCGACGAACAACACCGTTTCGGAGTGGCGCAACGCCTGGCGTTACGCGCCAAAGGCGCGCAAGTCGCGCGTGAGGAATCGCCGGAGGCAAGTGCAATCGGCGACTCGCAACCCCATTTGCTCATGATGTCTGCCACCCCCATCCCACGCAGTCTGGCGATGAGTTACTACGCCGACCTCGACGTCTCGGTGATCGACCAGTTGCCACCCGGGCGTACCCCCATCGCCACCCGCACCATCAACGCCAACCGGCGCGACGAGGTGATCGCCCGCCTGCGTGACTACTGCCTCTCGGGAGCACAGGCGTATTGGGTCTGTCCGTTGGTGGAGGAGTCGGACAAGCTGCAATTGCGTGCGGCCGAGGAGAGCCATACCGAACTCGTCGCCCTGTTGCCGGAGCTGAACATCGGTCTGGTGCACGGACGCATGAAATCGGACGAGAAAGCCGCCGTGATGAGCGCGTTCAAGGCGGGTGACCTGCATCTGCTGGTGGCGACCACGGTGATCGAAGTCGGCGTCGATGTGCCCAACGCCGCGCTCATGGTGATCGAGCACGCCGAGCGTTACGGCCTGGCGCAACTGCACCAGTTGCGCGGCCGCGTCGGGCGCGGGGCGCGCGAGTCATCCTGTGTGTTGCTCTACGAAACTCCGCTTTCCGATAGCGCCAGGCAGCGCCTGAAAATCATCCACGACAACAACGACGGCTTCGCCATCGCCCGCGCCGACCTGCAATTGCGCGGCCCCGGGGAGTTTCTCGGCGCGCGCCAGTCCGGCCAGCAACTGTTGCGCTTCGCCGACCCGGTGGCGGATGCCGACCTGCTGGAACTGGCGCGCGATTGCGCCGCCGACCTGCTGGAGCGGCATCCGGAGGGGGTTCGGCGCCATCTCGCCCGCTGGCTGCCGCGCGGGCTGGACCTGTTCCGGGTCTGACAGGTAAGCAACGACCCAGAAACAACCGCTCGTAGGATGTGGTGAGCGCAGCGAACCGCATCAACCTGGACGCGCTGCATGATGCGGTTCGCTGCGCTCTGATGAAGCCCCTACCCTTCGGTAACCACATCCTACGTCGTCGGTTTCATGGTTAGGATGATCGTTCGCGAGGCGTAACCCGACCTACCTGGTACACACCAACCAGATCCCGACCAAAACCGTCGGCTTATAAGCAAATGCTTATAGAATGCGCCCCGGCACGATCCCTGGAGGAGAGACATGGACTGGCTTACCCACCCCTGGCCCTGGTATGTAGCGGGGCCTTTGATCGGTTTGATGGTTCCGATGATGTTATTCATCGGCAACCGTTCTTTCGGCATTTCCAACAACCTGCGCCACCTGTGCGCCATCACCCAGCCACCCAAGGTGGATATCGATTTCTTCCGTTACAACTGGAAGGAACACACCTGGAGCCTGGTATTCGTCATCGGCACCGGACTGGGTGGTTATCTCGCCGGCGTGGTATTCGCCAACCCGCTTCCGGTGGAACTCAGCCCGGCCGCGCAGGAGATGCTGACCTCCTGGGGCTTCACCCAACCCGGCCACAATCTGGTGCCGGAAGAACTGTTCCATACCAGCGTGCACAACTTCACCTTCCTGTTCGCCTGTGGCGTACTGGTCGGGTTTGGCACCCGCTATGCCGGTGGCTGCACCTCCGGCCACGCCATCACCGGACTGTCCACCCTGCAACTGCCCTCGCTCTACGCCGTGCTGGGGATTTTCGGCGGCGGCCTCTTCGCCTCCTGGTTTCTGGTTCCCAGGATGCTGCAATGACCCGCTACCTTCCCTATCTCCTGGTCGGCGTCCTGTTCGGCTTCGTCCTGATCAAAGCGGAAACGGCGTCCTGGTATCGCATCCAGGAAATGTTCCATTTCCAGAGCTTCCACATGTTCGGCATCCTGTTCTCGGCCATCGTCACCGGGCTGATCAGCGTGCAGATCGTCAAACGCCTGAACAAGCAGACGGCGCTGGACGGCCAGGCCATCGCCATTCCGGAAAAAGCGCCCGGCAGGAAAAGCTACCTCTTCGGCGGCCTGATCTTCGGTTTCGGCTGGGGTTTGATCGGGCTTTGCCCCGGCCCCATATTTGCCCTGGTCGGCACCGGCTCCCTGGGCGCCCTCGTTGTCCTGGCCGGCGCGCTGCACGGAACCTGGCTTTACGGTGCGTTAAAGCAACACATGCCCCATTAGTTTTTCCACCCTATCCATCAAAGTGTTTTCTTTTGACAGCACCAATGGCGCGGACTACCCTTCGCGCCGGCTTTTATTGCCCTGAATCGCATTTGGAGGAGACACCCATGCGCATGATTACCCTGGCCCTCGCGGCCGCCGGCCTGACTTCCCTGGCCGCCCAAGCCGCCCCCCTGATGTCCAACGAATGGGCACAGCAGGCCTGTACCTACTGGAACACCAACAAACAACTCACCGACGATCTGGCTGTGAAGTGGGCTCCCAACGACGGTGGCCGCGGCCACAAGATCATCCACATGTACCGCACCGATTGCGGCGAAGCCGGCAAAGTGGAAATGACCATCTCCACCAAGGGCGGCAAGACCACCTGCGTCTACGCCGGCCCGATCAAGAACGCCACGCTCGATTACGCCATGGACTACAAGATGCACGCCGAAACCAAGCGTTGGCGTGAAATGGGAGCCGGCGAATATGGCCCCATGCGCGCCATGATGTTCGGCCGCCTCCAGTTCGAAGGCCCGAAGGTTGAAGCCATGAAGGTCATGGGCCCGTTCGAGCAGTTCCTGCTGATCCCCGGCAAGGTAGCCGGCGACGACACCTGCCCGAAGTAAGCTGCTCTACCGTTGAAAAGCCCGCGAGGTGGATAACCTCGCGGGCTTTTTTCATGGTGCTGTTCGCGTTGTCCGTTGATGAAGTTGGGGCACGGTTCCCCCCCTTTTTCAAAGGGGGGTTAGGGGGGATTTCTGAGACGGCCGCCCAAGCAAATGTCGCCAAATCCCCCTCATTCCCCCTTTGAGAAAGGGGGAGGCCACTCCCGCAGGCGCTTCCACTCGTATCAACAGTTAACGCAAACAGAGCCTTTTTCATTGCCCGGCGGGGATGGGAATGACCCTGAGCGGCGTACCCCCCGCCGCAATGGCGAACAGGCGGTCGATGTTGGGATGCTTGCCGGGGTTCTGGCGCGCGTCCTCGCCATGTTCGGCATACAGCCGCAGCCCTTCTTCCGCCGCTTCACGGTCGATGCGGCCGAAACGATGTGCCAGCCAGGCATAGACGCGAACCGACCCGGCACTGCCGGGCCGGTTTTCGATCACCGCCATGACGGCATCGCCGTTGACCAACTCGATCCGCGCCAGATGATCGACGACGGGTAGCGCGGCCAGGTTGTCAGCGAAGCTCATCAGACGCGGTATGCAATGTGAGTGAGAATTTTCGAGGTGGCCTGCATGGCGCCACGCACCGGTGCCGGCAACGGCGCGCCGCCATGGGCGATGGCAGTCTCGGCATGTTTTGCCTCGTCGATCTTCATCTGCTCGACGATGGCGCGGCTCTTGGCATCCCGCTCTGGCAGGCTACCCAGGTGGGAGTCCAAATGCCCCTCCACCTGGCGTTCGGTTTCCGCCAGAAAGCCCAGGTTCCACTTGTCGCCCAGCGCCCCCACCAAGGCGCCCAGAGAAAAGGAACCCGCATACCAGAGCGGGTTGAGGAAGCTCTTGTGGCTACCCAGTTCGTCCAGGCGTTTTTCGCACCAGGCCAGGTGCTCGGTTTCCTCATCGGCGGCCTCAAGCAGGGCGCGCTGTGCTTCCGGGTTGCGCGCGGTGAGTGCCTGGCCGGCATAGAGCGCCTGGGCGCACACCTCGCCACTGTGGTTGATGCGCATGAGTCCGGCGGCATGGTGTTTGTCGGCCTCACTCAACTCCACGTCGGGCAGTCCGGCATCCGGGTATGGGCGACGCGAACCGGCCTTGGCGAAGACCGTGCGCAGCGCCTTGTCGAACTGAAGAATGAGGGCGTCGGGTGTGGGCAACATGAGCAAGGCTCCATCTGGATGGGGGGGCGATTATCCCCGAATCAACCTAGAAACGGCAGATGAACGCGCCCGCTGGTGCGTTCGGGCGGGTGTCTGGCGCGAAGCGACGACGCAGCGGGCCGGGGCCCGCAAGGAGGAGCGACAAAGCCAGGCGCCCGCCCGGACGTGCTGGCGGGCGCGTAGCGGGCTCAGCGAAAGGGTGAGGTTGATCGAAGGCACGAGGGACGCTCGTCATCAGGGGACTCGAATGACAATCGAGCGGTCAACTGCCGTTTCTAGGTTCAATCATTCCTTTCCCGCCCCAGCCATGCTGAAATCCGCGCTTTTTTGATGGAACACCATGACCTCGCCGGATATTGCCTATGCCGTCACCGTGCTGTTGCTCGCCTATTTCGTGCGCGGCCTGTCCGGCTTCGGCTCCGGCCTCATCGCCGTCCCCTTGCTGGCCCTGCGTTTCCCGCTGCCGGAAGTGGTGCCGTTCATGCTCATCGCCGATTTCGGCGCTTCCGCCCTGGTCGGTGGTCTTTCCTTCCGCCGGGTCGCTTGGCCGGAAATCCGCCGCCTGATGCCCGCCACCGTGGTCGGCGTGGTGATCGGCACGCATCTGCTGGTGTCCCTGCCTCCCGCGCTGCTGCTGACAATACTCGGCGGCTTTGTACTCGCCTTCGCCCTGCGCTCTCTCCTGCTCAGGCAAAGCGGCTTCGTGGCGGCCTCGAAACACTGGGCCTGGCCGGCCGCGCTCAGTGGCGGCGCGGTGAGCGGCCTGTTCGGCACCGGCGGGCCGCCCTATGTGATCTATCTTTCACATCGCATCCAGGACAAGAGCGCCCTGCGCGCCACACTCTCGGCGCTGTTCTTCCTGGAAGGCCTGCTGCGCATCGTCACCTTCCTGTTTGCCGGGCTGCTGCTGGGCCATGAGGTCTGGCGCAACGCGCTGATCGCCTCCCCCCTCATCATCGCCGCCTTGTATCTTGGCGGCCACGTCCACGCCCGTCTGACGGATCGCCAGATGCTGCAAGGGGTCAGCCTGCTCCTGCTCGGCAGCGGGGTATCGCTGCTGGCCAAGGCGTGGTGGTGACGCTTACATCCGGCGTGAGCATGAAAAAAGCCGCCTGTGTGGCGGCTTTCTCGCGGCTTTTTTCGGAGAGGAAGGAGATCAGTCCTTCTTCTTTTTGTGGAAGTCCAGCTTTTCCTTGATCCGAGCCGACTTGCCGGAGCGGTCGCGCAGGTAATAGAGCTTGGCGCGGCGCACATCACCACGACGCTTCACCACCAGGCTGGCCAGCAGCGGGGAGTAGGTCTGGAAGGTACGCTCGACGCCTTCGCCGGCGGAAATCTTGCGCACGGTGAAAGCGGAGTTGAGGCCGCGGTTGCGCTTGGCAATGACCACGCCTTCATAGGCCTGAAGACGCTCGCGGGTGCCTTCCTTCACTTTCACGCTGACTACCACGGTATCGCCGGGCGCGAACGGGGGCAGGCTTTTGCCGCCCTCGCACAGGCGAGCAATTTCTTCTTGTTCCAGTTGTTCGATCAGATTCATCTTCGTTTCCTTGCACGATATTGGGGGTAGAGGTCTCAAAAAGCAGGAGACATGCCGCCGTTTCTAATAACCGGATTATTCCGGCACACCATCAAGACGCGCTCTTATCAAGCTCGTCGAGCAATTTTCTTTCCAGCACACTCAACTCACGTCGCGTCAGCAAATCCGGGCGCCGCGCTCGCGTTCTATCCAGCGCCTGCTTCAGCCGCCAGCGGACGACGTCGGCATGGTTGCCGGAACGCAGCACCTCCGGCACCTTGTGCCCCAGGTAGTCCTCGGGCCGCGTGTAGTGCGGGCAATCCAGCAAACCGTCGGCGAAGGAGTCTTCCTCGGCCGAATCCGCATGCCCCAATGCCCCGGGGATGCGGCGTATCAATGCATCCAGCAACACCATCGCCGGCAACTCGCCCCCGGACAACACGTAGTCGCCGATGGAGACTTCTTCCAGCATGTGGCGCTCGTACAAGCGCTCGTCGATGCCTTCGTAGCGCCCCGCCAGCAAAACCAACGCGGGCGCGGCACCCAGATCTTCCACCAGGCCCTGATCCAGCTTGCGGCCTTGCGGCGACAGATAGATCAGCCGTGGCACCAGGCCTTCACGGCGCAAGGCGGTTTTCGCCGCCGTCAACGCCAGGTCCAGCGGCTCGGCCAACATCACCATGCCGGGGCCACCGCCGAACGGCCGATCATCCACCGTGCGGTAGTTGTCCTGCGTGAAGTCCCGAGGGTCCCAGAATTTCACGGAGCACAACGCTTTCTTTACTGCCCTGCCGCTGACACCGTATCCCGTGAGCGCGGCGAACATCTCGGGGAACAGGGTGACGACGTGATAACTCGGCGCCACCTTAATAATCCAGCCCCCAGTCCACCACAATGCGCTTGGCCGCCATGTCCACCTCGCGGACAAAGGCATCAACGAAGGGAATCAGCCGTTCCCGTTCGCCCTGGATCTGCAGCACATCATGGGCGCCGGTTGCCAGCAGCGCGTCCACTTTACCGAGTACGGCTCCATCACCATTCACCACTTCCAGGCCGATCAGATCGTCCCAGTAATACTCACCTTCCTCGGCTTCCGGCCGGTCCTCGCGTGGCACCGCGATTTCCATGCCCGTCACGGCCTCGGCGGCATCCCGATCGTCCATCCCTTCCAGGTGGGCGAGCAGGTATTGCCCATGCACCTTGCCCTCGACCAGGCGGAACGGGCGCCATTGGCCCTTCCTGCCGACATGCCAGACCGGGTAGTCCAGCAGGCTGTCGATGTACTCGGTTTGCGTCTGAATCCTGACCCAGCCGCGTATCGCGTAGGGCGCGGAGATCCGCCCCATCACCACCAGAGCATCCTCACCGGGTTTCTGACCATCGAGCGGTACGCCGCTCTCGGTGGGAACGCGCTTCAAGGCAATCAGGCTGCTGCTTTGACGTGCACGATGCGAGTCACGGTGTCGGAAGCCTGGGCGCCGACGCCTTGCCAATAAGCCAGACGCTCGCGATCAATGCGCAAGGTCTCGGAACTACCGGAAGCGAGGGGATTGTAGAAGCCGATGCGCTCGATGAAACGGCCATCACGACGGTTGCGGGAATCCGCCACCACGATGTTGTAGAAGGGGCGCTTCTTGGAGCCACCACGGGCAAGACGAATGGAGACCATGTTTAATCTGTCCTAAATATCTGACGAAACACCCGAAAAGCCGGGCGAGTGTGGGAAACCCGTGGGAAACCCGTGGAAAACCAGCGGGAAGCACAAACGGAAAAGCCGCGCATTGTACGTGAACCGAAAGATCATTCCAAGCGGCTGTTTTAGCGAAGGAATTCGACGGGCTGCTAGCGCATCCCCGGCATCATGCCCTTCATGCCGCGCATCATCTTGGAGAGGCCGCCCTTGCCCATCGACTTCATCATCTTCTGGGCCTGTTCGAACTGGGTGAGCAGACGGTTGACGTCCTGCACCTGGACGCCCGAGCCGGTGGCGATACGGCGCTTGCGCGACGCTTTCAGCAGGGCGGGATTGTGGCGCTCTGCGGGGGTCATGGCATTGATGATGCCTTCGATACGGCGCATCTGGACTTCACCCTGGGCGATTTCACCGGCGCCGATCTTGCCGGCGCCGGGCAGCTTGTCCATCAACGATGACAGGCCGCCGAGTTTTTTCATCTGCTGCATCTGCGACTTGAAATCTTCCAGATCGAAGCCCTTGCCGCTCTTCAGCTTCTGGACCGTCTTGAGCGCTTCCTCGTGGTCCACCGCCTTGTGCGCTTCCTCGATCAGGGAGAGCACGTCGCCCATGCCCAGCACCCGACTGGCCATGCGTTCGGGGTGGAACACCTCGATGCCGGAGAGCTTTTCACCGACGCCGACCAGTTTGATCGGCTTGCCGGTGATGTGGCGCACCGACAGCGCCGCGCCGCCGCGCGCATCGCCATCCAGCTTGGTCAGGATGACGCCAGTGAGCGGCAGGGTGTCGTTGAAGACCTTGGCGGTGTTGACCGCGTCCTGGCCCTGCATGGCATCGACCACGAACAGGGTTTCGATGGGCTTCAGGAAGGCGTGCAGATCCTTGATCTCGTCCATCATCGCCGCGTCCACGTGCAGGCGACCGGCGGTATCGACGATCAACACATCGTAGAAATGCTTTTTCGCGTGATCCAGCGCGGCGCGGGCGATGTCGAGCGGCTTCTGCTCGGGGCTGGAGGGGAAGAAATCAGCCTCGGCCTGGGCGGAAACCAGCTTCAACTGTTCTATGGCGGCCGGGCGGTAAACGTCGCAACTCACCAGCAGGATTTTCTTGCGCCCCTGCTCGCGGATGACGCGCACCAATTTGCCCGAGGAGGTGGTCTTGCCCGCGCCCTGCAAACCCGCCATCAGGAACACGGCGGGCGGCTGCGAGGCGAAGGACAGCGGCGCGGCCTGCTCGCCCATCAAATACGTGAGTTCCTTGTGCACCACGCCGATCAGCATCTGGCCGGGTGTCAGGCTTTTCAGCACTTCCGCGCCCAGCGCCTTTTCTTTCACGCGGGCGATGAAATCGCGCACCACCGGCAGCGCCACGTCGGCTTCCAGCAGGGCCACGCGCACTTCACGCAAGGCGTCCTGGACGTTGGCTTCGGTCAGGCGCCCCTGGCCACGCAGATTCTTGACGACATGGGAAAGGCGTTGAGTAAGGTTGTCGAACATGTTGGCTCAGGGCGTATGGGATAAACTGCGCCAGTTTATCAGTCAACCCGAAGCCCACCACGGCCCGCCTTACACGCCCCTGCCTATACGCCCATGTCGGACCCCATCCTCTACACGCTCTGCATATTGGCTTATCTCGCGCTGGCCACCTGGTTCTGGCCGGGGCGCCCGGGTTGCTGCCGCATGGACTGGGTACCGCGCCTGCTGCCGGTGATTCCCCTGGTTCTGCATCTGTATCTGCTGAATGCCGATGTATTCGACGGCCAGGGCATCCACCTCGGCTTCTCCACCTCGATCTCCGCTGTCGCCGCGCTCACCGTGATGACCTATGCGGTCGCCGCCTGGCGCTACCACCTGGCCGGCCTACAGGGTTTCGTGCTGGCCTTCGCCGGCGTGGCGGTGGCGATTGAAGCGGTTTCTCCCGTGTCTCACGCGGCATTGCACAGCGACATGCCGGCGTTCCAACTGCACCTGGCGGTCGCCTTCGCCGCCTATGCCCTGTTCACCATCGCGGCCCTGCACGCGTTACTCATCGCCCTCGCGGAGAAGCACCTGCACAAGGCCGTGCCACCCACCATCGTCGCCGACCTGCCGCCGCTGCTGACCCTGGAAAAACTGCTGTTCCGCATGATCCAGGCCGGCTTCGTCCTGCTCACCCTCACCCTGGCCTCGGGTGTCCTGTTTTCCGAAGAAATCTTCGGCAAGGCCCTGCCCTGGAACCACAAGACGGTATTCGGCATCGCCTCCTGGCTGATCTTCGCCGCCCTCCTGCTCGGGCGTCGGATCAAGGGTTGGCGCGGCCGCACCGCGATCTACTGGACCCTGGCCGGCTTCATCAGCCTGATGCTCGCCTATGTCGGCGTGAAGTTCGTGCTGGAAGTGCTGCTGGGACGCTGAACGACGCGAGAACCGTTACAACGCAACCGTGGGCGATGCGGTTCGCTGCGCTCACCACATCCTACGGCACTGAACCGCAGGTAGCGCGTAGGAGCGGGCTTGCCCGCGATGCAACGGTGGCTATCGCGGGCAAGCCCGCTCCCACGACGCGCTCAAACCAGGCGGGTGAGCAACCCCAGTTCACACGGCCACGCCGCCAGTTCCGCATCCGACAACACCACGCCTTCCGGCAGACGCTCGGTCAGGCGCAATACCAGGGCGGAATCGCCCGCCCGCATCGCCACGGCCACCCGATTGACCAGCACCTCGACCCCCAGCAAACGACTCAGAAACAACGCCGCACCGGCATGGCCGATGGCCGAAACAAAGCCGCCCGCCACTCGATCACGCGCATCATCGAGCGCCAGCGGCCCCGCAAAACGCCAATCGCCATAGGCGGTGAGCACGGGGGAATTGAGCAGATACAGCATGGATCACATCGCCCCGGCGGCGGCATACAAGTCTTGCAACACCTGCCGCATATCCGCCGGCAACCGAGTCCAGGCCGCCTGGGCCATATCCTCTGGCATGCCGAAACGCGCCTCCGCCACGCCACCACAGATCGCCGCAAGGGTGTCGGAGTCGCCGCCCAAGGAAATCGCGTTGCGAATCGCATCCTCGAAATCCGTCGCCTCCAGCGCACAAACCAGCGCCTGCGGCACGCTGCCCTGGCAGGTCTCGTCGAAGGTATAGCTGGGGCGGATGGCATCCACCGTGGTGGACAGGTCATAGCCAAAAGTTTCCGTCACCGCCGCGCGGATTTCATCGGCCCCCGCACCCCGCCGCGCCAGAAAAATCGCCGTGGCCGTGGCCGCCGCGCCCTTCAAGCCTTCCGGATGGTCATGGGTCGCCGCCGTGACGTGGTCGGAAAGTCGCACCACCTCGCCCAGATCGCGCCCCAGCAACCCCGCCGGCGACACCCGCATCGCCGCCCCATTGCCGAAGCTGCCATAGGGCGCCGTCTCCTCGGAAAACAGCCAGCGGGAAAAGCGCCCGCCCCAACTCACATTCGGATAACGCCGCCCCCAATCCTTCAACGCCTCGGCTGGCGGTCGGTTGTTGAGCAGCGCATCCGCCACCGCGATGGTCAAGACCGTGTCATCCGTAAAAAACGCGCGCGGCGCGACCAGAGGCTGAAAGTCCTTGGTTTTGACGTTGTTCCATTCGTAAACCGAACCAACGATGTCACCGAAGATGGCGCCGAGCATGGGCAACCTCCATCAAGTGAATTCCAGTTGTTCCAGCCAGACGGTGAGGGCGGCACGCAAAAGAAACCGTCGCATTGATGCCGAAGCGGAGATCGATAAGCGCGGTCATGCTAACCTCCGTATTACGATGTAACACGAACAGGAACCCCTCATGCAAACCACCTTGACCGTGCGTCTGTCGGAAAAAGAGACGCAAGACCTGCAAGCCATTTGCGAGATGACCGGCAAAAGCCGCAGCGAGGTCGTGCGGGATTCATTGCGCGCCTATCGCCTGCGTGCCGCGCTGCGTGCCAGCCAGATCCAGCTTGGCCCGGCCGCCCGCGCCGCTGGCTGGCTGACCGAGGAAGACATCCTGCAAGACGTGTCATGAAGGTTTTCCTGGATACCAACGTCTGGCTGTCGGCGACGATCTTCTCCGGCCTGTGTGAATCGTTGGTCACGGCATGTGCCGACCGCGACTGGCTGGTCACCTGTCCATTGGTGCGGGTCGAGGCGCACGAGGTGCTGGCGCGGAAGTTTCCCCACCTGCCTCATGCGCCGGCCCTATTCGATGCTTCCTGGAGCGAAGCGCCGCTGGTGAACGATGTCGCCGAGCCCGCCGACGACAACGACGCCCGCCTGGTGGCCGCCGCTGCCACCGCAGGCGCCGATCTGTTCGTGACCGGCGACAAGCGGGTGCTGGGTTGGAAGCAGTCGGGCACGCTACGCATCGTCACCCCGCGCGAAGCCTGGATCATCCTGTTCGCGCCGCATCTGAAGCACTGAGGGCGTGAGTTGGGGTGGATATTTGTCAGTGTGTGCAATAAATGCACATGCTCATACTTCTGTATGGCAGGGGAGATGCCGGCCTTTGCCGAACAACCGAGGGTTCCTCGGCAGTTGCGGGTACGAGTTACGACGCCGGCCATATCAAGAATGAACTTGTGCAAAAAATGCAGCAGTTCCGCCTGGCCGCATTACTCGCCCCGTAGCCATCTCATGACCAGTGAGGTGTTCTGGTACTCGCGGTCTTTGTCGGGTTTTTTGGCCTGGCTGGTTTCCTTCCATTGGCCCTTTTCCGCCTGCATCCTGGCCCTGAGCCACTCGGCGACGGCCACCTTGTGTTCCGCCATGTGCCCTTGCTTGACCGCACCAATGACGGCGGAGATTTCCGGCGCGTTCTTGTCCAGGCGGGCATCCAGAAACTCCTGAATGGCACGTTCGACGGGACTCATGCCTGCCCGCGCGGCTTTCTTTTCCTCGTCCAGACGCTTAGCTTCCACAGCCTGTAAGGCTTGGCTGGCACGCTCTTCCCGCTCCTTGCGCACAGTCGCTTCGCGTTGATCGTCCCACTTCATCGCCCCATATCCCACCGCCGTCTTGGCGCCGAAGCCGAGCCAGTCGAAGGCGTGTTCAAAGGCGACGTGCATCAGGTCTTGCCAGGAGGCGGACAGTGGTTCAGGCAGTCGGCGCGTGTCGCAGGTAAGGTGGAAACTGAACGCCGCACCTTCGGGAACGACCAGGAAGACGATGGGAATGGGTTGGCCGGAATCGTGGGGGGTGCTCTCGCCTTTGTAATAGTCGCCGTAGTGGGGCGTCATCACCTCCATGCCCATGCTGTTCTTCGCGGGCTTGGGCAGGGCGTCCCAGAAGGTGAGCGCGCCACGTGTGTGTTCCTTCTGGCGGTCTTCGCTTTCCAGGCCGAACAGGGCGGTGATGGCTTCTTCCGTCCAGCAAGCCCCCTCACCCCCGGCCCCTCTCCCGCCCGCAGGCGAGGGGAGCAATTCTTCCGCCGCGCGGCGCAATACGCCCTTGATTGAACTGCCAGGCAGATAGGCGAGGCCATAGGGGTTGAGGAAGGCGAAGCCGTTTTCCAGCGGATGTTCCATGCCCAGACCGGTAGCGAAGGGGGCGGTGGATTGGGCTTCGATGGACAGGCGCGCGGCTTCGGGAAGGGCGTCTAGCAGGAGGGTCTGACGGTCGCGCAGAGCGGCGAGCGTTTCCTGTGTATGAGGCGGTAGCGCCAGGGTTTGTTTGAGCGCCGCGCTTTTCTGATCCTTCTCGATCATCCAGTCGTCCTTCCAGACCGGGAAATACAGGCCGAAGAGGTGGCCAGGTGGGCAGTCGGCAAAACTGGCCCCTACATAGTCGGGAACGGCAGCACGCATGGTCAGCCCTCCATCGCCTTGTGGGCGTCGGCAAACTGGCGAATCCAGCGCAGCAGGGCGAGGGATTCATCGGTGGCGCGCAGATACAGCGAAGACGGCGCGGCGTGCAGGGCTGCCATGACGGTAGAGAAATCAGCAGCAGCCTCGGGCGGGAAACGGTCCTGCGCGGTGACTGGCGTGCCGCCCAGCGTTCTCCCCAGCCAGCGGCACAAATGGCCGAGCAGGGCCAGATGCTGTGCCTTGTCCTTGGCGCGCAGGTAGGCGAGAGTCTGCATCAACCCGCTACCCATGATGAGCACGGGCGCGCCTTTGGCCTCGCGGGTGTAGTCCGCGATGATCCGGTTCCGCGCTGCTTGGCTCACTTGCTCCCAGGCGTATTCCGCGCGTTTCTGGTCGAGTGTCTGAGTCATGGTCAACCCTCCTTTTTCTCGGGCGCGAAGCGCAGCACGACCTGGCCGCGCCCGGTGGTAGCGTCGCCGCCCACCTGGATCAGCGCGCCGTCGAGGCCGGGTTTGCCGTTGCCGGTGGCCAGGGTTTGCATGACCGTTTTGGCTGTCATCGGCTCGCCGTTGCGGCCTTTCTTCGAAGTGCGCTCTACCGAGGCCAGCACTGGCGAGACCAGCAGGCTCTCGGGCGGCAGGTTCTCGGTATAGAAGAGACCGCCCTCGTCAGCGGTGCCGGTGTCGTCGTTGATGCGTACATGCGCTTCCACCACGGTGGCGTTTCTGACGAAGTGGCTGAAAGCATCGTCGGGCAGCAGTACCAGGTCGGTAGCGATCTTCTTGCGGAAGTGCTCATGGCCCGCACCTTCCGGCAGGGCGTTGTCCGCCAGCCATTGGGCGATGTCCTTGAGTTGAGGGGATTCGGTGGCGGTGAAATCGAAGGCTTCCAGCACCATCTTTTCGCCATTGCGGATACCCGCATCGGCCACCAGTGCCTGATCCGTCGCCACTTCGGGAACATTCCAACCGGCCTCGCAACCCGCCAGCGCGGCCAGACGTTTCAGCCGCGCCAGGCTTACCGGCGAGACGGCATAGACGAAGGCGCGTTTCAGACTGCGCACCGGGAAAGCCACCAGTTGTGCATCACCGAAGCTCACGCAGCCGGCGTAGTCGGAGGCGCTGGATTCCGGGCCGAACAGGCGGGCGACTTCGAGCTTGTCCCACTGGCCTTCCAGGTAATGCCGCAACGCCCCCTTGAGGCCGGAACCGGCGGCCATCGGGTGATCGGTGTGGCGCTCGCGCTGGATCGGGTTATCAATGACGCCAAGAGCCTGGCCCGCGCCCATGTGGACAGGGCTGACGGCGTAGAGGAACAGCAGACGGTTTTTTTCGAACATGGTGCCTCCTGGCGTTTATTCGTAGGAAATCAGATCGTGTTGGAGGGTTGGGCGGCAGTTATCCGGCAATTCCGGATAACTGCTCACCTTGCCGGCTTGAACTGCTAAGCAATCCTTAGCGGTTCGAATGGCGTGCGATGCATTCATTGAGTTGCCTCTTTACCAGGCGCCAAGCCAGGCTCGGTTGTAACCCTCGGCGCGGCGTTGCGAGTCTGGATTCTCGCCCCACAGTCCGCCCGCCACCCACTCGGCAAGCTTGCCGGGGTCGCCGTCGAAATCTTCGAACCAATAAACCGCGCCGGCGGGCACGGCGCGTTCCGCATCCTTGGGTGCCCAGGCGGCCAGATCCCAGCCGGAAACCACTTCGAAGCGAGGCACCGCAGCACAGACCAGGCGGGCATTCAAACCATGCGGCAGCCATCCGCCCGGAAATAGTCCCGGTGCGGTGAGCACCAGCTTGAAGCGGCGGGTTTGCCGGATGCGTTCCAGCGGCACTTGCAGGCCAGGTGCCGTCATGGCGGCGATAGAGGCGGCGCGCCCGTCGCCGCCCAGGCGGATAAAGCCTTCTTCAGGCAAGCGCTTGCCGGTGCCGGCCAGATTGACCGCCAGCCCCACGGCCAGGCCATCGTGTTCCGGCTGGCGCGGCACGGTATGTTCGACGGTGAACAGTTTGCCGTCCTCGGCGGTGCGGGACTCGCGGGAAAGGCCAATGCCGACCCGCGCTTCCCGCGCCCACAAATCGGCCTGTTTCACCAGATGCGCGGGCAGAACCGTCTGTCCCGCCAAATATGCCGCGATGCCATCCTGTGAAAGCAGCCAGCCGCTCTCCGGCTTGGCCGCCTCGGACTGGCGCAGCACCGCCACCTTGGGCAGTCCGGCTGGCGTGCTTGCCAGGATGCCATTGCTCAGGACTTGCGGTTCCAGGGGGCGCACAACGGTCTCGCCAGACTCTTCGAACACCAGCAGATCGGCGGGCAGGGGCAACAGGAGGCGCACCCGGCCATCCGTGCCTTTGCAGGCCGGAAAGGCGCCCCGGAGAACGAAATCGCCGGGTTCACTTGGCGTGCCAAGAATGCGGTCGAGTTCCGCGTCGGCTAGCCGCTGGCCCTGGGTGAAACCTTCTATCTGGTCGCCGGCCTGCGCCAGCAGCAATGAACGGAATGCCCCGGCGAGCACGGAAGGCTTGGGGGGAAAGTGAGATTCGCCAAAGGCGCCCGCGGCGCCGAACAACTTGTTGCCGCGCAGGGAAAGCGTGTCCACGGGTTGAACGAAGCGCCAGGTGCTCATCATGCGGTCTCCATATGGCGAGTGTTGCGGGCGAGAAATTCGGCGGTCATGAGCAGGTCGCTCAGGGTTTTGGCCGCGTTCTCGGCGTGATGAAGGCTGGCGTAGGTGGCGAGGTCGAGGGCGAGACCCTTCATCTGAGTTTTGAGTTCATCGCCTTGCGCCTGTCGCGCGAATTGGTAGGCCAGGTTGGTCTGGAGCAGCACCGCGTCAGGCGCCTCCGGCAATTGAGCCAACCACTCGACCGAGTTGTAAGCCGCGCGGCGTGATACTCCATCGCGGGCCAACAGACGCATGAGGCCATCGAGCAGGCCGGCGGCGCCGTCGCCATCCACCCGGAACCACTTGTCCGTCACCCCCACCTCGCCGCCGGCGCGCTTGAGAATGCGCAGACTGAAAGCATCGCGCCCACCCTTGTTCTTGGCGACGCTCTCGGCCTCGCGCAGGGTGCGCAGCACCATCCCCAGCGGGGCTTGATGGTGCGCCACCACCGCGCCGCAGGAAGCGGTGGCCTTGTCGCCCATGGTCAGCAGCAGTTCGCCGTCCAGACGCAACCAACCGTTGTTGCTGTCGAAGCGGCCGCGTGCCTTACCGTCGATGCGATTCATCAGCCATTCCGGCACCGCCAGCCCCGAATACAGGCAACGCAGCAGCGTCATCGCCGGCAGCAAGTCATCGACGCAGACGAAGGCCAGCACGTCATCGCCGCCGGCATAGATGAGCTTGCCCTTGAAGCAGTCCTCCACCACGAAGCGGGCGGTCTTCAACGAGAAATGGTTGAGCGCTTCGGAGATGGCACCGTGGCGGCCGGGGGACGGCGGACGGTTTGCCTTGAGGTACTTCTGCAAAGCATCGTTGGATTGGCAAAGTCCCCGCACAGGATCGCTTTCGCGGATTTTTGGATGCCAGCATTGCCGGTATTGAAGTTGGAAGCTGTCCTTGCCCCCCGACAGCCACGCCCCCATGCGGTCGCCATCCAGCAGCAGCAGGCCGTAATAGGTTTCCGGCTTGCTGCCAAAGAGTTCCTTCATGTCCCGTTCCGCGCTCGCCAACATGTCCTCCGCTTGGCGCACGCGCTGGCGTTGCCCCTCGTTGCGGGCATCGGCATTCATCTCTTCCTTCAGTGCATCCAGCACGCCGGGCAGCTTGCGGCAAAGGAGTTGCGCATCCGCGTCGTTGTAGAGCCTGGAGACGATGCGGCGCGGCAAGGCGGTGCGCTCGTCGTCCCGACACTCCAGTAGGTTACGCAGGGTGAAAGGCAGTGGCGGGCGCGGTGTCTTGTCCAGCCACTGTTCCAGGCTCACCGCCAGCGCCAACGTGTGGGTGGACAGCACATAGCGCCGCACATCCAGGCCGACGATGCCGCGCACTTCCTCGGTAAACAGCGTCGGCCACAGGCGCTTGATGGCGGCGAGCGCGTCCAGGTGCTCGCCGGATTTCGCCCAGGAGGGATGCTTTTCAGCCAAGCGGGTCCACAGCGTGTTGTCCCGACTGCCCGGCGGGATGTCGAGTTGCGCCCGGTCCAGCGTCAACCATTCCCGCTCGCCATTCAGAGTCGAGCGGTAGCCGGTCTGGCGCAGTGGTACGAATGGCCGCGCCGTTTTCGCGGCGGCAGATACACGGTCGAGCAGGTCGTAGAGCGCCGGGTAGAGCACGCCGGGGTTGGGGGCGTAGAACCTGGCGCCGTCGAGTTCGATGCCCTTCGAGAGCACTTGCCAGGCTTCGCCGTCGAGAAACCCGACCTTCTCCCCATCCGGGTAGAGGCCGGCCAGGGCACCCCGAAGGCCGGATTCAGCGGCGGGCCGTTTGCCATCCACTTCCGGTCCTTCCGCCAGCGCCCAGGGCACGGCAGCCCAGTGGACTTCCGGGAAACCATCGAGTTGGGCGGTCATCTGCGCCACGCAGGGTAGGTCTTCACGCCACGGCTCGCCGATTTCCTCCAGGATTTTGCGCAGCGTCCTGTCGCCCAGGTTGGCGACGAATTCACGCACCCGCCGGGTAATCTCTTTGGCAAGGTCAGCGGCCCGATCCGCCGGCACGATGGCGACAAAGCGGTTGGGTAGCGCCGCCGCGAATAGTGGGTTGGCGTCGGTCTTGCCCTTCACCCAATCCTCACCCTGGAACCACTCGGCGGGCAGACCCATTTCATCGCGCAGCCAGCGGTCCACCAACGGCACTCCACGCAACTGCGGAAACAGCAGCGCATCCGGGCCGAGTTGCTCACAGACCACCTTCATCCCCTCCCAGGCGATGCGCGCCAGCAGGTGTGAGCCTGCCCAAAGGTCGGACGTGGTGCGCGCCTCGGCGATGAAACCCTGCACCGGGCCGAAGCTCACCGCCAACAAGGCGGGTGTGCCTGTGGCATCGGCGGCCATCGCCCCGGCGAAGGCGGAGACACAATCCAGGTGCGCCCAGATGCTGTGATCCGGCACACGGGTGTCGGCCGGGAGGTTCTGCCAGAGGTGGTTGAGTCCAGGGGCTGGCGTATCCGGCCCGAAACGCCAGTAGGCCAACAGGGTCTTGTTGAAATCGGGCTGGCCTTCGACGTCGCGGACGATCAGGCCGTTGAAATGAGCGAGGCTGACCGATTTGAGATGGTCGGGCGTGATGTCGGTCAGCGGCGGCAGGGGATGCGATACCCCCGTCAGCGGATGGATCAGCACCGGGCTGGCGGCGAAATCCACCTGTGTCCAGGCCGCATAACGCGCACCGTTCTCTTCCAGCGGCCATTGCGGCCGGTCGGCGGCGGCGGCGTACCAGTCGGCGCGCTTGAGGATGGGCTTCACCTCACCAGGCATCGCCCGGCTACCGAACAGCGCCTCACGCAGTTCAGCCACCGTGCCCCATTCGTGGCCGGTCTTGTCGCGCAGCAGGATCAAAGCCTTCTCGGCGGGGTCGTGCAGCCAGGCGGCGAGTTTGGTTTTCCAGATTGTCATGGTTGCTCCCTCAAATCCGCTGGAAGGTGGACTGGTTGGTGTTGTCGAGCCAGCCATGCACTGTTTGCCAGATGGCCGCTTGTTGTTGAATGGTTGGCGCGTTGCGGCCCAGCGCATAAGCCAGCTCACGCGGCAAGGCGCAGGGTAGATGGAAGATGTGGGCAACGAGCTTGCCTTCAGCATTCATTGCCACTTTGAAACGGAGCTGGTTGGCGAGGCGGGTCTGGTTTCCCCAGGCATTGACGGTGTGATGTGTCACCGGGTAGGCCAGCAAATGACGTTGCTCGAATGGTCCTGGCGCGCCCAATGCAAATTGCCTGCGAAACCCGATCTTCACTCTGGCCAGAGCTTGCATCGCCTCACGCCAGGTGGTGAAGGTCTGGGTGGACTGCCATAGCAACAGACGGCCATCGGCACTTAGACCCAGAGCATGGGGCCAGTCGTGTCGCAGGCATTCGGAGAGTGGCAAGGCCATGCGGCGTAGCAGGTGGCCGATCTGGATTCCCGCCTGCGCGGGAATGACGGATGTGATGCTGTCGTGCTTCAGTTCCAGCGAGCCCCACCCATTGCGTGAGCGTCCCCCCAGGGTGCCGAACCAGTGAATGAGTTGGAGGGCATCGGCAATCGACGGCTCATTGACTGGCCAAGCCAGTCGCAAGGTGTTGGATTCACCGGCCTGGATAGCGGCGTTTTTTTTCAAGGCCGTGCCCTGCCGGTATTCGAGCGGCCCGTAGCCCAGATAGAGGTGTGAACCTATGTCCATCCCATTTGGGCCGACCTCCTCATGGCGGACACGCGGGTCGTTACCCCATGCTCCCTGCAAGGAGCCACCCCCCCAGGAATCCAGCCGCAAACGTACCTGGCTCTTCTGGCTCCCGCCCCCCTCGTCGTTGGCAGCGCCGAACAAACGCCCTTCCTCCTCACGCAGCCGTGCAACGTCGGTACTTCCTCGCACCACCCGCCACCACTGCCGAATCAGCGCCTTGAACGGCGGTGTGCGCCATTGCGCCTGTTGCTCGGCATTGCCGAGAAAGGCGGGGGTGTTGAAGCGGATGGTGTACTCAAGCTGTTTCATGGTTTTTTTCTCCCAGGGGTGCCGCATATTGCCTTGGTATGCATCGCCTTCCGTTCACCGCAAGCTTGCGGCATTCCGCGTAGGTCGGGTTAGGCGCGGGGTTTGCGCCGTAACCCGACGCTGCACGGGAAATGTCGGGTTACGCATGCGCTAACCCGACCTACGGGGACGCGCAACAATGGGTAGCGGGTTACCTCCAGAATCATTTTTCGGTCTCCAGCCACGCCTTCACCTGCTCCCGCAGCCGGGGCAGATCATTGGGGCCGAGGATGCGGATGCGCGCCTGTCTCGCCCGCTCGTGCAGGACCGGGCTGGGTTCCCTGGCGGTGACCAGCCAGGTGGCGCCGAACAGGCCGCGGGCATCCTGGCCCAGGCTGTCCACCTTGTAGGCGAGCGTGTTGTCGTTTTCTTCCTTGTGGCGCAGCGTCTTGCACTCGATGAACAGCAACTGGTTGCCGTGGCTGGCCAACACGTCGAATTCGTTCTTGCTGTTGCTGCCGCTCTCCCATGTACCCGTCACCCCCAGGCGCGCATCGCAGGCGCCGTTGTCCTTGAGGGTGTGCCAGGCGTATTCCTCCAGCCAGCCGCCATGCAGGAAACGGGCGCTCTCGCTATCGACGAACTCGATTTCGACGCTACCCTCCTGCCAGCGCAGCAAGCCATGGCGCACCAGTTGGGCCGCCGCTTCCGCCCACTTCTTCCAGGGCACGTTGTTGAAAGCCTGCAGCGGCACCACCAGAGTTTCGCCGCCGGACAGGGCCCTGTCCGCCAAGAAGTTGAGGGCGCCGATGAAGTCCTGGATGAGCGCGGCGTTTTGGCCCAGATACTTGCATGCGGCCTTGCGGCCGGCGGCACGTTCTCGCCAACCGGGGTCGTCGGAAACTGCGCTGGCGAAGCGGAACCCCTGGGCCGCCAGGTAGCGCGGCACATCCAGCACGTCATGCATGGGCTGTGGCGCATGGATCGCACCGGAGTCGTCGGGCAGATGTTCGATACGACGATGCGCCGTGTCCGTATAGATGACATTCGCACCGATACTGCGGAATGCCTCGACGAAGCCGAGCGACATCAGCTTGGTTCCCCCCGTGGCGTTGAGCACAATGGCGGCGCCCGGATGGGCCGCCTCGATTTCTTCGGCAAGCCGGTACGCGTACTGGTGGATGTCGCCCAGGCCGACATCCGGGGCATCACCACGGACTTCGACCGCGATGGCCTCGTGCCGCAGCAAGCGCGCCAGGCGCTGCTCCAGTCGGCGTTCCGCCATCTGCCTGGAACATACGAGATAGACCACGTCGGGGCGCGCCATGAGGGCCGGAATGAGATTGGCCAGGGTTTGCTCGGAAATGATGGCGATATGGATATTCATTGCACCCTCTCATGCAGCCTGTCGGCCATAGTTATTCCTGGACTCGGATGTGATCGGGGCCGAGGGTCAGCCCGAACCGGGCATCGCTACGTTTACCGACGGGGTGGATGCAATAGGGCTGCGCGCCGTTTTCGCCCAGGGCCTTGACCAGTGCCTTATTCAATCGGGACTTGGCCGGGCTGAACCATGTGCTGTCCATGCCGTTCTTCAGGCCGGATTCAGCGCGTTCGGTCTCGTGGCCGTGGGCGCCGAAAAGCTCGCGGCAGAGGGCGAGATATTCGTGGGCGGCGTCCCGGTTGCTGTCATATACGCGGCAATGCACCGGTTCGCGGCTCGCCAGGCGGCGCCGCGCCAGCCAGAGCAGCAGGGTGAAATTCTGTGGTGTCAGTTTCACCGCCTCGCCTCCCGCCGTGACGGTGTGCGCGGCGAGGTCGAAGGTCAGGCTGATTTCCCGCCCGCTGCATTGCGCCGCCGCCACCGCCTGGGAGAAGCGCGCGGTGCCCGTCAGCAATCTTTCCGGCAACCCCTCGCGCAGCCGCACAAACGGAATGTCGGCCAGATCCACCTGAGCATTGCGGGCATCGACAGTGATTTCCTTGTCGCCGCGCCGGCTGTGGATGGGGTGGTCGTAGGGGGTGGGGTAATAGAACTCGCGGTTGGTTTCATAGGGGTCGGAAACCAGCACATGCGACAGCCGGTCTTGCAAACGGCCATAGAGCGAGAGGGCGTAGCCCAGGTAATAACCCATGGTCTTGCGCCCGCCGGCGATGGAGACATGCAGTTCGCTATCCGCCGTTTCAGTCAGGCGGCGCACGGTTTCGGTGATGAAGTCGGCCGCCAGGGTGTTCTGTTCCGGGGTGCGGATGTCGTCCAGGGCGCGGCCGGCGGCGTCGGTGAGGATGTGGATGTTCTCCACTAGGAAGTCGATGGCGGGGAGTTGGTAGTCGGCGCACAGACGATGGAACCAGCCTCCCGGCAGGAGCAGGTTGAGGCGGGCGTTTTCCGCGCCGGTGGCGGTGGTGATGAGGTGGATTTCGTCGGGAACCCAGGGCGATTCCTTGCGGCAGGCCAGGGCGTAGAGGGTTTCGGTGACCACCTGCGGGGTGAGGCCGGTGACGGCGAGCAGGATGCGGCGGGGGGTGGGGGCGGGGTTCATGGGGGGATGCTCGCTCAGTCCGCCTGGCTCAACCGGCACGGCAAGCTTGCGGGGTTGCCGGATTCAAACAGGGCCGTAGGTTGGGCAAAGCGAAGCGTGCCCAACAAACCGCCGCGATGTTGGGCACGCTACGCTTTGCCCAACCTACGTTCCCTTGTTTCACGTTGGCGCAACCCGATAGCGCCCCAAACCCATCGTCGCGCCGCTCCCCGCGTGGGTGAACTGGCCCAGCCAGAGATAGGGCCAGAACGGCACGAGGTCAGTCCCTTCCAGTGTCAGCCGCCCCACCACGCCGCCCAGTTGCATGGCCGCTTGCTGCCGCTTCGAGTAGCGGCTGTGCTCCAGCCATTCCAGGTCGGCTTTGCTCGACACCTGCCGTGCGGCCTCCTTCAACGCCCGGAAATCGGTTTCCAGCGGTGTTTCGGTGTGGAAATAAGTCAGCATCGAAATCCGCCGCAGCAGGTTGCCGAACAGGTCGGCAAAGGTGAAATCGCGCGGGCCGACATGGCGGCCTTCGCGCTTCACCCGCAGCGGGGTGAGGACTTCCAGCGCGCATTCGGCGGGCACGGGGGGGATGGCGGGCGCCGGCACCGGCAAGGCGGTAAGCGCCTGGCCAGGCGTGAAGATGCCGCGCCAATCGTCGCCTTCGAGCAAAGCGGCCTGCTCCACCGCGACCAGTTCCAAAACATTGCCGGAAACCCCACGCGGCCCGGCGGCGGCCTGGGTCAGCGCATGGATGAACACCGGCAGATGCCGGTTGGCCTGGCCAATCAGGGTGAAATCCAGGCGCAGCGGCTCTGCTTCATCGGTTTCCAACACGAAAGGATGTGGCGCGTTCTCGTACTTGCGCATCTTCTCCGCCCCCACATGCGGCGGTGTGTCCCAGAAATACGGATACAAGCAGGAGCGATACAACAGGCAGTCTTTACATTCCGGCTGCCGCGTCACGCACACGCTGCGTTTCAGCGCATGGCCCAGGGCGCCACGCCAGGCATTGCCGGGGAAGTCGGAGAAACGCGGCGGTACTTCGCTGGCGAAAATGGCGCGGTAACGGCCGATAGGTAGAACGGGGATTGGATACATGACCTTCCCTGGATTTTTGTGGGCGGGAGTGTAGTACGGAAATACCTGAGACACGGAGAGCCATTCTCGACCGATGCCAGCCCGGCACCCACACCGCAAGCTTGCGGGTGCCTCCCCCCCATGCTGTCCTGAAGCTTCGTAGGTTGGGCAAGGCGTAGCGTGCCCAACATCAACGGCCAGCGTTGGGCACGCCCGCGGCTTTGCCCAACCTACGATCTACTCAAAGTAGCCGGCCCTCCGCAAGCTTGCCGCCCCGGCCAGCCCTCGTAGGAGCGGCTTTAGCCGCGATGCGGGCGGCGGCCCGCAAAGGTGGAACGGCGTGGTCTTGGCGAGCGTTTGCCCTTTGCGCCTCACGGCGCATCGCGGCTAAAGCCGCTCCTACGGCACCGCATGGTCAGCGTAGCCCGGATCTACGATAGGCGGATTTTCACGCCAACCCGACCTACATAAGCCGCAAGCTTGCCGGCTCCGCCCTTTCCTTCAAGGCGTCCTACAGTCCAGTCAACACCCCACGGACACAATCACATGAACCGCCGCCTCTACCTCGCCGCCTACGATGTCGCCCACCCGCGCCGGCTCAAGCTGACGCTGGAACTGGTCAAGGGCTACGCCACCGGCGGGCAGAAATCGGCCTACGAATGCTGGCTGTCCGAAGGTGAAAAATCCGCCCTGCTGCACGACATGGCCCTGGTGTTGGAAGAAGGCGAAGACAGTTTTCTCCTCATCGGCCTCGACCCGCGTTCCCCGGTGCAAACCCTGGGCCAGGCGGAAACGCCGGCCGATCCGGATTTGTTCTACATCCACTGAAGCAAGGCGCCATGTCCACCCTCATCCTCGACCGCTCCGACCTGGAACTTCGTCTCGATGGCGATGCCCTCGCCCTCTATGAGCCGGCCGGGCGGCGCGGCACGGTGCCGCTGAAACTGCTCGACCGCGTGGTCATGCAAGGCGGCATCAAGCTCGATGCCGGCGTCCTCACCAAGCTGGCGGAAGCCGGCATTGCCACCCTGTTGCTCTCCAAACGCCACAGCAAACGCGTCGCCATCGTCCTCGGCCTCGCCCACAACGACGCCGGCATCCGCCTCGCGCAAAGCCGCCGCGTATTCGACCCGGACTGGTGCGCCGCCTGGGCCACGCGGCAGGTCAGGGCCAAGACCCGCGCGCAAATCCGCCTGCTGAAGGAAGCGCTACAAACCCGGCCGGACTGCCGCAAACCGCTCACCGACGCGCTCACCGGCCTGCGGGCCGCAGAAGCCAGCCTCCCCCTTTCTCAAAGGGGGATCGAGGGGTACCGAAGGGTAGGGGCTTCATCAGATTTCAACGCCGACCAACACCCCCCCCTTTTTCAAAGGGGGGCTGGGGGGGATTTTCGGACGCTTGAACTGGCACAACCCTTGGAGAAATCCCCCTCAATCCCCCTTTTGAAAAGGGGGAGGCCACTCTCTCAGACACTTTCTGTCGCATCACCAGTTGACGAGAAAAGTGCCTTCGAAAAAGGGGAGAGCCACTTCGCCATCGCCAGCCTGCGCGGCCTCGAAGGCGCCGCCGCGCGCGCCTACTTCCAGGGCCTGGCCGCCCTGTTCCCGCCCTCTCTCGAATTCAGCGGCCGCAACCGCCGGCCACCGCGCGACCCGGTCAACGCCTGTCTCTCGCTCGGCTACACCCTGCTCCACTTCGACGCCGTGCGCGCCTGCCACCTGGCCGGCCTCGACCCCCTGCTCGGCTTCTACCACCGCCCCAGCTTCGGCCGCGAATCGCTCGCCTGCGACCTCATCGAACCCCTGCGCCCGCACCTCGACCGCCAGGTCTGGCACCTGTTCCGCGATCGCACTTTGCGTGACGACCATTTCAGCCGCGACGGCCAGGCCTGCCTGCTTGGCAAAGCCGGGCGCGCCGCCTTCTATCAGGATTACGAAAGCCACGCCGCCGCCACCCGGCGCCTGCTCCTGCGCCAGTGCCGCATCCTCGCCAAGCACCTCAAGGCGGAAGGCGCCCCCTGGCTCGCCGACGAAGAAGAGGAGAACTTCTGATGCTTGCCCACACCACGACAGCCGCCAGAAGCGCGGCCCCCAGCCAACGCCTCCCGCTCTACCTCTACGGCCAGAGCCCCACCCAGGTGAGCGCCAATGGCCCCGCCCTGCTGGTGCGCATCACCCAGAAAGCCCCACTGCGCTACCCCTTCGCCCGAATCGCGCGCGTCATCGCCGGGCCGCGCGTGGAATGGCAAGCCAGCGCCCTGGCCGCCTGCCAGCGCGAAGGCCTGCCCATCGTCTTCCTGGACGCCGCCGGCGAACCCACCGGCTACCTGCAACCCGCGCAGGGCAAGCCCTCACGCCTGGATAGCGACATCGAGGAAATGCTCGACCGCGCCGACTGGCACATCCACTACCACCACTGGCAGCGCGCCGAACGCATGGAACTGTTGCAAGGCTGGCGCCAAGCGCGGCTTGCCGCCGGCGGAGAAATCGAAGAAGCGGATTTTCGCGAACTCGTCCGCCAACATGTCTACCGGCCCGAAACGGAAACCACCCTGTTCATTCCCCACAGCCCGCAAGCAGGCGCGCTCACCGCCTACACCCTGCAAGCCTTGCACCACGCCGGCCTGAAGACACGCTACTGGGATGAACACGGCAAGCCGCTGGAACTCGCCGCTGACCTCACCCGGCTCACCATGCTCGCCCTCCAACTGGAACTGCACGGCCTCGGCGCCGGGCTGCATGGCGACAACACTGCCCTGCTGCGCGTGCTGCACAGCTTCGGCCCGCGCATCAACCAGTTGCTCCCCCACCTGCTCGGCAGCCTGCACCGCCGGCTCAAATCGCTGCTCGAAGAATGGCGCTGAACGAAACCCGCACCTGGCTGATTGCCTACGACATCACCAGCCCGAAACGGCTGGGTCGGGTGCACCGCTACCTCAAGACAGTCGCCGTCCCGGTGCAGTATTCTGTGTTCGCCGCCGAGGAAACAGCAGCGGGCATCCAACGCATCCGCAACACGCTAGAACAGGAAATCAACCCGAAGACCGACGATGTGCGCATCTACCCGCTGCCCAAGAACCTGGAATTGCACCACTACGGCCGCCGCGCCCTACCGGAAGGCCTGCTGCTACTCGCGGACAAGGAAGGCAAATCCGCAGGATGTTTGCTCTTGTAAACAGGCCGCTCGCCAGAAATGAATAATCATCGCCAACCCACCCCACAACATCTTGAAACCAAGGAGAAAATCGGACGATGCAGACTGAATCACAGACCTGAAAAAGAAGGGATTAAGACGCGCAGGCAGACCAAGACCGTAGCGCCGTTGGGACTGAATCACAGACCTGAAAAAGAAGGGATTAAGACCTCCCATGAAGGCAACCATAGAATGGGCATCGGACTGAATCACAGACCTGAAAAAGAAGGGATTAAGACACCAGGCTGATGATGGTGTCAATCATCACGGCGCGACTGAATCACAGACCTGAAAAAGAAGTGATTAAGACGTCATCCCAGACCGAAACGAATCCTTCCGCCTCGGACTGAATCACAGACCTGAAAAAGAAGGGATTAAGACAGTCGTCGCGGGTCAGGGTGGTGGTGGTGGTTTTCGACTGAATCACAGACCTGAAAAAGAAGGGATTAAGACATAACTACTTCGCCAATAGCCCTAAGCGCGGCAATGACTGAATCACAGACCAGAAAAAGAAGGGATTAAGACAACGTACCTGGGGGATTTTGAGCAAGCACCTATGACTGAATCACAGACCTGAAAAAGAAGGGATTAAGACCAGAAATGGTGCTCTTTGTTCGTATGATGGAAACGACTGAATCACAGACCTGAAAAAGAAGGGATTAAGACTAAATACGGATGCCTGTATCGGCAGAAAGCAATGACTGAATCACAGACATGAAAAAGAAGGGATTAAGACGCTTTGAAAATGATCTGCCCGCGCACAGCCTCAAGGACTGAATCACAGACCTGAAAAAGAAGGGATTAAGACATGGAGGCAGCGGCCTTGTTCACGCCGCCCAGGGACTGAATCACAGACCTGAAAAAGAAGGGATTAAGACTCCTCAAGCGCCTCGAAATTCAGCGCGAAATCCTCGACTGAATCACAGACCTGAAAAAGAAGGGATTAAGACGCAGGTTTCGCGGACAAGACGACGATTGATCGCGACTGAATC
>JAUXXW010000116.1 GCA_030684775.1 Pseudomonadota bacterium
CCCGCACCTGCCGCACCAGCTTGGCCAAATCCTCCGCCGGTAGCGGCGAACCGAAGTAATAGCCCTGCACGATCTGGCAGCCGGCTTGTTTCAGGAAGGCGAGCTGTTCCTCGTTTTCCACGCCTTCCGCCGTCACCTCTATCCCCAAGCCCGCCGCCATGCCGATGATGGCGGTGGCGATGGCGGCGTCGTCCGGGTCGATATGGCTCTCCTGCACGAAACTCTTGTCAATCTTGAGCCGGTGGATGGGCAGGCGCTTGAGATAGGACAGCGAGGAATAGCCGGTGCCGAAGTCGTCGATGGCCAGTTTCACGCCCAGGTCGGCCAGCTCGGTCAGTTTTTCGATGGCTTCCATGTTGTGCTTGATGAGCACGCTTTCGGTGATTTCCAGTTCCAGCGCGCCGGGTTCCAGGCCGCTTTCCAGAAGCGCGTCGCGCACCTGGGTGACCAGATCGCCATTGTGGAACTGGCGCGGCGACAGGTTCACCGCCACGGTCAGCCCTGACAACCCCGAGTCGCGCCATTCCCGCATCTGGCGACAGGCAGCCTTGAGCGCCCAGTGGCCCAGTTGGTTGATCAGCCCGGATTGCTCGGCGATGGCGATGAAATCACTGGACACGAAAGTACCGAACTCTTCCGACTTCCAGCGCAACAGGGCTTCCACCCCGACGATGGCGCGCGTCTCCACATCCACCAGCGGCTGGTAGTAGAGCAGCATTTCGTCACGTTCCAGCGCGCGGCGCAGGCTGGTCTCGATGGCGAAATGCTGCAATGCCTTCAGGTTCATGTCCGAGGTATAGAACTGGAAGTTGTCGCGACCGTTGTCCTTGGCCTGGTACATCGCCGTATCCGCGCAGCGCAGCAGGGCGGTGGCATCCAGGCCATCCTCGGGGAAGCGGGCGATGCCGATGCTGCCGCCGACATAGACCTCCTGTTCATAAACCAATACCGGCAGGCCAATAGCTTCCAACGCGCGTTCCGCCACCGTCTGCGCCTCGCCGAGACCGCACGGGTGCAACAGGATGACGAACTCGTCGCCCCCCAGGCGGCACACCGAATCGCCCGCCCGCAGCAAACCACGTAGACGTTCCGCCACGGTCACCAGCAGGACGTCGCCGGCCTCGTGGCCCAGGGTGTCGTTGACCAGCTTGAAGTTGTCCAGGTCGATGAACAGCACCGCCATGCCGCGCCGTTCCTCGCGCGCATCGCTCACCGCTTCGCGCAGGCGCTGCATGAACAGATTGCGATTGGGGAGCCTGGTGACCGGGTCGTACCAGGCCATGCGGCGCAAGTCCGCCTCGGTATCGCTGACCTTGCGACGCAATCCCACGAACACGCTCCAGGCCACCCCCAGGCCGATCAATACGGTGGACAGGCCGATGCCAAAGAACCAGGCCAAACGCCGCGCCATCGCGTCGAGGCTGGCCTTGACCACGAGATGGCCGATGATCTGGCCACGCTCCAGCAAGGGCTGGCGCTGAATCAGGGTCCACCAGGTGCCCTGGGCATCGAATTCAGGCAAGGTTTCCCGGTTATCGCGGCGGTACTCGGCCAGCCGAGAGCCCTCCGGCGTGAACAGGCTGGCGGCGACGATCTCCGGCGCGCCACGCAAGGATTGCAGGATTTCCGTGGCCTCCTGGCGCTCTCTCCGCTTCAGCGTGTCGCCAGCGCGGATCGCGGTGACCTGCACCTTGGCCAGCAGACTTTCCTGAAACGCCTCATGCAATTGCCAGAAATGGGTCGCCAACAACACCGCGAAAGCCAGGGCCAGCGCCACGGCGGCGATCGCCAGCTTGGCCGAAACCATGTGTGCCAGCATGCCACTGTCGTGGCCACGAACGGAGAAACTGCCGGACATTTGTTAGGTTATTTTCCGGTACGAAAGAGGCACCATTCTATGCCGATTGGGTTACATCATTCGCAACACCGGGCAAGGGCCGGAACACCTTGCCGTCCTGGTAAAACGCCGCGTCGTGATTGGCCGGCCACCAGCCGGGCACCCCCAACACCGGCAGGGGAAAGAGATCGGCGGGACGACTGACGCGACCATCACGCCACACCTCGGCCAGGGCGGCATCCAGCCAAGCCGCCGGCACCCCCACATCAGGCAGCGACTCCACCCGCATAAACAGACACTTGGCGGTAATGCCCGGCCATGGCGCCAGCAGCTTTTCCAGCACCGCGTGGCCAAAGGCATAGACGCGCACGTCCTGCCAGGCCTGTCGCCTGAGCACGAATGCCTCCCGCCAGCGCCGCGCCGCCAGCAATTCGGCCAACTCATCGTCACAAGCCAGCAGCAGCACGCCACTTTCGTCGAACAGGGTGGCGGCATCGGAGCGGGCGCCACGCGTGCTTCCCCGGCGTTGTTCCAGTGAGTCGCACTGCACCGCGTTGAGCGCCGCCTTGGCATGGGGAAACGTCAGCCAGGTCAGGGCATTGAGCAGGTCATGCCAATTACCCTCGCGGCTGGGCACCACGCCGCTGGCAAGGATGCCCGCCTCGTAATCCCATTGCCCACAGCGCACATGCTGGGCCGCGAAACGCAAGGGCAGCCCAGCCGCGTTGCGCAGCCCCTGTGCCTCAGCCAGGTGATTGAGCCGCCGCAACGTCGGCCAATCGGCACCGGCCAGCGGTTCGGCGAGGTGGGCAACATGGTGAAACGGCGCGGTGACGGCGAAATCCGCGCGCCAGCCGTGTAGCGCCGGCATCCTTGCCGGCGTGTTTGGACGGGCCGGCAAGGATGCCGGCGCTACATTCATGTCACCAACTCGCCCAGGCGCGAACGATAACGCCGGGTCAATTCGTGCTCACCGCCGAGCAGCGCGAACAGGGAAATCAGGCCACGGCGGCCGATGTCGTCACGGAAACCGGGTGCCGTGCGGGCCAACTCCAGCAACAGCTCCAGCGCGGCCTCCATCCGATCATCGAGCAGGGCGCGCGCGGCCTCGGACAACTGCGCCTCCGGGGTATCCGGGGTGGGCTCCAGAGCGGCCGCGACGATCAGTTCCAGATGAATCAACAGGGGCGCGATGTCGGCCCGCCGCCGCGCCGCGATGGGCAAGGCCGAGAGCAGCGCCAGCGCCTCTTCCGGACGCCCGTCCAGAGTCAGCAGCTTGGCCAGATCCAGGGCCACCGCCAGGTCTTCCGGCGCCTCCACGGCGGCCTGCGCCAACAGTGCGATGGCCTCCGCCGTGCGCCCTTCCTGGTGCACGCGCAGGGCCGCCATGCGCTGCTGCTCGTGGTCACCGGCCAGAAAAAGGCTCAATGCCGCGTGAAAAGTGCTGTCCGGCTCGGCGCCGTGGATGGTGTGCGCCACTTCGCCGCGCAGGTAGAACTTCACCGTCGGCACACTGGTCACGCCAAGGTCGCGAACCCGCCGGCCCAACTCCTCGGTATTCGCCATCACCAGCAGAAAGCGCCCGCCATATTCAGCGGCCAGTTTCACCAGACGGGGCATCAGCACCAGGCAGGGGCCGGCCTTGGGGCTCCAGAAATGCACCAGCACCAGGCCGCGCGCGGAATTGCCCAGCACCATCCGGTCGAAATTCTCGCGCGTGGCATCGAAGACGTAAGGCAACAGATTCATCAATATCCCCAGACCGCCATCCAGTTGATCGTCGGCCATCCCGGCTGGCGGTCGGCCGTGCCGATGATGGCGTGATTGCGCTTGGAGACATCCCGCGCCTGGGGTGATTCCAGCGCGCGTTCGCGCGCGTCGAGAACGCTCACCGCCCAACGCGCCACACCATCTTGCGCGCGACGCGCGATGCAGGCGGTCTCGCGGCTTGCCAGGCGCACCAGCGTGCCGGGCGGGTAGATGCCCATGCGACGCAGCAACAAGGTGGCGATCTGGCCGTCCAGATGCGTCCTTTCCCGGCCGAACAATTCCTGAAAGGCGAAGCTGGCCGATTTGGGCGGTCGGTAATGGCGGCCACTGATCTTGGCGCAATAGAAATCCGCCACCCGCAACACCCGCGCGGCCAAAGAAATCGCGCTACCCGGAAGGCCGTCGGGATAACCGCCAGCGTCCATGTTCTCGTGATGCTGGCGTACCGCGTCCAGCCACAGCACATCCGCCACCCCGGCCCGCTCCAGCCGGTCAGCGCCGGCTTGCGGATGGCCGCGCAGCGCCGCCCGGTCGGCTTCCGGCACGACGCCGGCATAGGCATGCAGACGATCATGCAGATCGAGGCTGGCGACGTTCATGGTCAGCGCCGCCGCGGCCAGGCTCTCTTGATCGGCCTCGCTGAAATCCAGTTGTTCCGCCAGCAGGTTGGTGACGAAGAGCACGCGCAAGGCATGGCCCACACTGGGGCGCGCCAACGGCGCCAGCGAGGCATAGCCCAAACAGGCATCGGTATCGGCGCGTTGCACGGCGAGCAGCGCGCGCGCCACGGATCGAATCGCATCCTCCTCGGGATGCTTCAGGCAGGTCTCGGCTTGTTTTGCCAGTTCGGTCAGACGGCCGAGCGGCGTATCGGATGCATCGCCACTCTCCCCCTCGCGGAACAACGCACGCGTGGCGAGCTTGTTGAAATGTGCCGCATCGGCCAGCACCAGACCGGCGCCGGCAATCAGAACGCCGGACTCGGAATACACATCCCAGGGTAGGGGCTGGCCGATCAGGGCGGGGTCGAGGTGGACGGGACGAAGCACGGCGCGGGTATCTGGATGGATGATGGGCGCGGTATTATCCCACGCACCCCCAAGTCAATCGTCGGACCTTCCCAAGATTGACGCGGCCCCCTCGGGGCAAGCCGGGGCACGATCACCCCCGACCAACTCCCGACAACTCGACGAGGCTCACCATGACCATCCATGCTTTGAACGACCAGGAAGTCCGCCTGTTGCGAGACGAGATTGAACTGTTGATGGTGGAGCGGCAGAAACTGCTCCAGGTCACCGGCGCCGCGGCCGTGCTGGTGGCCAACCTCGATTCGGACAACCTGCCCGAAGACCAGGACACCATCGACGCCGCCGAAGTGCTGGCGGAAAGCCTCAACGAACTTTCCGAAGAAACCCTCAAGGACGCGCTCGACATCGTGCGCGCCGAATTCGATCCGGAAGGCCAGCAGGCCGCCATGCAGTAGAAAGCCCGCTCGCGGGCCTCCCACCTCAGAACTTCCATGCCGGTCGTAGGTTGGGCAAAGCGAAGCGTGCCCAACATTGCGACGGGTTGTCGGGCACGCTTCGTTTTGTTTGCCGTGTCTGCCTGCCCGAAGGCGTGCCAGGAAATCGGTGTCGAGAACAGCTCCTGCCCCCAAGCCTGCGTATGAGGCACCCGCAAGGATTCCAGACGAAGCCGGCACGAACGGCTCCAGGGCCAAACCTGTCATCGACCACCAATGATCTATAGAAATGAATGAAATTTTTATTTCAATCGTCACTATCGATCAACAAGGCAAAGTTGCGATTAACATTGAAAGCAATATGGTTGAAATGCCCCAAGAAGCACGGAAGTCGTAGCCCGCAAGCGCCAAGCTTGCTCTAGACTACGACCGCCCGCTTGTGGCCCCCCCCCTTCACACCATCAGGAGACATGCATGAACAAGACCGAACTCATCAACGCCGTCGCCGAAAAAGCCAACGCCTCCAAAGCCGCCGCCGGCGACATCATCAGCGCCGCCCTCGAAGCCATCACCGAAGCTGTCGCCAAGGGTGAGAGCGTGCAGTTCATCGGCTTCGGCACCTTCAGTGTCCAGGACCGCGCCGCCCGCACCGGCCGCAATCCCCAGACCGGCAAGGAAATGAAGATCGCCGCCAAGAAAGTGGTGCGCTTCAAGGCCGGCGCCGCGCTGACCGCCGCGGCCAACCCGGTCAAGGCCACCAAAGCCAAGAAGAAGTAATTCCCACGGGATTCCCGCTCTCCCGGGACGGGGGGAGCGGGAGACAGGCCACATCGTGGCAACAGCGTGACAACAGCGGGCAGGCGCAATCCCTCCCGCGACACAGCGGCAAACGTGGTCTTCGGGAACCTCCCCTCCCTCCTCCCCAAGAACATGAACTCGAACCTCCAGCAAGCCATACAACGCCAGCGCGACATTCTCAAGGGCTGGCTCGCTTCATCGCTCTCCAGCCTGGCCGACGCCTGCCGCGAAGACTGGCCCGCGCGCGACAAACTGGAAGCCCGACTGCGGGAAGGCATGATCGAACTGCCCTACTGCAAATACCTCTACGTACTCGACCATCAGGCACGGCAGATCACCGCCAACATCTCGCGAGTCGGCCTGCTCGACGAACATTTCGGCCGCGACCGCGGCGACCGCCCTTATCTGGCCGAAGCCAGCGCCGGCGGCCGCTTCTCGCTGTCCGAGTCCTACATCAGCCGCAACGCCAAACGCCCCTCGCTCACGGCCATACAACGCATCACCCGGGAAGACGGCGCCCTACTCGGCTACCTGGGCGCCGACTTCGACCTGCGCGAATTGCCAGGCACCCAGGCGCTCTACGCGCAACCCGGCATCTGGATGCAAATGCGCGGCGACCCCGCCATCCGCGCCGGCCTGTTCCATCAGGAACGGTCGAACAGCCCGATGGACGAGCACATCGACGAAGTCCTCGCCCTGTTGGTCGAACTGATGACCGTGCACGGCGTGTACCACGGCAAACTGCACTTCTCCAGTTCGCGCGCCACCCTCTGGATGCTGGACGACCCCTACAGCTACCGCATCCACGGCTTCAACGACCTGTCCGACCCCAACCTCTGCCTGGCCTACCCGCGCCATCCCTACCCGGAAAAAGCCATCGTCCCGCCGGAAGCGATTCCGAAAATCTTCCGCTGCTTCCGCGATCTCCGGTTCATGGACGAAACCCTCTACCTGCGCTCCGGCTCGCTCAACCTGTTCAACGGCCTGGTTGGCCTCAACTTCTCCTGCGACGGCTCCCACTACATGCCCTGGGACGAGTTTCTCGACAAGAACCTCGGCTTCTGGCTGGGTGCTGAAACGCCGGCCTGCGCGTAGTCGAACCCTGCGTGGCCGGGCCGCCCCCCGGCTTCAACGCCGAGGGGCGGACTGGCAAACGGCTACCGCAACAGTCACTTTCAACCCAGCCCGCGCGGGCTTCACTCAGGCAAAGACCCTTACCCCACCCGCCGTGCCCTTCCCAGCGGCCACCAGAGTTTCCAGCAGCGGGAGCGGGCCAGGGAAGTTTGGCGCGAGCGGTACCCGTAGGTTGGGCAAAGCGAAGCGTGCCCAACATGTCGGGCGATGTCAGCGTTGGGCACGCTTCGCTTTGCCCAACCTACGTCGGCATCCGGGCTCTGGAATTCCGGGCGGGCCGTGGGCTTCCTCGTGGGCGCGTCCGCCGTTGAGGGCGGTGAGGCGGGGTGCGGTGGATGTTGGCGCCGCGCGTGATTTGCTCCGGTTCAGGAATCACCGTCGTCGTCGGACAGCCAGCCGCCCAGGATCAGGCCGATCACGAGGGGGGCCAGCCAGCCCTTGTTCGGGCGATTCGGCCGCGCATCGACCGTCTGTCCGGGTGTGGGGACCATCGCCGAAAATAGCAGCAGGATCACGCCCGCGACAACCACACCGAGCAGCCCGAAAGCCGCGTAAAGCAGAGTGAAGAGCACAACCAGCAGCAGCAAGGCGGCGATTGCGTAGGCCAGTGTGAGTAGGCAGCCCATCGTCTTCGCTCCGATGACTTCAACGCACGGAGTTATAGAGTCGGCCGGGCTTGGAACCTGAGCACGTCAGTAGCCCTTCGTGAAGGCCATGCCGGCGGGATGCCGGCGCTACACATCCGCGCATGGTGGTCTCCCGTTCAGCCGGCAAGGAAAACGCTTACCGCCAGCCTTTGCCAGGGGTCGCGGCTTTCCCGCCGGGCGGATAGTTGCGCGGTCAGTGTGTGGCCGCGGTCCATGAGGCTGGCGAGGGTGGTGTTTTCCAGGCGCGGGATGTAGCCCAGTTTGCGGCCTTGCCACTCGATGCGGATGGCGCGGGCGTCGTGGCGGTTTTCCGCTTCGCGGGCGAGGCTGAGCGCGGCGCCTTCGCGGAGTTCCGCCCAGCAGGTTTCGCCCTGGTGGTACTGGAACCCGGCCACCGGCGAGGTTTGCAGCAAGTGTTTCCGTACCTTCACCGGGGCGGCGATGGCGGGAGTGGCGGCGAGGCCGGCGAGTTGCAGGATGCGGGTCAGAAATACGCGGCGTTCCATGATGAGTCTCCCTTGTGACGATGATGCTCGTTGTAGCGCGGGAGAGGCTCAGAACCTGAGCACGCAGGTATCGGGCCAGTTACCGTAGGGTGCGCCGCGCGCACCATCGCCACGGTTCGGTGCGCGCGGCGCACCCTACTTGTTCAGTATTGCCCGAGTGCGGCTTGCAGTCGTTCGACGACCGCCCGGCGCAGTTCATCCGGCGCCAGGACTTCCACGTCCGGGCCGTATTTGAGGATGTCGAGCAGGAGTTCGCGCGGGTCGGAATAGGGAACGGCGAGTTCGTAGCGGCCGTCGCCCAGCCATTCGCCTTGCTGCGCCGAGTGCCAGCTTTCCTCGGCGACCCAGCGGGCACGTTGCGGGCTGAAGCGAAGAGTGGCTGTGTGGGTGGGGGCGCCGGAGAAGATGCCGTAGCTTTGCTTGAAATGGGCGTCGAGCTCGGCGTCGGCCAGTTCCCGCGCGGCCGTCTCCAGCGACTTGGCGGTGAGCACCCGTTCCAGGGCGAAGCTGCGCAATTCCTCGCGCAGATGGCACCAGGCGTCGAGATACCAGTTGTCGCGATAGTGGATGAGGCGTTGCGGGGAGAGGTCGCGTTCGGTCTCGCTCCCCCGCTCACGCCCGAGATAGCGGATGTGTACGCGCTGTCGGCGCGCGGTGGCGTCGGCCAGTGCCTGGAAGATGCGGGTGTCCGGTTGCCGGGCGGCGGCGCGCAAGACGCGCACTCGGCGCGTCAGTTCTTCCTGGCTCCGATGCGCGCCGCGCAGGAGTTTTTCGATGCGCTGCCTGAGCGGTGCGAGGTCGAGCAGGCCGGGTTGGGCTTCTTCGAGCAATTTCTGCGCGGCCAGCAGGGCGTACAGCTCGGATGGAGTGAACCAGAGGCCGGGCAGTTCGAACGAGGTTTGGGTGTAGCGATAACCGCCGTGTTCGGCGTCATGGGCGATGGGGGCGCCGAGGAGGTCGCGCATTTCGGCGAGGATGCGGGTGAGTGTGGCCCGCGAGCATTCCAGCTCCTGTTCCAGGCGGGCGCGGGAAACCGGATAGCGATGTGTGGCGAGCAGTTGATGCAGACGGAAGATACGGGTCAGACGGTCCATGAAGCGCTTCCACCGGTTGACCAAGGGGCTGTGCGCGCCGCATGGCCATTCCCTGCAAGCGGCCGACAACGCGGCAGCGCGCCCTCCAGTGCAGCCAGAATGTTCGAGTCATTCATGGACAGCCCCTTAAAACGTGACCACTCAGCCCGTCGAAACCGCAGCGAAGAAACGGGCTGTAGCGCCGGCATGGCCGTCCGCGCCATGAGCGATCAATGCCGGGTCGGCGGGCCTTGTTCGGCGGGGAAGCCGGTGCTCATTTCTTCCTGGGTGGCGTTGCGTATGGAAACGACCGTGGCGACCACGGTGGCGGTGCGGCCGGCCAGGGGGTGGTTGCCGTCCAGGGTGATCTTGCCGTCGGCGATGTTGACCACACGGAAGGTGAGCATGTCGCCGGCATCGTTCTGCAATTCGGCTTCGGCGCCGACATAGCGGATGGTGGGCGGGGTGTTGTCGATTTCATCGACGATGACCAGATTCGGATCGCTCTGCCCGAAACCTTCCTCGGGCGTCACGTCAGCGCTCACCTGGTCGCCGACCTGGCGGCCTTCCAGGGCGCGTTCCACGGCTTCGAACAGGCCGCTGCCGGCGCCGTGCACATAGCCCGTGGGCATGTCCTGCTGACCCATGACCTGGCCCTCTTCGCCCAGAACCGAGTAGGTGATGTACACCACTTTGCCGTGGCCGATGCTCTCGTTGCTCATTATTCAGATTCTCCAATAGTGATGGGGCGGCGGGCCATTCGTAGGATGTGGTGAGCGATAGCGAACCGCATC
>JAUXXW010000128.1 GCA_030684775.1 Pseudomonadota bacterium
CCGCTGCCTGAATATCCAGGTCAACGGTTGTGCCCGGTTGGCGCAACGGTTCCCCCCTTTATCAAAGGGGGGACAGGGGGGATTTTTGGACGCTTGCACTGGCACAACCCTTGGAGAAATCCCCCTCAATCCCCCTTTAAAAAAGGGGGAGGCCACTCCCTCATGCGCTTTCTGTCGCATCACCCGTTAACGCGAAAAGTGCCGTTTCCAGGTTCGGCCCCCTCCGTCCGCCACCGTGCCCGTTTCCGGTAGATCGTCGAGTCACTGATGCCGAGCCGGGCGGCGGCTTCGATGACATTGCCGCCGCACAGGGCGATGGCGCGTTCGATGAGGGTCCGTTCCTGCTCCCATAGCGGGCGAATCTGCGTCGCATGACTGCCGCTGCCGGCCGAGGCTTGACTTGCCTGCTCCGGCGGCACGGCCGGCAGCATGAGCGCATCCACCGTGCCGCCGGACTGCATGACGACGATACGGCGGATCACGTTCTGCAACTGGCGCACATTGCCCGGCCAGGGGTAGGCGAGCAGTTCCGCTTCGGCGTGGGCGCTGAAACCATCGAAGGCTTTGCCCTCCTCCTGGGCAAAAAGATCAAGAAAGTGCCGCGCCAGTAACAGGATGTCTTCGTGGCGGTCGCGCAGCGGCGGCAAGGCGATAGGTACTACATACAACCGGTAATACAGGTCTTCCCGGAAGCGGCCGGCTTGAACTTCTTCCAGGGGGTCGCGATTGGTGGCGCAGATGATGCGGACATCCGAGGCCAGTTCCCGGCTGCCGCCGACCGGCTTGTAAGCACGGCTCTCGACGAAACGTAGCAGTTTCGCTTGCAGGTCCAGGTTGAGCTCGCAGATTTCGTCGAAAAACAGGGTGCCGCCGTTGGCCAGGGTGATGGCGCCGTCACGATTGCGATCCGCGCCGGTGAAAGCGCCACGCAGGTGGCCGAACAGCTCGCTCTCCATCAATTCACGCGGGATGGCGGCGCAGTTGATGGCGATGAGCGGTTTGTCGGCGCGACGGCCGCGATTGTGGATGGCTTCCGCGCAGACATCCTTGCCGGTGCCGCTTTCCCCGGTGATGAACACACTGGCGTCGGAAGCGGCGGCATTGCCGATCAGACGGTAGAGCACCCGCATGACCGGGGAGGCGCCGATGAAACCTTCGTAGCCTGCGTCGGGCAATACGGCCTCGTAGTCGTGCAGGCGGGCCTTGAGATCAAGTCCTTCCAGGGTGTTGCGCACCGTGGTGACCAGGCGTTCCGGGCTGAGCGGCTTGAGCAGGTAATCCAGTGCCCCGGCCTGCATGGCGTTGACCGCCACCTCCGCCGTGTTTTCCACCGTGACCACAATGGTGGGGCAGGACAGACCACGTTCGTTCAGGACGCGCATCAACTCGATCCCGTGCATGTCCGGCAACAGCAGGTCCAGCAACAGCAGATCCGGTTTCCGTTCAGCGATGAAAGTCAGCGCTTCGCCCGCGCTGGCGACATGGGCCGGTTCGCAAGGGCAAGGCAGGCGGGAGAGAAACGCCATATAGGCCCGCGCCAGCAGCACATCGTCTTCCACCAGCAGCACCAGAGGGCGCGTGTTCATCTTTCTCTCCCGACTCGTTTACTCCGACTGATTGTGCTGCATTTTGCAGTCTTTCTGCAAAATGCATGAAGTCGGGAGCCATCGCGCGGGACTGAAAGCCGGCGCCATCATAAAACCGTAACAAACCACTCCAAATAACATCGACAACATATTGTAAATAAAAGAATAAATAGACCTGGTACGGAAATACGTCGGCGCCTGGCACAGGCCTTGCACTTAGGTGGAACAACCACCAGAAGCCAGGGGCAAGAAACGCCATGACACCTTTCTCCACACCGCTACCGAACAACCCTCCGACGCGCGACACGCTGATGCCCCGCTTGGCAAAGGCGCTGCTCAACCGGGACGCAGCATGAACCGCCCACGTCTCCTGCCGCTGGGCATATGGCTGCCGTTGACGGTGTTTCTCGCCTTGGCCGGGCTGCTTGGCATGCAAACCTGGATACAAGGCATCCCCTTGTGGCTATCCGGTGTCGGCTTGGCCGGATTGCTGGTTCTGGTTCTACATTTCACCGTGGCCAAGCCCGCCGCGCTCCTCCTGCTGGCCGCCGGCCGCCTCGCCAAAGGCGAGGGCGCCGGCGAGATTCAGATCAGCGGCGTGAGAGACCTGTCCGAAATGGCGGCGACCCTCAATCAGATCTGCCGGCGTGTCCGGACCAACATGGACGCCCTGCGCCTGGCCGCCACCGCCTTCGAAACCAACGAGGGCATCGTCATTACCGATCCGCGCGGCCAGGTTCAGCGAGTCAACCGCGCCTTCAGCAAACTGACCGGCTTCCACGAAGGCGATGTGCTGGGCCGCAACGCGCGCCGCCTGATGGCGCGGCACCCGGGTTTCGCCAGCTATCGCAAGATCGGCAGTGCGTTACGGCAGCAAGGCTGTTGGGAAGGCGAGATATGGGAACAGCGCAAGGAAGGTGGCCCCTGCCTGGTCTGGCTGAGCATCACCGCGGTGCGCGACGAGAGCGGCAACCTCACCCATTACGTCGGCACCACCCTGGATCTCTCGGAAATTCACGCCGAACGCGCCAAGACCCAACGCGCCGCCGCCGAGGAGCACGCCATCGGCGAATTGCTGCGTCTGGCCGTACAACCGTTCGACAGCACGGTGTTCCTGCAACGCGGTCTGGAAGCCGTACTGATGTCGGCGCCATGGCTGGACTTGCTACCCAAGGGCGCGATCTTCATCAACGAAGCGGATGCGGGGGAGGACGTGCTGCGCATGGTCGCCTCCCATAACCTGGGACCCTCCCAGGTGAACGCTTGCGCACGGGTGCCTGTGGGTCACTGCATCTGCGGCAAGGTGGCCCTGGCGCGCAGCGCGCAGTTCACAGCTTGTATCGATGTCCGCCATGAAACCCGCTACCAGGGCCTCATCCCCCACGCCCACTATGCCCTGCCCATACTGGCCGACCACCAGTTGCTGGGTGTGCTCACGCTCTACCTGCCCGAGGGACATAGCCAGTCGACCCAGGAAGAGGCTTTTCTCAACCGCGCCACCGACGTGTTGAGCATCGGCCTGTCCATGCGCCAGGCCAGGGCCGAGGTGGCTTATCACGCCCAGCATGACTCCCTGACCGGACTACCCAATCGCCATCTGCTGCTGGAGCGGCTGCGTCAGGAAATGGCCATGGCACGCCGACGCACGGCCTTCGGCGCGGTATTGTTCATCGACCTGGACAACTTCAAGACCTTCAACGATGCCCTCGGCCATGCCAGCGGCGATGCACTGCTCAGCCAGATCGCCGAGCGACTGACGCAGCGGGTGCGCGCCGGGGATACCGTGGTGCGCCATGGCGGCGATGAATTCCTGGTGGTGCTGCCGGACCTGGGTAACGATAAAACCCTGGCCAGCTACGAAGCGCGCCGGGTGGCGGACAAACTGCGCGACGGCATCATCGAGCCGATCTATCTGGGTGGACGCCAGTTGCATGTCACTCCCAGCATGGGCATCACCCTGTTTCCCCACAATGGCGACGATCCGGAAGCCGTGTTGCAGCACGCCGAGGTGGCCATGTACCGCGCCAAACAGGCCGGACGCGATACCATCCGCTTCTATGCGCCGGACATGCAGGCGGCGGCCGAATCGCGTCTGCAACTACAAAACGATCTGCGCCATTCCCTTAACGCTGGCGAGCTGATGCTGCACTACCAGCCGCAGATCGACAGTCTGGGACGGATGCGCGGCGTGGAAGCCTTGCTGCGCTGGAACCATGGCAAACGCGGCATGATCTCGCCCGCCGAGTTCATCCCCATCGCGGAAGAAACCGGTCTGATCCTGGCGATCGGCCATTGGGTACTGCAACAGGCCTGCCGCCAGATCGTGGCCTGGCGGAAATCCGGCGTGAACCTGGGCAGCGTGGCGGTGAATGTCAGCGCGCGCCAGTTCCACCAGGCTGATTTCGTGGCGCGGGTGGAGCGGATACTGGCGGAGACCGGCGCCAATCCGCGCCAACTCGAACTGGAGCTGACCGAAAGCGTGTTGATCGGCAACCTGGCCGAGGCCGTGGACAAGATGCAGGTACTGCGCCGCCGAGGTGTGCGCTTCGCCATAGACGATTTCGGCACTGGCTATTCCTCCCTGGCTTACCTGAAGCAGTTGCCGCTGGATCGCTTGAAGATCGACCAGTCCTTCGTGCGGGAACTGACGCTGGATTCCAAGGACGCCGCCATCATCCGCGCCGTCTTGTCGATTGCCGGCCACCTGGGCTTCGAGGTGGTCGCGGAGGGCGTGGAAACCGAGTCGCAACGCCTGGCCTTGCTGGAAATGGGGTGCACCCTGTTTCAGGGTTACCATCTAGGCCGACCCGTGGCCGCCGACGAGTTGCCGCTGCATCTGACGCCTTGACCCACAGGACACGATGAAGAAACCCGGAATCCGCCCTCTGCGTTCGCTCCTCACCCGCAACGGCCTCATCGCCGTTGCGGTTTTTCTCGTGGGCGCGGCCATCAGCGTGGCGGCCATGCGCTTCGTGGATCAGTTGCGGGAAACCCGGCTGCAAAACGAGTTCGAACACCTGGCCGAATTGCACGCCGCCTCGCTGGAGCGGGAAATCGAAGTGAACCTGGAGGCCGTTCGCGGCCTGCGCCGCTTCCTACACGCGGTTCCGGCGGTCTCGCAACGCCAGTTCGACCTCTACACCAACCCGCTCGAAGACCGGATGCAAAGCATCCAGGTTCTGGAATGGGTACCGAGGGTAAAACATTCACAACGCGCCGCGTTCGAGGCGGCCACCCGCGCCGACGGCCAGCCCGACTTCCGCGTCAGCGAGCGCGACGCCGAAGGCCGCCTGGTGGCGGCGGCCCCGCGCGACGAATACTTTCCCATTCGTTACCTCAGCCCGCTGGACGCGAACAAGGCGGCCCTGGGCTTCGATCTGGCCTCCAATTCCCTGCGGCGGGCCGCCCTGGAGCAGGCTCGGGACAGCGGCAAGCTGGTGGCCAGCGCGCCCGTGTTCCTGGTGCAGGAGTCCACGCGCAGCCCCAGCATCCTGATTTTCGCGCCGCTCTACGACGGTTTGGCGACGAACTTGTCCGAGCGCCGGGCGGTGCTGCGGGGCATGGCGGTGGGTGTGTTTCATGTCGACGAGATCGTCCTCGACGCCCTGCATAAATCGCAACTCGATCTGGCGGATGTGTCCTTGCGGATCAGGGAGTCGGCGGCCTTGCAACGAGACGAACTGCTGTTCGCCCATCTGCCGCAAGCCTGGGACAAGAGCCCGGCGAATCTGGAATTCCGCCACAGCCTGAAAGTGGCCGGGCGCCACTGGATCGTTTCCCTGCGGCCGAGCCCGGCCTACCTCGCCGCGCATCGGGGCGCCGCCTCCTGGCCGGTGCTGCTGGCCGGACTGGTGCTCAGCGCGATGCTGGCGGCCTATCTGGCGCACCTGCTCAACCGCCAACGGATCATCCGCAGCCAGGTCCGGGAACAAACCCGCGAACTGGCGGCGAGCGAATCGCGTAACCGGGCGGTGGTGGATACTGCGGTCAATCCCATCATCACCATGGACCAGCGCGGCACGGTGCGCTCCTTCAACCCGGCCGCCGAGCGTGATTTCGGTTACCTGGCCGAGGAAGTCATCGGGCGCAACGTCAACATGCTGATGCCAGAGCCCTACCATTCCGCCCATGACGGCTATCTCAGCCGCTATCTGGCGAGCGGCGACCCGCACATCATCGGCATCGGCCGCGAAGTGGTGGCCCGACGCAAGGACGGCAGCCAGTTCCCCATGGACCTGGCGGTGGGCGAGAGCCGGGTGGAGGGCGAGATTCTGTTCGTCGGCATGATCGTCGACATCACTTTGCGCAAACAGGCGGAACAGTCGCTGCGGGAGTCCAAGGAACAGGCGGAACGCGCCAACCGCATGAAATCCGAGTTCGTCAACATGATGAGCCACGAATTGCGCACGCCGTTGACCGTCATCCTCGGTTATCTGCCCCTGCTGAAAAACGCGGACAAGATGCCGCCGGCTGCGATGATCGTCGACATGGCGCGCGACATTCAGGCCTCGGGCGACCACCTGCTGCACCTCATCAACGACCTGCTGGACCTGTCCAAGATCGAGGCGGGCAAGCTGGATCTGCACCCGGAGACCTTCATGCTGACCGACACGGTGAGCGAAGTGCTGGATCGTCTCCGCCTCAAGGCTCAGGAACGCGGCATCACTCTGGCCGACGAGACGGGAACACTGCAAGTGCGGGCCGACCCATTGCGCCTGAGCCAGATACTGATCAACCTGGTGGGCAACGCCATCAAGTTCACCCAAGGCGGCAGTATCACGATCAAGGCGCGGTCGCTGGATGGCCACGCCGAGATCAGCGTGGCGGATACCGGCATCGGCATCCCGGAGGCGGACCTGCCGGAAATTTTCGACAAATTCCGCCAGGTGGACAGTTCCAGCACGCGCAAGGCCGGCGGCACCGGCCTCGGCCTCGCCATCACCAAATCCCTGGTGGAACTGCACGGCGGCGTCATCTCGGTGGACAGCCACCCCGGCGTCGGCAGCACCTTTACCTTCACCCTATCCCACTCCGAGGAGTAACACGCCATGGCAAGTATTCTGCTGGTGGAAGACGACGCGATGATCAGCCGCATGCTCAGCCTGCGCCTGCGTATGCAGGGCAATGAAATCGAGACGGCGGAAAACGGCCGTATCGGCATGGAAAAAACTCTGGCCGGCCACTACGACCTGGTGCTGATGGATATGCACATGCCGGAAATGGACGGCCACGAAGCGGTACGGAAACTGCGTGAACAGGGCTACAACGGCAAGATCGCCGCAGTCACCGCCTCGGCCATGAGCAGCGACAGCCAGAAGGCCATCGCGGCCGGCTGCAATCACTACATCAGCAAACCGGTAGGCGAGGACTTCGAACAACTCGTCGCCGACATCCTGGCCGGAGACCGTGTACACCGATCAACGTCGTAGGTTGGGCAAAGCGCAGCGTGCCCAACAAATCGCGACTACGTTGGGCACGCTGCGCTTTGCCCAACCTACGCTGAGTTTGATTTTCCAGGCCTATTTGCCATGACCGTCACCGAAGAAAACTATCAAGCTGAACTTGCCGCCCTGCGCGCCGAGTACGCGACCGAATTGCCCAAGCGCCTGAGCGAAATCGACGCGCTCTGGCAGTCCCTGAAAAGCGGCCCCTGGTCACCTGAATCGTTGAAGCAACTGCATCTCCAGGTTCACCGGCTGGCCGGCGCCGGCACGACCTTCGGTTACGCCGAAATGAGCCAGGCCGCGCGCGGCCTGGAGAAGCGGCTGATCGCCTGGCTGCCGGAAACGGAACGTCCCGACGCGGAATCCTGGCACGCGGCGCGCGCGCGGCTGGAAGCACTGGTCGCGGCGGCCGGCGCCGGCCCCGGTCCGCAGTCCGAGGCGGCCGCCTCGCCCCGGCTCGCGCCGATGGCGTCGCGCCTCATCTATCTGGTGGAGGACGATCTGGCCCTGGCCGAGGACTTCCGCCTGCAATTGGGTCGTTTCGGCTATACCGTTCGCGTGTTTCCGAGCACGGAAGGGGTGGAAGCAGCGGTGGCGGAACAGCGTCCGGATGCCATGGTGCTCGATGTCATGCTGCCGGAAGGCGATCTCGCCGGCCCCGTCCTGCTGCGCGACATGCGGGCGCGCCTCGATCTGGATGAGGTGCCGGTGGTGTTCGTGTCGGCGCGCGACGATTTCGATGCCCGCCTGGCCGCGATCCGCGCCGGGGCCGATGCCTACTACCACAAGCCGGTCGACCCGGTGTTTCTGTTGGACCGCCTGGAGCACCTGACCCGCCGCGAAGCGGACGATCCCTTCCGGGTTCTGATCGTCGATGACGAGGCCGCCCTGGCCGAACATTACGCCCTGGTGTTGCGCCGGGCCGGGATGAAGGCGACCGCGCTGACCGACCCGAGGCACGTACTGGAATGGCTGTCCGGCAATGACGTCGAACTGCTGCTGACCGACCTTTACATGCCGGTGTGCAGCGGCATGGAACTGGCCCGGCTGATCCGCCAGGATGACCGCTATCTCAGCCTGCCCATCGTCTATCTCTCCACCGAGCAGGCGCTGGAGCTGCAACTCAAGGCCATGAGCCTGGCCGGCGACGACTTCATCGGCAAGCCGATCGACGACCGGCATCTGGTCGCCGCCGTGAGCATCCGGGCGCGACGGGCGCGGGAGCTGCGCACCCTGATGTCGCAGGACAGCCTCACCGGCCTGCTCACCCACGCCCGCCTCAAGGAACGCCTGGAGGCGGAACTGGCGCGTGGCCAGCGCAACGACTCGCCGCTGGCGCTGGCGCTGCTCGATATCGACCACTTCAAGGAGGTCAATGACGAACACGGCCATCTCGCCGGCGACCGGGTGCTGAAAACCCTGGCCAATCTGCTGCGGCGGCGGATACGCCGCAGCGACGTGGTGGCCCGTTATGGCGGCGAGGAATTCGCGGTGATCTTCAACGAGTGTGGCGAAGAAGACGCCCTGCACATGCTGGACACCATCCGCGAAGATTTCTCGGCCATTCAGCACGGCGCCAAGGAAGGCGCCTTCAGGGTGACCTTCAGCGCCGGTGTCGCCGCGGCCGATGCCGACAGCACAGTCGACAGTCTGATCGAGCGGGCCGACCAACGTCTCTACCGCGCCAAAGATGCCGGCCGCAATCGGATTGTGGCGGGCACGGGAACGTAGTGACGTAGGTTGGGCGTCGCTGCGCGTGCCCAACATCGCGAC
>JAUXXW010000138.1 GCA_030684775.1 Pseudomonadota bacterium
GATAGCGCCAGGCAAGGGGTTTGTGGGACGACCCCATAAATAATAAGGCACTACACCACGAATTCAGGACGGAAGCAACAAAGAATCAATGGGTTACGTGCGGAAATCAATGGGAATCGAGAGGGAGTTGTTAAACGTGGGGTAAGCCGCTAAAGCGGACAACGACTCCGCTGCCCAACCTACGTTCGCTACAGGAAAAGCAGGGGGCCACTGATTTCGCTACGCCTTCTCGCCCTCGGCGGCGATCTCGGCGTGCACCTGAGCCATGTCCACTTCGCCGGCACGGGCGATCAGGTCGTCGAGCTGGCTGGCCTGCATGGCGCCGGGCTGCGAGTAGATGATGACGTGTTCGCGGAAGATCATCAGGGTGGGAATGGAGCGGATCTGGAAATGCCCGGCCAGCCCCTGTTCGTCCTGGGTGTTCACTTTGGTGAAAGTGATGTTCGGGTATTTGTCCGAAGCTTCGTCATAGACAGGGGCAAAACCCTGGCAGGGGCCGCACCAGGGCGCCCAGAAGTCGATGATGACGAAATCGTTATTGAGAATGGTTTCTTCGAAGTTCTGCTCGTTGAGTTCCAGTACGGCCATGGCTAACCCCTGCAAAGTAGGCAAAAAAAATCCGGCGCGTGGCCGGTCAAGCGAATGGTACAGCGGCTTACGTCGATTCCGCCAGACGCGCCAGGTCTTCCTCTTCCAGGAAACGCCACTCCCTCGGCGCCAGATCATCGGGCAGCGCATAGCCGCCGACCTGGGTGCGGCAGAGCGCTTCGACGCGATTTCCGGCGGCGGCCAGCATGCGTTTGACCTGATGGTATTTGCCTTCGGCGATACCCAGATCAATCACGTTCTCGCTCACCCGGGTACAGGCCCGTGCGGCCAACGGCGCGGGTTCATCGCGCAGTAGCACCCCCGCCAGCAGGGCGGCGATCTGTTCCTCGCTGACCGGGTGTTTGCACACCACCCGATAACGCTTGCCGACTTCTTTTTTCGGCGAGGTATAGCGGTGGATGAAGTCGCCGTCATCGGACAGCAGCAACAGGCCGGTGCTGTCCTGATCCAGGCGTCCGACGGGCTGCACGCCACGTAACAGGAGGGGTTCGGGCAGCAGGCTGAATACGCTGGGATGGTGCTGCGCCTGGCGGGAACACTCGAAACCGGCCGGCTTGTGCAGGGCCAGGTAGACCTTCTCGCGGTAACGCCAGTCCTGGCCATCCAGCGTCAGGGTCAGATCCGGCGTGTCGCACTCGAAATCGGGCTCTTCGACCACCACGCCATTGACCTGGATGTGCCCCGTTTCAATCAACTCGCGGCAGGCGCGGCGCACGCCGAAGCCCTGGGATTGCAGAATACGTAAGAGTTGCATGAGGTAGCCATAAACGGGACGAATGAGAGAAGCGCGAGTCTACGGATTTGCCGGCTCGGGGATAAGAACAATCCATCACACAACGCAAATCCGAGGTGGATAATTCCAGGATTTTTGACCCAGGAGAATGCCATGACGGACCCCAAGCCTGCCACGACCCGCGCCGCACCCAAACCACGGCGCCGCAAGCCACTCGCGGAAACCACTGGCGTCCTCCAGGCGGCCGATCTGGCCCCGGTCACGGGCGCGGTTGCCGCGCCATTGGCAGCTACGGCACCGGTCGAAGCACCCGCCCCCAACCCCGCCGCTGCCGCTGAAATCGAAGCGGTCAGCCATGGGCAGGCGGCGCTGACGGTGGCCCATGCGCCGCACGGCAGCAACGAGGAGAGTGATTACGCGCCTCTGCCGGAGAGTTACCCGTACCGCACCCGGATGCGCCGTGCCGATTACGAGGCGCAGAAGGAAAAGTTACAGATCGAGCTGCTCAAAGTGCAGAACTGGGTGCGCGAGACCGGGCAGAAGATCGTAATTCTGTTCGAGGGCCGCGATGCCGCCGGCAAGGGCGGCACCATCAAGCGCTACATGGAACATCTGAACCCGCGCGGCGCCCGCGTGGTGGCCCTGGACAAGCCCTCCGACCGCGAGCGCGGGCAGTGGTTCTTCCAGCGCTATGTCCAGCATCTGCCCACCGCCGGTGAAATGGTCTTCTTCGACCGCTCCTGGTACAACCGCGCCGGGGTCGAGCGGGTGATGGGCTTCTGCACACCGCACGATTACCTGGAATTCATGCGCCAGACGCCACAACTGGAACGTATGTTGGTGAACAGTGGTGTGCTGTTCTACAAGTACTGGTTCTCGGTCAGCCGCGAGGAACAGTTGCGCCGCTTCATCTCGCGACGTGACGACCCGCTCAAGCACTGGAAGTTGTCGCCCATCGACATCAAGTCGCTGGATATGTGGGATGAGTACACCGACGCCAAGAACGCGATGTTCTTCCACACCGATACGGCGGATGCCCCCTGGATCGTGATCAAGTCCGACGACAAGAAACGCGCGCGTCTCAACTGCATGCGCCATTTCCTGCACAGCCTGCCCTACCCCGACAAGGACGAGCACGTCGCCCACGCGCCCGATCATCTGCTGGTGGGCTCCGGCTCCGAGGTGCTGGCCAACGAGGACAACAAAATCACGCGCTTCTGAGTACTTCATGGGGTGCGGCTCGTCCCTCACCGCACACCGCACAAGGCGCGCCGCAATCGGTATAGCGCGGGGCATTGCCGACCAACTTGTTGGGAATTCGCCCCAGCAAAACCGGGTCGGTTTGCAGGCAATAGGCGCTGTCATGAATCCGAAAACGCAGACTTTGGCGAAACCCGCGCGCGGGTGGCGTCCCCGCGTCCATGAAGGATCAGGCCGTTTCGTTGAGGCCCATCTTCTGGGCCACCAGCACGGCTTCCGTGCGGTTGTTGACCTTGAGGATGCGGAAAATGGCGGCCAGATGGATTTTTACCGTGCCCTCGGTGACATTGAGCGCCACGGCAATCTGCTTGTTGCTCTGGCCCTTGACCAGCTCACGCAATACTTGCACCTGGCGTGAAGTAAGCGGGGCGGGGCGCGAGGAATCCTGGTCGAACCCGTTGGGGTGATTGAGCAGGCTGAGCGGGATATAGACACCACCGGCCAGCACCAGGCGCAGCGCGCCGAGTATCACCTCGCTGGGCGAGGATTTGGTGATATAGCCCAGAGCCCCGGCGGCAAGCAGGCGATGGATATCCTCGGCCAGCTCGGATGCGGACAGCACGACCAGGGGGATGTCGGGGAACGCGGCGCGGAATCGGATCACGCCCTCCACTCCGGACATACCCGGCATGTGCAGGTCGATCAGGACCAGATCGACTTCACCGGTCTGATGCATGGCGGAAAATGCTGACGGGTAATCGATCGCCTCGATGATTTGCAGCCGCGCGTCCAGCTTGTGCAACACAGGCTTGACCCCTTCACGAAACAGGGGGTGGTCATCCGCCAGCAACACTTTCACGACCGACTCCTTATGGCTTAAGTGCTAGTAAAGCTGTACTAAAGATAGATACCGCCAGGGTGATTTCCGGCATTACCATCCAGGGCCGTGTTTAACGCAAGCCCCTGACACCAGTGGTGGTTGGGGAGGTTACAAGAAATGCGCCGTACTTGACCGGACATCGGAGTGTCACTTCGATGTCCGGTTTCTTTTTTTCAGGGCTCCGGACCTCGGCCGCGCGACGTTCAATCCAGCCCCAGACGTTGCCAAAGCGTGGTGGTCAGTCCGGCCTGGTTCAGGGTGTAGAAATGCAGGCCGGGGGCGCCGCCTTCGATCAGGCGCTCACACAGCCCGGTCATGAAATCCAGCCCGAATGCCTTGATCGACGCAGTGTCGTCGGAATAGCTCTCCATCTTGCGCGCCAGCCAGCGCGGAATGTCGGCGCCACACATGGCTGAAAAACGCGACAACTGGCTGTAATTCGAAATAGGCATGATGCCCGGCACGATCGGCAGGGTGACGCCCAGTTCCGCGCAGTCGTCGACGAAGTTGAAATAGGCGTCGGCGTTGAAGAAATACTGGGTGATGGCGGCATTGGCGCCCGCGTCCACCTTGCGTTTGAAATTGAGCAGGTCTTCCCGGTAGTTGCGCGCCTGCGGGTGGGTTTCCGGGTAGGCGGCCACTTCGATTTCGAACCAGTCGCCGGTTTCCTGGCGGATGAAACTCACCAGCTCATTGGCATAGCGGAATTCGCCCGGATCGGCCATGCCGGATGGCAGGTCGCCGCGTAGCGCGACGATGTGGCGGATACCGTTGGCGCGGAAGGTCTCCAGGATTTCCCGGATGTTCTCGCCGGTGGAGCCGACGCAGGACAGGTGCGGCGCGGCGGCCAGGCCCTCGCGCTGGATTTCCAGCACGGTTTCCAGGGTGCGGTCGCGCGTGGAACCCCCGGCGCCGAACGTCACGGAAAAGAACTTGGGATTGAGTTGTGCCAGTTGGCGCCGTGCCTGGCGCAGTTTTTCCACGCCCTCGGGCGTTTTGGGCGGAAAGAATTCGATGCTGAAGGTACGGTCTGTCATGGCGAGGCGTGAGCGAGCGGCGTGGGCGCCGAGTTTAGCCCAGGGCTACCCCCAGTGCCCGACCTATCAGCCAGGTGGCGCCCCCCGCCGCCGCGCCGATGCCCAGCATACGCAAGCCACCCAACAGCGCCTGTTTGCCGGTGAACAGGCTGATCGCCGCCCCCACGCTGAACAGGCTGATACCGGTGGCGAGCAAGGTGCCGGCGAGCGCGGTGCTATCGGAGAGCAGCAGAAACGGCAGCAGGGGGATGAACGCGCCCAGAGAAAACGCCAGGAAAGAGGAAATCGCGGCGCCCCAGGGTGAACCGAGTTCATCCGGGTTGAGGCCCAACTCCTCGCGCGCCAGGGTATCGAGGGCACGGTCGGGGTCCAGCAACAGGGTATCGGCCATGCGCCGTGCTTCTTCCTTGCCGACGCCCTTGGCCTGATAGATCAGGGCCAGTTCCGCCGCCTCTTCCTGCGGATACTGGTCCAGTTCCTCCCGCTCCAGGGCGATCTGGTATTCGTAGAACTCGCGTTGCGAGCGCACCGAAACGTACTCCCCCGCCGCCATCGAGAACGCGCCCGCGAGCAGGCCGGCGACACCGGAGAGCAGGATGACCGAAGGCGTGGCGGCGGCGCCGGCGACGCCGAGGATCAGGCTGGCATTGGAGATCAAGCCGTCGTTGACGCCAAACACCGCCGCGCGCAGATTGCCGCTGCCGGCGGTTTGATGGCGCTTGTGGTCGAGTTGCTCCAGGCTGGTCGGGATGCCGTGTGGCGCGGGCGCGTTGTAGAGGCTCATGCCGCGCACCTTCATGGCGGCCAGCACGCCCTTGAGTGGACGCACCCCCAGGCGCGGAATCAGCCATCCGACCAGGCGGGTACGTGCATCGATCCGATAGGTGGCGGGCGGCGCAACCCCCGATTTCGCCATTTCCGCCACCCACAAGCCGGCCTGATGCTCGGCGGCTTGCGCCAGTTCCAGGAACAACACCTGACGCGGGGTGCCGGATTCGCAGTCGGAAACGATGCGATAGAGCCAGGCGGAACGCTTTTCCTCGGCCCAGCCTTCCAGTGCGTGCATGGATTAGTCCAGTTGTGCTTTGAGATGGCGCAATGCCACCAGGGAGGCGGCGGCGGCGGGAATGGCCAGCAGCACGCCGACGAAGCCGAACAACTGGCCGAAGGCCATCAGCGCGAAGATGACCGCCACCGGATGCAGGCCGACCCGCTCGCCCACCAGCCAGGGGGTGATGACCATGCCTTCGAGCAACTGGCCGACGGCGAACACCGCCCAGATCGGGATCAGGCCGGCAATCTCGCCAAATTGTGCCCAGCCGGCCAGAGTGCCGAGCAGCACCCCCACCACCACGCCCATATAGGGCACGAACACCAGGATGCCGGCCAGCAGGCCCACCGCCAGCGCGTATTCGAGACCCGCCAGCCACAGCGCCAGACTGTAGAACACGCACATGACCAGAATGACCATGATCTGGCCGCGCACGAATTCGGACAGCACCCTGTCGACCTCGCGCGCGATGGAGTCGGTCTTCTCGCGCAACGGCGCCGGAATCCAGCCGACCAGATGCTTGATGACGCCATGCCAGTCGCGCAACAGGTAGAACAACACCACCGGAATCAACAACAGGTTGGCGAGAAAGCCCAGCAGCGCCAGGCCGCTGTCCTTGAGTTTCGGCAGATAACGGGTCAGTTGCGAGAGCTCGGAAACATGCGACTTCAGCCAGGCCAGGATGGCGGCCTGATCGTTCATCAGATCGACACCAAAGGTGGCGGAAAACCAGGGCAGCAGCGTCTGGCTACCCCACTCCAGCAGGCGCGGTGCTTGCTGCATCAGCAACCGCGCCTGCGCCTGGAACAACGGCGCCATCACCGCCACCACCAGCAGGAATGACAATACAAGCCCGAGCAGCACCAGCGCCGTCGCCAGCGCGCGGTTCACACCCCGGCGTTGCAGGCGATCCACCAGCGGATTGCAGAGATAGGCCAGCGCCGCCGCCACCAGGAAGGGCGCCAGGATGGGCGAAAGCAGGTAAAACAGGTAAACGCAGGCGGCGCCGACCAGAATGGTGAGCAGAGAACGGTTGGCGGCTGGGGAGAAGGGCATGTACGGTAGAATATCACCGTTTTTTTCAGCCTCCTGGCCCACTCCGTGTCCACTCAATCCGCCCCCCAGACCTCCCTTTCCTACCGCGATGCCGGTGTCGATATCGACGCTGGCGACTCCCTCGTGGAACGCATCAAGCCTCATGCCAAACGCACCATGCGGCCGGAAGTCCTGGCCGGCATCGGCGGTTTCGGCGCCCTCATGGAGTTGCCGAAGTACTACAAGGAGCCGGTGCTGATCTCCGGCACCGATGGCGTCGGCACCAAGCTGAAGCTGGCATTCCAGATGAACAAGCACGACAGCATCGGCCAGGATCTGGTCGCCATGAGCGTCAACGACATCCTGGTGCAGGGCGCGGAACCCTTGTTCTTCCTCGACTACTTCGCCTGCGGCCATCTCGACGTGGACGTCGCGGAACAGGTGATCGCCGGCATCGCGCGCGGCTGCGAACTCTCCGGCTGCGCCCTGATCGGCGGCGAAACCGCCGAGATGCCCGGCATGTACCCGGCCGGCGAATACGACCTGGCCGGCTTCGCGGTGGGCGTGGCGGAAAAATCCAAAGTCATCGGTGGCCGCGACATCCGTCCCGGCGACGCCGTGCTCGGCCTCGGTTCCAGTGGCCCGCATTCCAACGGCTATTCCCTGGTGCGCAAGATCGTCGAAGTCAGCGGCGCCGACCTCGCTGGCGAATTTGCTGGCAACCCCGGCGGCAAGACCCTGGGCGAAACCCTGCTGGAACCGACCCGCATCTATGTGAAGCCGCTGCTCGCGCTGATGAAGGAAATGCAGATCAAAGGCATGGCCCACATCACCGGCGGTGGCATCACCGGCAACGTCCCGCGCATCCTCGCCGACGACCTCACCGCCGTAATCCGGGCCGATTCCTGGACCTTCCCGCCGGTGTTCCAGTGGCTACAGGAAAAGGGCAACGTCGCCCTGGCGGAAATGCACCGCACCTTCAACTGCGGCATCGGCATGGTGGTCGTGGTCGCGGCGGGCGACTCCGAAGCCGCCATGCGCTTCCTCACCGCCCAGGGCGAAACGGTGTATCGCCTGGGCGAAATCGCCACCCGCGAGGCGGGACAGGAACAGACGGTGATCGTTTGACGCCGGCAGTCGCCTTTTTCGGTCGGTTCAGCGTTTTCAGGCTGGGTTACGCCGCCTCATAGTCGAACTACGGGGCAAGAAGCCGGCGAAAAATGGGCCGTCGCGGTCGATTCGCGGGCTGCGCAATCCGACCAGGAGGCGTTGCTGATCCGGGGTGATCTCCAGAGCTTCGATGTTGAGGCCGCACTCTGCCTTGACGTCCAGGATAGCGGCCGCTTCCGCCAGTACCGGCGCGACCACCCGATTGGTCGTGGCGGGATTTGTCGCGGGTGGCGAGCGTGCGTTATGCCGTGCGCGAGTAGCGCGGCTGGTCCTGGTTGGCTTGTTTCAGGTAGCCGTCGAAGCACATGGCGATGTTGCGCAGGAACAGGCGGCCGAGGTCGCTGACGACGATGCGCGTGGGTTCCAGGTTGACCAGTCCGTCGTCGACCAGGGGCGGCAGGTCGGTCAAACCGTCCGCGAAATAACTGTCGAAGTCGATGTTCCAGGCGGTGGCGAAGCTGGCCTTGTCCAGTTCCAGGTCGCACATGATGCGGGTGATGGCGTCGCGGCGGATCTGGTCGTCGCGCGTCAGTTTCAGGCCGCGCTCCACCGCCAGTCCGCCCTTGCCGATCCTCTCCTGATACTTCTTCAGGTTTTTCTCGTTCTGCATGTAGCAGTTGGGCGTCTGGCTGATGCTGGAGGCGCCGAAGGCGTAGATGTCGCAATCCTTGTGCGTGGTGTAGCCCTGGAAGTTGCGCCACAGGGTCTTGCTTGCCTGCGCCTTGATCATCTCGTCTTCGGGACGGGCGTAGTGGTCCATGCCGATATTGTCGTAGCCGGCCGCACCGAGGCGCTCGTGGATGAGTTGTTGCAGGTCGAGGCGGGTTGCGAAGCTGGGCAGGTCGCTCTCATTGATCAGCTTCTGGTGCTTCTTCATCCACGGCACATGGGCGTAGGCGAAGATGGCGAAGCGGTCCGGCGCCCACGGCACCACCTTGTCCAGGGTGTGCGCGAAGCTTTCCAGGGTCTGGTGCGGCAGGCCGACGATCAGATCCATGTTGATGCTGGAAAAGCCCAGTTCACGCGCCCAGCCGTAGACGGTCTTGATCAGTTCTTCCGACTGCACCCGGTTGACTGACTTCTGCACTTGCTCGTTCAGATCCTGCACGCCGATGGAGAGGCGGTTGAAACCGGATTCGCGCAGGGCGACCAGATGCTCGCGGGTCAGTTCGCGCGGGTCGGCCTCGCAGCCCATCTCGGCGTCCGGCGCGATGCTGAAGCGGCTGCGCAGCATGTCCATCAGGCGGCGGATGTCATCGGGCTTGAGGTAGGTCGGCGTGCCGCCACCCCAGTGCAACTGCTTCACCTGCCGGCGCGGGTCGGTGAGTTTCGCGACCCGGTCCATTTCCTGTTCCAGGAAACCCAGGTAGTGGCTGGCCTTGCTGTAGTCACCGGTGGCGACCATGTTGCAGCCGCAGTAATAACAAAGCGTGTCGCAGAACGGGATGTGCGCATACAGCGAGAGGCCGCGCGCCGGGTCTTGCGAGGTCGTGATTTCTTCGATCCAGTCGGCTTCGCTGAAGTCGGTATGGAAATAGGGTGCGGTGGGATACGAGGTATAGCGCGGCCCCGGTTTGCTGTATTTCTCGAGGAGGGCGGTGAACTGGGACATGGCGGCTATTCCGAGGACGGCTAGGGGCGGGGATTGTAGGCGGGGCGCGAAAGTACAGGCAAGGAAGGTCCGTGACCTGGGTCAAGCCGGATGCCGATGGCGGCCTGGCCCACTAAAAGGTAAAAAGATGAAACCCTGACGAAATCGTCAAAATGTCGACATACTCCGCGTAGTACAAATCTATCCAGAAGCAATAACTTATTGATATTTAAGGGCTGTATTTCATTCCAAATCAGGCACGGCCATTGCTTATATAAAAGCACTGGACGAGAGTTCAACCCAACCTCCCTGACCGCCGCAATGGCGGTTTTTCAAGCGGCATCGGTTCCCGATGCCGCTCTTTTTTTGTGCGGCCGAAACGTACACGGCAGGGGCAGACTTCTGCCATGTGCATTTCCTCACCCCCTGGGAGAGGGGAGCTTGAAGCGACGCTAATTGCTCCGCTTGCTGGCGGGTGGGCCGGCAAATCAAAGATAATCGCCCGGCTCTCACTGTCTGGACCGTCATGGGCGGCATCTCCCCGGAAATCTTCAAGGCCTACGATATACGCGGCATCGTCGGCAAGACCTTGACCCCCGAAATCGTCGAATTGATCGGTCGCGCCGTCGCCTCCGAGGCGCGCGCACGCGGCCTGCGCGACATCGTCATCGGCCGCGACGGGCGCCTCTCCGGCCCCGCGCTCAGCGCCGCCCTGGCCAAGGGTATTCAGGGTGGCGGCGGCAATGTCATCGACCTGGGGCAGGTTACGACGCCGATGGCCTATTTCGCCGCCTGCCATCTCGCTACGCGCTGTGCCGTCATGCTGACCGGCTCGCACAACCCGCCCGACTACAACGGCCTGAAGCTGGTGATTGCCGATGAAACGCTGTCCGGCGACGCCATCCAGGATTTACGCCGGCGCATCGAAGCCGACGACTTCAGCCGTGGTGAGGGCGGTTACCGGCAACATGACATCCGCGACGAGTACATCGCGCGCATCGTCGGCGACGTGAAACTTGCTCGCCCCATGAAGATCGTCCTCGATGCCGGCAACGGTGTGGCCGGCGCCTTTGCGCCCGCCCTGTTCGAGGCGCTCGGCTGCGAAGTGGAGGCCCTGTTCTGCGAGGTGGACGGCACTTTCCCCAACCATCATCCCGATCCCTCGGTGCCTGGGAACCTGGCCGATCTGATCGCCCGCCTGCGGCAAAGCGATGGCGAAATCGGCCTGGCCTTCGACGGCGATGGTGATCGCCTGGGCGTGGTGGCCAAGGATGGAACCATCATCTATCCGGATCGCCAGCTCATGCTGTTTGCCGCCGATGTGCTGGCGCGCAATCCCGGCGCCCTGGTCATTTATGACGTGAAATCCACCCGCAATCTGCGCCCGTGGATTACCGCGCACGGCGGCCAGTCGATGATCTGGAAGACCGGCCATTCGCTGATGAAGGCGAAAATGCGGGAAACCGGCGCCCCGTTGGCGGGTGAAATGAGTGGCCATATGTTCTTCAAGGAGCGCTGGTACGGTTTCGACGATGGCCTCTATGCCGGCGCCCGCCTGCTCGAAACCCTGTCGCGGCAGCCCGACCTGGACGCCACCCTGCGCGGCCTGCCGGATAGCTTGAACACGCCGGAACTGCACATCCAGATGCGCGAAGGCGAGCCACACCGGGTAATCAATCAACTCAAGGAAAGTGCTCATTTCGACGGCGCGCGCGAGGTCATCACCCTGGATGGCTTGCGCGTGGAATACGACGACGGTTTCGGCCTGATGCGCGCCTCCAATACCACGCCGGTCATCACGCTGCGTTTCGAGGCCGACAACCTGGCTGCGCTGAAGCGCATCCAGGAACAATTCCGCCGCCTGATCAGCGTCGCGATGCCCGCCGCGCAACTTCCTTTTTAAGCACTCAATGGATCGAATATGACTACTCCCCTCGTTGGACTCATCATGGGCAGCGTGAGCGACTGGGACACCATGCGCCATGCCGCCGACCTGCTGACCCAGTTCGGAATTCCCTTCGAAAAGCGCGTGGTGTCCGCGCACCGCACGCCGGACATGCTGTTCCAGTACGCCGAGAGTGCCGCCGAGCGCGGCCTCAAATGCATCATCGCCGGGGCCGGTGGCGCCGCCCATCTGCCCGGCATGACCGCCGCCAAGACGCACTTGCCTGTACTCGGCGTGCCGGTGATGTCGAAGGCGCTAAAGGGTATGGACTCCCTGCTCTCCATCGTGCAGATGCCCAAGGGCATCCCCACCGCCACCTTCGCCATCGGCGAGGCGGGCGCCGCCAACGCCGCCCTGTTCGCGGTGTCGATGCTGGCCAACGAATTCCCGGAAATACGCGAACGTCTGATCGCCTTCCGCCAACGCCAGACGAAAAGCGTGCTGGGCATGATTTTGCCGGACGAGCAATCATGATCCTCCCCGGAGCCACCCTCGGCGTGCTCGGTGGCGGTCAACTCGGCCGCATGTTCACCCTCGCCGCCAAAGTCATGGGCTACCAGGTGGTGGTGCTCGACCCGGACCCGCAATCCCCCGCCGGCCAGCTCGCCGACATTCACCTCAAGGCCGATTACCGCGACGCCGTCGCCCTGATCCGCATGGGTGGCCTGTGCCAGGCGGTCACCACGGAGTTCGAGAACGTGCCGGCGGCAAGCCTGGAGACGCTGGCCAAACATTGCCTGGTGGCGCCCTCGGCGGCCGCCCTGGCGGTGGCGCAGGATCGTTTGCAGGAGAAAACCCACGCGCGCGATTCCGGCTGCATCACCGCGCCGTTCGCGAATATCGAATCCGCCGCCGACCTCACCGCCGCCTGGCAACAGATCGGCGCCCCCGCCCTGCTGAAAACCCGCCGCCTGGGTTATGACGGCAAGGGCCAGATGCGGGTGGACAGCGCCGAAGGTCTGGCCGCCGCGTTCCATGAGTTGGGTAACGTGCCCTGCCTGCTGGAAGGTTTTCTGCCGTTGGAGCGCGAGGTCTCCGTGGTGCTGGCGCGCAACGCGATGGACCAGATCGCCTTCTTCCCGCTGGCGGAAAACCAGCATCGCAACGGTGTTCTCGACATCAGCATCGTGCCCGCGCGGATTCCGGAAAGCCTCGCTGAAACGGCGCGTGACATGGCCGCGCATCTGGCGCGCGAACTCGACTACGTGGGCGTGATGGCGGTGGAATTTTTCGTGCTCAAGGATGGCCGCATCGTGTTCAACGAAATGGCCCCGCGCCCGCACAACAGCGGCCATTACACCCTGGATGCCACCGCCTGCGACCAGTTCCAGCAACAGGTGCGGGCGCTGTGCGGCCTGCCGCTGGGCGACCCGCGCCTGCTCTCGCCGGTGGTGATGGTCAATCTGCTGGGCGATGTCTGGCAGGAGGGCGGGAACACCCCGCCGGATTGGGCGGAACTGCTCAAACACCCCGGCGTGCATCTCCACCTCTACGGCAAGGCCGAAGCCCGGCCCGGCCGCAAGATGGGGCACTACAACTGCCTGGCCCCCAGCGTCGAGGAAGCACAGGCACTGGCGCTGGAGACACGCGCAGCATTGGGAATCGGCGCGGATTGAGCACGACGTAGGAGCGGACCGCGTCCGCGATCTTTTGCTAAGCCAATTCCTCGATGTCGTAGATGCGCCGGTGCTCGCGTATCGCGTAGCGGTCGGTCATGCCGGCGATGTAGTCGGCGACCGCGCGGTGCGGGTCGAGATCGGCGCGGGCGCGGTGTTCCGGCGGCATCAGGCGTGGTTCGTTGCTGAAGGCCTGGAACAGTTCGCGCAGCAGGCGCTGCGCCTTTTCGCTCATGCGCGCGACCTTGTAGTGGCGATACAGGTTCTGGAACAGGAAACGCTTCAACGCCCGATGCTGCTCCAGCACCTCCGGGCTGAACGCGGCCAGCGGCGGGCAGGCGCGCACGTCGTCCAGGCTTTCCGGCTGGTGTAGGGCGATGTTGCGGCGGGTCTGTTCGAGTAAATCCACGACCAGGGTATTGATCATGCGCCGCACGGTTTCGTGGATCAGGCGGCGGTCGTTGAGCGCCGGGTAGAGGCCCCGCACGATGTTCAGGTGGCGGGCGAAGATGTCCACTTCTTCCAGTTGTTCCACCGTGATGAGTCCGGAACGCAGGCCGTCGTCGACGTCGTGGTTGTTGTAGGCGATCTCGTCGGCCAGGTTGGTGACCTGGGCTTCCAGCGAGGGTTGCCGGCCTTCGATGAAACGCCGCCCAACATCGCCCAGCTTGGCCGCGTTCTTCAGCGAGCAGTGCTTGAGGATGCCTTCGCGCGCCTCGAAGGTGAGATTAAGCCCGTCGAATTCGGCGTATTTCTGTTCCAGCTCGTCCACCACCCGCAGTGATTGCAGGTTGTGCTCGAAGCCGCCGTGTTCCTTCATGCAGTCGTTGAGCACGTCCTGGCCGACATGGCCGAACGGGGTGTGGCCGAGGTCGTGTGCTAGCGCCAGGGTCTCCGCGAGGTCTTCGTCCAGGCCCAGCATCCGCGCCAGGGTGCGGCCAATCTGGGCGACTTCCAGGCTGTGAGTGAGGCGGGTGCGGAACAGGTCGCCCTCGTGATTAATGAATACCTGGGTTTTGTATTCCAGGCGGCGGAAGGCGGTGGAATGGATGATGCGGTCGCGGTCGCGCTGATACTCGGAGCGCGGCGCGGCGGCGGGTTCCGGATGGCGGCGGCCGCGAGTGTGGGCGGATAGAGCAGCGTAGGAGGCGAGGTCGGTCATGGCATTCGAATCCGTTACGTTGTAGGAGCGGACCGCGTCCGCGATCTTTTGCGTGGGCAATCGCGGACGCGGTCCGCTCCTACGGGGGCCGGGTCAGGCGGCGGTCGATGTCACTGACGAAGCGGGCGACTTCTTCGCAGATGCCGGCAGCGCCGGAAACGCCCCATTTGCGCCCGAGCGCGGCCAGGCCATCCGGCCCCGGCGTGTCACCCGGCGTGAGCGGCAAGTTGGCGGGGTCGAGCGGAAAAGCGCGCGGATCATCAAAGTAATCCGGGGTGTAGCGGAAGGCGCTGGCATAACGGCCCTGGCTATCGGCGTCGCCGCAGGCCAACTCACCGGCTTGCAGGCGCTCGCCGGTCTGCAGGGTGAGCCAGAGATCGAGCCGGATCATGTCCGCTGTCTGGCGCGCTGTCGCGCCTTGGGCGCGTCCACGGCGGCGTCGAACAGGCTGTAGCGCGGCGCCAGCAGGGCCTCGGCATCCGGCAGACGGCCCAGCACCTCCAGCGCGGCCAGCCAATGCCCGATCTGGGCGCTGGCATCGCCCTGCTCCAGGCGGCGCAGGGTGGGGACGGAAATGCCCAGGCGCGCCGCGAAGCGGGCCTGGGGTTCGTTGCGAGCCAGCCGCTCGGCGCGCAGGCGGGCGCCCATCCGGGTCAATTGTGTATGCAGGTTATCGGAAAGCATGGTTTGCATTATGTGCCGACTGGAACGTTAATAGCACATATTGTTTTCGATGTGACGATCCCCCGTAGGAGCGGACCGCGTCCGCGATTTTTTCCGTGGGCAATCGCGGACACGGTCCGCTCCTACGGGGTCAACGTTGCTCGTAGCGCCGCCGGGTCGTAATCGCCACTGACGAACGCCTCGCCCAACTTGCGCAACAGGACGAAGCGGATGCGCCCCGCCTCCACCTTTTTGTCCACCGCCATATAGTTCATGTAGGCGTCGTAGCCCAGATCGGGCGCGGCCACCGGCAGCCCGGCGCGCCGGAACAAGTCCGCCATGCGCTCCACATCGGCTTGCGCCAGCAGGCCCATCCGACGCGACAGATCAGCCGCCTGCATGGTGCCAGCGGAAACGCCCTCGCCATGCAGCCAGACGCCATAGCCCATGCCGGTCTCGATGGCGTGGCCGAAGGTGTGGCCCAGGTTGAGCAGGGCGCGCTGCCCGGATTCCCGCTCGTCAGCCGCCACGACCTCCGCCTTGTTCTGGCAGGAGCGATAAATCGCGTACATGAGTGCTTCGGTGTCGCGCTCCACCAGTTTCTCCATGTTGGTTTCAAGCCATTCCAGGAAAGGCAGGTCACGGATCAGGCCGTACTTGATGACCTCGGCCAGACCGGCCGACAACTCGCGGTCGGGCAGGGTCGCCAGCGTGCCGATATCCGCCAGCACCAGTTGCGGCTGGTAGAAGGCACCGATCATGTTCTTGCCCTTCGGATGGTTGATGCCGGTCTTGCCGCCGACCGAGGAATCCACCTGCGCCAGCAAGGTCGTGGGCACCTGAATGAACGGCATGCCGCGCTGATAGCAGGCCGCCGCGAAACCGGTGAGATCGCCGATCACTCCGCCGCCAAGCGCGATCAGCGTGGTCTTGCGTTCGGCTCTTTGAGTCAGCAGCGCGTCGAAAATGGTGTTCAGGGTTTCCCAGTTCTTGTAGGCCTCGCCATCGGGCAGCACCACCGATTCCACCTGAACACCGGCGCCGGCCAAAGTGCGCGAGAACCGCTCCAGGTAGAGCGGTCCGACTGTGGTGTTGGTAACGATGACGACACGCTTCCGCGCCAGATGCGGCAACACCAGATCGGCGCGATCCAGCAGGCCGGGGGCGATGTGGATAGGGTAGGCGCGGTCGCCGAGATCGACGGTGAGGGTTTGCATGGAAATGCCAGTCTGAAATGAAGAGCGGTAATGATAATCCGCCGCCTGCCGTCCATCGCACTCTGTGTATGGTGGACAGACGCAACCATCTGTTAACCTTGCCGGCCTGCTATTCGACAACGCCACCAAATACATAGACATAGGCGACTGATTCAAGATTTCAGGCGCCATTCGGACACTTCATGACCGGCATAATCAAAAACCTGATCGAATACCGCGAACTCATGGCCTGGAACATCGCCGTACGCTACAAGCAGTCCTGCATGGGCATCCTCTGGGCGGTGCTGAAACCCATTTATGCTGGTGCTCATCTTCATGGTGCCGCGCAGCGTCGTCGGCAACGCCAATCTGATTCGCAAGATCTACTTCCCGCGCGAGTTGTTCCCGCTTACCCGCGTGTTGACCAAACTGCTGATGCAACAAGCTGCGGGAGAATGGTCGGAACTCCTCTATACCGTGTTCACCCTCAACCCGCTGGCCGGGCGACCGACGCCTTCCAGAACCTCACGCTGGTGCTGCTGCCGTTCAGTTACCTTTATTTCAAGCGCGCCGAGTCGTAGTTCGCGGACATCATCTGACCATGTACGACAGCACAAGTCACAAGGCTCTATCCACAATAGCGGTGGGTATGCGCGAAAGCGGATGGGAATGTGACCTCCCCCTTTGGAAAAGAGGGGGACCTCGCCTGTCCGCGTCACCAGCTAACGCGAAAAGAGCCATTTTCAAAGAGGGGACAGGATGGGGGGGGGTGAAATACCCGAATATCGATGAGTCCAAGGCGCCGCCCCTGGTCCGGCAAGGGCGCCATGAGTTCGCGGCCGTTTTGTTACTGCCCCAGCCGTGCGGCCACGGGAAATCACAGGGTTGATCGTGCGCCTCCCACCCAACCAGGTACAGACCATTAAAGCCACCGTGGCTCGACTCGTCGGCCCAGCCAGTCGAGTCTGGTTGTTTGGCTCTCGTGTAGACGACAGCCTGCGTGGAGGCGATATCGACCTTTTCGTGGAAACGGATGAAGTTGTGTCCAACCGCACCCAAACCCTCTGCGATATCGAGGGCGCACTCGTCATAGCCTTGGGTAACCGGAAAATGGATATCCTTCTTAAGGATGCGCGCACGCCAGATGTCCCGGTATTCCAGGTCGCCCGTCGTACGGGTGTCATGCTATGAGTCTTGCCTATCTGGCGGAACATGCCGAGAACGCCTTGTTCGCGCTGGAACTGGCCGAGCGTGAAGCCGCTCACCTGGCCTATACCCATAAAACCTTGTTTGCACTTCAGATTGACCTGTCATGGGTGAAGTCCCTTGCCACATACGAGGACAGAGCCGAGAAAATCGACGCGTTTGTCAGTCGATTCGGACGCCTGCAAGACCATATTGGGGAAAAACTTTATCCAAGATTTGCCAGATTGATGGGGGAACAGCCCAAATCACTACTTGATGTGCTCGCCTACGCGGAAAGAATGCAATGGCTGGATAGCGCCGAGGCGTTTGTCGGTAGCCGCAAGTTGCGTAATCAACTGGTACACGAATATATGGCCGCACCGGAATTGTTTCTTGAAGCCCTGCAAACCGCCGATACAGCCACACTCATGTTGCTTGAAGTCGTCGCACGCATGCGGGATCAGTCGCAACAACTTGGCTTGAACAGACATGCGGCTGACTGAAGCCCAACGACAAGCCATCACCGACACCCTCCACGGTGCCGACACCGACGCGCCTGTTTTCTTGTTCGGGTCGCACATCGATGATCGCGCAAAGGGGGGCGATATCGACCTCCTGGTAATTTCATCGCAGATCGACTTGATGGCGGAGCTGGACATCCTGGCCCGATTGCATCGCCAGATTGGCGATCGACAAAACGACCTCGTCATCCAGACCGACCCCTCTCGCTCCTTCGGGCGTCTCGCCGTCAAGGGAGGTGTTCGGCTGTGAACCCGGACAAGTTGTTACTGCTGAGGAATGAATTGGCAGACTAACCTGCATGATCTTCCCCAACTCATCGCAATGCTCAACAGCGCACTTGGCAATACAGAGAACCCGAGAAAAGAACACTGACATGCCCATCATCCAACTCGACCACGTCACCAAGGAATATCACCTGGGACAACTGCAATGCATCAAGCAGAGCGCGCTCAATGTCTGGGTGCGTTCTCTAGGCCATCCCTCACAAGCCCTCGCATCAGTTCCAATGGCTTTATCAATCAAGGGTACATAAGCCAATCATGTACAAGCCAAGCGTCACCACCTATACACCGCACTCATCCGTCTCCAATCCGCTCGCCATGCTCGTCCAGATGTTCCGCGATCTGGCCAGAAGTCGCGATTTAGGCTGGCGGCTTGCTGTGCGCGACATCCAAGCGCAGTACCGCCAAGCCTACCTCGGGGTCATTTGGGCCTTCATAGCCCCGCTCTCCACCACGATCACCTGGCTCTTCTTGAACGGCACCGGCATTATCTCGGTAGGGGAAACGGAGCTGCCCTACCCGGTCTACATCATCACCGGCACCATCCTGTGGTCCATCATGATCGATGCCATGAACGCCCCATTGCAGCAGACCAATGCCGCCAGGGACATGCTGGCCAAACTCAACTTTCCGCGAGAGGGAATACTGCTCTCTGGCCTCTATCAGGTGCTGTTCAATAGCGGCATCAAGCTCATTATCCTGATCTGCGCGCTACTGGTGCTTGGCATCACCCCTGGCTGGGGCTTACTTCTCTTCCCCCTTGGCATCTTGTCGTTAGTGTTGGTGGGAACGGTCATCGGTCTTCTGATCACACCGATCGGCATGCTATACACGGACATCGGCCGGGCAGTTCCACTGTTTATGAATTTCGTCATGTACCTTACGCCTGTGGTATTTCCCATGCCCAAAGAGGGCTGGGTCGCCACCCTTTTCCAGATCAACCCCATGACGCCCATCATCCTCACGGCTCGAGACTGGCTTACCGGATTCCCGCCCGATTACCTAATGTATTTTCTGGGGGTGAATGCTGTCGCCCTCTTCCTGCTCATACTCGCATGGAGCGCCTATCGTCTGGCAATGCCAATATTGATCGAGCGAATGAGTTCATGATCACGGCTGTGGGAATATATTCAAACCAGAAACCAGCAGTCTATTACAAACACTGCGAGCAATAGTGAACATACGGACGAGACCATGACTGACAGCCTGATTCAAGTGGAGGGACTCTCGAAAAAGTTTTGCCGCAGCCTCAAGCGATCCTTATGGTATGGATTGCACGATATCGGAAGCGAATTACGTGGTGGACAGCGGAATAATACGAATGAATTGAGAGCGGAAGAATTCTGGTCAGTCAAAGACATCAGCTTTGAAGTCAATCGCGGTGATTGCCTCGCATTGATAGGCCCGAACGGGGCGGGTAAAAGCACGCTGCTGCGCATGTTGAATGGCCTGATCAAACCAGATCAAGGGCAAATCACCATGCGCGGAAGAATCAATGCCTTGATTGCTCTCGGTGCCGGATTCAACCCGGTGCTGACTGGTAAAGAAAACGTCTATGTCAATGGCTCGGTATTGGGATTTACAAAGAAAGAAATTGATGAGAAGTACGAGACGATCGTGGAGTTCTCCGAGTTGCGGGATTTCATGGATACCCCGGTTCGTAATTACAGCTCCGGCATGAATGTGCGTCTGGGTTTTGCTGTCGCTGCCCAGATGGAACCGGATGTCTTGTTGCTTGACGAAGTGCTGGCGGTGGGTGATGCCGGCTTCCGGGCTAAATGTTTCAATACCATCATGGATATCATGCAGCATGCGGCCGTGATCTTCGTCTCCCATAGCATGCCGCAAATCGCTAGAGTCGCGAGCAAGGTACTGGTGATGGAGCATGGACGCTGCATACTTCAGACCAGCGATGTCGGAAAGGCCATGGAGACTTATTACTCCACATTCACCCAATGTGAAGCTCAACAGCAGATATCCGGCAACGGCAAGTCCACACCGCGCTGGATTCGCCTGGAGGATCTCTCGGGCAATCAGATCAACAAGGTAGCGTTCGCCGCGCCATTCAATGTCTCCTGCGGTTTAGCCATCGATCCCGGCATCAAAGAATACAGGGTACAGTTGGACATCCGCTCGCGCGAACAGCAACTGGTGCTCCAGTTTTCATCGGAGATGGATGGGGTGGCATTCAACAAGACCGGCGATGTCGTAGTGAAGGTGGGTATCAACGCCATGCGCCTCAGCCCTGGACAATATGTCATGAATCTGTTCGTCGCCGACGCACAAACTCACGAGGTATTGCTTGCATTTCGCGAATGCCTGTCCTTTGAGGTCACAGGCAACATTGTCGGCTACGCGCCGGTAAGTCAATCGGGAGATTGGACCCTTGAACCAGCACGCTAAGATTCTCGTCACGGGGGCTGATGGATTCATCGGCTCGCATCTCGTCGAGACACACGTTAGCGAGGCACTTACCCTAGCAGCCTGTCGGACTTTGGTCGTCGAAAGCGAAAAGCGACCCCGGGGAGGCCAGTTTTTGCCGGATTCGCCGCCTCATAGTCGAACTAAGGGGCAAGAAGCCGGCGAAAAATGGGCCGTCGCGGTTGATTTGCAGCCGACGATTCCAAAGTCCGACAGGCTGCTACGCGTGGATGCCATAAAAATACGCGACTATCTTTCCCACCACACAGAACAAGGCGTCGGCCTGTGCGTCAATCGTGTCAACGTTGATATTATTCGAGCCTTGGTGCCCATGCATATCTTCGGCCATCCAGTGGACGTGAATGGCCTACCGGCCGTGGCACGAGACTTCAACCCTGCACTGATCGAAGATGCGGCCGAGCTACAGCATTACAAAACAGCGTTCGCCACCGTAAACGGAATCAGGCTGGTATCAGAGTCCGAACAGAACGGTCAACGCGACGCCCTATTGCAAGCCACTATTAGCGCTGGTTTAATGACGCACACTGCCTGGGTAACGATGCACGAATTGACGCCGCTCAAGTATTGCCCAAACATGGATCTGGCAGGTGCTCAGTCACTCTCACATCAATTGCTCAATGTTCAAAGCAGTTCGGGTTTGGCACCCGTCGCCTTATGAGCAAACCCGGCGTGATCCTGATCGGTGCCGGTGGTCACGCCCATGCCTGTATCGATGTCATCGAGCAACACGCCCAATATCAGATAGTGGGGTTGGTTGGTATGCCATGTGAGATGCATAGCCAGCACCTCGGGTATACCGTGATCGCTACGGACGAAGACCTGCCGCTACTAGCCAAAGACTACCAATACGCAGTCATTGCTGTGGGCCAGATTCGGTCACCAGACAGCCGTATCCGCCTTTATCAGCAAGTCCTTCAGCTTGGCTTTAGCTTGCCAGACATAATCGCGCCAACCGCCCATGTCTCCTATCACGCAACCATTGGCGTAGGCACCATCGTGATGCACGGCGCTATCGTTAATGCCGGTGCCAAGGTGGGCAACAACTGCATCATCAATACGCGTACCCTGCTTGAGCACGACTCAACAGTCGAAGACCACTGTCATATCTCGACCGGCGCCATCCTAAATGGAGGTGTGCACATTGGAGCAGGCAGCTTTGTAGGCAGCGGCTGTGTAATTAAAGATGGTATTACGCTTGGGAGAGGCTGCCTTGTAGGAATGGGCCTGTGTGTGCGGCATAACCAGGCGGATCACACCCGATTTATAGGTCACGATATATCATGAAAAATAAAACCCTAATCATCGCCGAAGCCGGCGTCAATCATAACGGCGACCTCGCTCTGGCCAAACAATTGATCGATATGGCCGCCAAAGCGGGAGCCGACCTCGTCAAATTCCAGACCTTCAACGCAACCCGCCAAGTCACGAGAACTGCTGTAAAGGCTGACTACCAGAGACAGACCACAAACAACAAAGAATCCCAGCAAGAAATGCTTCGCCGTCTGGAACTCACCGCTGAGATGCACAAGGAACTCATCGCGCACTGTGCGGCACGGAACATCGGCTTTTTCTCTACCGGTTTTGATATTGAGAGCGTCGATCTGCTGGTGAGCCTCGGCCAGGATCACTTCAAGATACCATCTGGCGAGATCACCAACCTGCCGTACCTGCGCCATATTGGCCGGCTCGGTCAGGCTGTTATCCTCTCTACCGGCATGGCGACGCTGGGCGAGATTGAATCGGCAATCGATGTGCTCGAGCAGGCTGGTACGCCGCGTGACAATATCACGGTACTGCACTGCACCACTGAATACCCCACGCCCATGGGCGAAGTAAATCTGCGCGCAATGCAGAGCATTCAACGTGCCTTTGGCGTAAAAGTGGGCTATTCCGACCACACGCCCGGGATTGAGGTGGCGATTGCTGCTGTGGCCATGGGAGCTTCCGTCATTGAAAAGCACTTCACGCTAGATCGCAACCTGCCCGGACCCGACCACAAAGCCAGCCTTGAGCCAGAAGATCTTATTGCTATGGTCGCAGCAATTCGCAACATTGAAATCGCGTTAGGCGATGGTATCAAACGCCTTACTCAAAGCGAAGTCAGAAACAAACCAGTGATGCGTAAATCGTTAGTGGCTAGCCAAACAATTAAAGCGGGTGAAATCTTCAGCACGAAGAACATAACAACAAAGCGGCCCGGAACGGGCATCTCGCCAATGCGCTGGGATGATGTCATTGGTCGCACAGCGACTCGTGATTTTGCGGAAGAGGCGTTGATTGATCTATGACGTACGTAATTGTGGAGTCGGCATTGACCATTTAAATATTCAATATTACTGAAAATGTAATTCTTCTAGGATGGGGGAGACGTGATATATATTTCGACAGGTGGTTTTCGTGGAAGAGTAGCAGGTGCCGTCTCCGAAGATCTATTAAGTGCAGGCATTAAATTTATAGAGCTTTCTGGAGGCGCATATTCAGACACATTATTGAGCGATTTACAGGCATTAGCGCAAGACATACACTTCCAGATTCATAATTATTTCCCCCCTCCGGAAGATGCTTTTGTCTTAAATCTTGGTTCGTTAGACACCGTGATAGGTGAACGTAGTATTGCACATGTTGAACAAGCGCTCAAATGGTGCGTGGCACTAGGCGCAGATCGATATAGTTTTCATGCTGGTTTTTTACTTGACCCTAAAGTTGATGAGTTGGGACAGCGTATACCAAGCCGAAGTCTTTTTGACCGCGATGAATGTATAGAAGCCTTCGTCAGTCGTGTAACACGCTTGGCTGAAATAGCCGAAAGAGCAGGGGTTACCCTTATGGTTGAGAATAATGTACTTTCAGCAAAGAATGCCTATGAGTTCCCCGTCAATCCCTTGCTGATGTGCGATCCACAAGAATGCCAAAAGATCATGGGGTACTTACCTAGTAGCGTAAGGCTTCTAATAGATGTTGCGCACCTTAAGGTATCGGCAAACTCCCTGTGCTTTGATTCGCTACAAATGTTTGATTTGTGTCACGAAAGAACCGCTGGTTATCATCTCAGTGATAATAATGGGCTAGAAGATTCGAACAAGCTTTTTGGCGAAGACGCATGGTTTTGGCCACACATTAGATCAGATGTTGATTATTACTCTGTAGAAGTGTACGACTGCACGCCAGATCAATTATTAAAGCAAGCAAACCTTGTTCGATCGAAGTTACAACTATTTAATCAGGCAATATGATAGTCACTAATAGAATCACCCTAGAAAGCTTGCTAGTAAAGTTACCTGCAACGTTTCATGAAGCGCTAGAGGCCATTAACACTAATACCCTGGGTATTGTCTTTTTTGTAGGCAATGACCGTCAACTAATTGGCGTATTTACTGATGGTGATGCACGTCGTGCACTCTTAGCAGGGGCCGCCTTAAGCGACTTAATTACGGCTGACTCGTTCTATTTCAATAAATCACCTCATTACCTGCCGTTTGATTGTGATATTTCAGAAATATGGAGTCTTCTCGAACAGAACTTGCGTTGCATCCCTTTGCTGGATGCATCCCATCGTGTTGTGGATTTCTCAACTCGAGCACGAATTAGGCGATTTCCGGTGCTGGAGCCTGACATTGGACAACAAGAAATTTGCAATGTTCTTGAATGCGTTACTAGTGGCTGGATATCCTCCCAGGGCCGATTCATCGGGGAATTCGAGAGGGCATTTAGTGACTATTTAGGTGGTGGGCACGCAATTGCAGTTGCAAATGGGACAGTCGCTTTACAGCTGGGATTGACGGCACTGGGTATTGGCCATGGTGATGAAGTTATTGTTCCTAACTTTACCTTTGGCGCCAGCATTAATGCCATTATTCATTCTGGTGCCATACCAGTACTTGCTGACGTTGATCTAGATACTTGGACTATTGATCTTGATGAGTTGCGTAAGTTGATTACACCGCAAACCAAGGCAATTATGCCAGTGCACATTTACGGACAACCCGCACGAATTGATGAAATCAAGGAGATAGCGTCTGAAAAGGGCATCATTATTATTGAGGACTGCGCAGAGGCGCTTGGTGCCACGTATAAGAACAGGCGCGTTGGACTCGATGGTGATTGCACGTGCTTTAGTTTTTTTGCCAACAAGACTATCACCACTGGTGAAGGTGGAATGGTGGTATTTAAGGATGCTGGAATGGCACAGCGAGCTCGAATCTTAAGGGATCATGGCATGAGCCCGCAGAAACGTTATTGGCACGATTATGCAGGCTTTAACTTTAGAATGACAAATATGCAGGCTGCAATTGGTGTTGCACAGATGGGTCGGATTGAGGAATTACTCAACCGAAAGAAATTGATATTTCAGGCATACGACAGCCTATTATCAGAGCATCAAGTTTTATCCCTGCCGCCTAAGAATAATTGGTCAGAAAACTCTTACTGGCTATACACGGTTATCTTAAACGGATATGAAGGCGATGTTCGTGACAAACTAATAACGCAACTTGGGTATCGTGGTATTGACGCACGCCCCGGGTTTTATCCCATGCACCAGATGGCCCCCTACCATCAGTATGGTCATGGAGCATATCCAGTTTCCAGTTATCTTTCAGCAAACTCAATAAGCCTTCCGTCTTCACCTGGTTTGTCTGATGAAGAGATACATCACATAGTCGGAATATTCATTGATGAACTCTCGTCATTTACAAGTGAGATTTAAGTTCTGGCGCAATTTATATTGTGAGTAACCAGATATAAGAGAGGAACAAATGCGCAACAGAATCAAGTCCGCCAATGCCACTCCACTGCCACTACCACAAACCCTCATAGAACAGGGATACGCGAGTTGCTTCAAAGATTGGGCGCAATAAGAAATGAAAACGTAGAGGTGTTTTCAATTGGCACTAGAGACAGAAAAGATCTACCCGTATATAGAGATAAAATCAGTAAAGTTATATTTAATGATGAGTATTATGTAGGCGACGAGGAATGTCATAGCGGAAAATATAGGCATAAGCCCGAGTCTCCTATAAGGACTATTGGCCGAGATCATGAGGATCTAGCTGATATCGAGAGAAGATATTAATAAATACGTCAGTTTATTGTTGCTAAGTCTATTTGTGATTTTGGATGTGGGGCTGGGAATTCTTTGAGCCTGTCAGCGCCACTGGCAAAGAATGTTTGCGGTATAGAGCTTCAAAAGTATTTCTCTGATGCTTTAAATAATGAAGGAATTAGTTGCTACCAGATCGTTGAGCAACTAAGTAATGGACAAGACTCGATATTATTTCACTGCCTTGAGCATCTACCAGACCCCATAAAGCCGCTAAAAGATTTACACAAAACACTCAAGCAAGAGGGCAAAGGAAAAATTGTTATTGCAGCGCCTCACGCTCGAGTTTTATTATTTGGGTAAGTTAAGGAATAAGTCATTTGTTGACTTCACACTTTGGTCGCAACACTTGGTGCTTCACACACGTGAATCTCTTACTCTTATGTTGACTGATGCAGGATTTCAAATAATTAGCATAGAAGGTGTACAAAGGTATGGCATTGCGAATCACCTTTATTGGCTAACGGAAGGCAAGCCTGGCGGGCACAAAGAAATACTATCTATTATTGTAACAGTCAATCTTATTCATTCTTATTCTGATGCATTATCAAGACTTGATGCCAACGATACAATAGTTGCCATAGCAACTACCTGATGTCAAAACCAACATAATTATTAACTTACGTTTACTAACACTATGAGAGTTCTAGCTTTAATTCTTGCCCGTGGTGGCTCAAAACGCCTTCCAGGGAAGAATATCCGTACTCTTGGCGGCAAACCTCTAATAGTCTGGTCCATTGACGCGGCAAGAGACATACCGGAGATTTGCGATATTCTGGTTTCTACAGACGACCCCGCGATTGCAGGAGTTTGCAGAGAGGCCGGCACCCTAGTGCCTTGGTTGCGCCCCGATGAATTTGCGACCGATACCGCAACTTCGATCGATGCCTGCCTACATGCGCTGGATTGGTACGAGTCACATAAGGGCAAGGTCGATGGCTTACTGTTATTGCAACCCACATCGCCCTTCCGCTCTCGGCAAACAATCATTACCGGTATCACTCTTTTCCGAGAGCATGGAGGTAGGCCAGTAGTCGCCTTCTCTCCCGCCGAATCCCACCCGATGTGGTGCTTCAAGATCGAAGGCGACTGCCTTCGTCCATTCATGGACGCGGGTGGGTTGTCCATGCGGTCGCAGGATTTACCCCCGGCGTATGTGGTCAATGGTGCTTTATATTTGTCCACTCCATCTGATCTAAGGGCTCATGGTAGTTTTTTTTCCGATGACATGTTGCCATTGGTAATTAACTCACGGCGGCAATCGCTGGATATTGACACGGAGTGGGATTGGCTCCTCGCCGAAAGTATTCACTCAAGAACCGCAACGATTGACGATGAATCTGCTGCTGCAACAGCTACATGATATTGCTCATGCCTAATCTTGCCAAAAAAGCTTATTGGCAGTTTAATAGCATATGCCGCAGGCTTGCGCATACATCTGCTTGCAATCTTGACTTGACACTTTCAGGAATACGCCCGGGATCGGCTGTGGGGAAGAGCCTTCGGCAGTGGGAACAATATAATCAAGAGGCGAAAACTCAGGCGGTCAATTCCGGATTCACCTTGGCATCCAAGGAGATGCTAATAAGGCACAAGACCAGTGACACTCTTTTTGTTCTGGGTTCTAGCCCCTCGATAAATACCATGGATGATGCCATGTGGCATCAAATTGGCCGCCATGACAGTATCGCTTTCAACTATTTCCTTGCCCACCCCTTTGTGCCGACTTATTATCATTTGGAGTTACTGAATCAGCACCTAGGAATTTTCCGTTCCTGCTATTCGCAACGAAGCGAGGCATATCGAAACATACCTTTCATGGTGAACTACCTCCATATAGCCGGCGAACTTAAGCAATCAGATCTGGATTTTGTCCATAATCTATCAGTTACCGTGCCACGCAGATACGCAGGCACAAGTGCCTCCGAATTCCATAGCATTCTTGATTACGCCTACCGCAAGATTGAACCAGTAGACAACACTTACCTGGTGCATAACAGGGCTTCAGTGAGCTTAATGGTTTCTTTTGCCGTTCTGTTAGGCTACACCCGCATTGTGTTTGCTGGTGTCGACCTCAATAGCACTGGCTATTTCTATTGCGATGAGCGCTACGCATGTGAGGCGATTCGCGACCTTTTGGAGTTGCGCTGCCAAGATAAAGCAGAAGCAAAGCCTTCTGAAGCGCAGGGATTTCTGCACATCACGGCCGACCCCGCCTTGTGGCCAGAGCATATCACTATTGATCGCGCGCTAGAGGTGTTTCGAGATAGCGTACTTAAGAGACGTGGAATCGAACTATATGTAACAGATAGGCGTTCATTGCTCTATCCAGCATTTCCCGTCTGGAAAAACAAATGATTTGCGTGACTGCTGTTTTTACTTTGTTTCTGTTTGCGTACAGAGAGATTTATTTGACGTGTGGTCATGCCTAGCAAGTAAAGTCAAAGATGTAATTATCGACAACATATTTATGGCATATTTGTTTTGAATGTTGGTGTGGCTTTCATGTGATAGGGCTTGTACGATGCCCCGGACATCATGGCCATATCACCATTGACCAGACACAAGCAACAGCCATGGCCAAACCCAATCGACAATAGAATATGAGTCAATCCGAACCATATGACCGCGCACTTAAGATTCGTCATTAAACTTTTTGAAATATTATCTGGCTCTTTGAGCCGGACGTATAGCCATCTAAAGGACAAAGCTAATTTTCAGAGCATCGAGAATTCTGGGGCGCCGAGCATCGTCTGCGTCTCACACGACGCTATTTTTCACGGTGCTCAATTGCTACTGCTACACATCAACCAGGTATTGAAGGAACGGTTTGGTTTCCGGGTTACTACTATCCTATTAGCAGGCGGCCCACTCAGGGAACAGTTCAGTAGCGCCGGGAAAGTGGTTGACTTTACGAATCCTCCCTGGCATATGCCGGCCAGTTCTGAAGTTATGCGGGCCAGGCAGCTAGAGATCAAGCGGCTGTACCTTGAGGGGGCACGCTATGCGATATGCAACACTACAGTGTCTGGTTCTATCTTGCATATGTTCAAGAATGAGGGATTCCAGGTTATCTCTTTGATTCACGAGTTACCGAACCTGATTCGAGAATTCCAGTTGGAGCCGGCAGTAAAGGAGATTGGTCGCTGGGCGGACCGAGTAGTGTTTCCCGCAGAATTCGTCCGTGATCGTTTCTTGCCTATTTCCGAATTGAATGCTTCGCGTGCGGTGATCAGACCACAAGGCCTTTACCGTTCAAACCCTTATCGGAATGACAAGGCTGATGCCAGGACGAATCTGATTGCTGCTCTGCACATCGGATCAAATGCTCGCATTGTTGTAGCGGCAGGACCATGTGATCGACGTAAGGGAGTAGACATATTTTGCCAGGTAGCTGAGCTAGTTGTACGTTCATCGCCTGAAGTGCACTTCGTCTGGATTGGCGAAGACGGTACAGACATGGGAAGCAGCTTCAAGGCATGGGTGGAATCAGTGGGACTCAATCGCAACGTACACTTCACAGGCGTAGTGAAGGATCCAGACTTGTATTTACGGTATATCGCTGCTGCTGATATTTACCTCATTACTTCACGAGAAGACCCGTATCCAAGTGTTGTTCTGGATGCGATGGATGTGGGCGTGCCTGTGGTAGGGTTTGAAAATGCTGGGGGGTTTGCAGAACTTCTAGAAGAGGGCGCGGGAATTCTTGTTCCCTATGAGGACCGCGATGCAATGGCTGCGGCACTGAATACCCTACTCGTTGACTCAGATCGCGCGACTCGGATGGGAGTGACAGGTCAGCACATCATAGATACCCGTTTCGATTTTCAGGATTATGTACATGATCTGCTACGGTATGTTGGGTACCCTATAAGCCTTAGTCGTGACAATGACGCCTGAAAAAGCAATCATTGCACTACAATCCTTACATTTTTAATAGACTATGGCCGTGAGGTTGAGCTGATATGGTTTGCTGTGTCATCGGAGGTAGTGGCTTTATCGGCCGTCATGTGGTTCAACGACTATTGGCGGATGGCCGCGAGGTACGAGTTATAGGCAGGCATGATCGATTACCCATCGGCCTCGATGCAAGGGTATCCTATTTAAGTGGCGATTATGGGGATAGAGCATTTCTGGAAAGGGCCATTTCTGATGTAGAGGAAATCATCGACCTGGCTTACTCGACAGTTCCCAAGAGTAGCTTCGATAACCCCATTCACGATATAACGACCAATTTGCCACAGGCGGTCAATCTTTTTCAGGTTGCGGCGGAGGGTAATAGAATTCGTAAGCTTGTGGTTGTTTCATCGGGAGGAACAGTATACGGTCCCGCGCAGCATGTTCCCATCATTGAAGACCATCAGACCAACCCAATATCACCTTATGGAATAACCAAGCTGGCAGTCGAAAAATATGCCCTGATGTACCACCGTTTGTTTAATGTGCCTGTCACTATAGTTCGGCCCGGCAATGCTTACGGAGAGGGTCAACTCCCCTATCGTGGCCAAGGCTTTATTGCCACGGCAATCGCCTCCATTCTTAACGGCAAATCGGTCACGGTATTCGGTGGGGATCAAATAATCCGTGATTACATTCATGTATCTGATGTTGCATCCGGGATCATTTCGGCTATGGAGTCCGGCCATATCGGTCGCTGTTACAATTTAGGCAGCGGTACCGGACTGACAACAAACGAGGTGCTGCACTACATTTCCGCTCTATCCGAACAATCCGGCATGGTCGTAGTCGCGGAACAAATGCCTTTGCGCACGTTTGATGTACCAATCAATGTCCTTGATTGCTGCCGGCTCCAATCCGATACTGGATGGCGAGCCAAGATAGACTTCTGCGAGGGCCTGGAAAGGGTATGGCGCTGGTTCCTTGACGGCCGCGCTGAATTGCATGGACATCAGAAATGAGTTTTCCTGTCTCGCTACCTGTGACGATGCGGGAAACAATCAGTTTAGCTACCATACTGCGTGTTCAATTAATAAGTTCCGATCATTAACAGGCCGATACCCATGCAGCCGATGACGCTCACAGAACAATTAACGGCCACTTAGGTGTATGCAATCGCATATTATCTTTCTCGACACGCACTTTAGTGGATAGTTACAGTTTCAGTGTCGCATAAATACACCAAATAGATAAATCCGAGAATAAACACGTTGGCATAGTTTATATGGTCAGCAAACCAGTCTGGACCCAGCACCTCGAAGTATTCGAGTTTGTTTATGAAGACTTTTGGCATTATTTCCGGCGACTAGTTATTGATACAGTCCATCTAACGTTCTACATACCAAACTGCGTCAACCGCCACAATATAATTAATTAATATATTTGGCTTCAACCTTTACAGCCCGCTTTCTTTATGACTCGACTTATATCTTTTTATTTACCCCAGTATCATCCAGTACCAGAGAACGATGATTGGTGGGGAGTTGGCTTTACAGAATGGCATAATGTTGCCAAAACCAAACCTCGCTTTTTTGGCCACTATCAACCCCATCTGCCAGCAGACCTCGGGTTTTATGACCTCCGTCTGCCCGAAGCGCGGCAGGCGCAAGCGGATCTTGCTCGAGAATATGGGATCTATGGTTTCTGTTATTACCACTACTGGTTTGCCGGCAGACGTATTCTTGAGCGTCCCTTTAATGATGTTTTAGAGTCTGGAAAGCCTGACTTCCCTTTCTGCCTGTGTTGGGCCAACGAAAACTGGAGTCGCGCCTGGGATGGTGGCGACAAACACATACTGCTCGAGCAGCAACACTCTATTGAGGATGACCGCATCCATATTCGGACACTGCTGCCCGCCTTTGCTGACCCGCGTTACATCCGTATCGACGGTAAGCCGTTATTTCTGGTGTACCGAACGGAGCTGTTGCCAGACCCCGCCAGCACTGCCGAGATATGGCGCGATGAGGCCCGTATCGCCGGTATAGGCGAGATCTATCTGGCTCGTGTGGAACAATTTGTCAGTGATATTGACCCTGCCAGCATTGGTTTTGATGCAGCGGTAGAGTTTGCCCCTTCGGGTGATTATCTTGGTCCACTTCAATTTCGTGGTGGATTACCAGCATTGTTGACAAAACTCGGGGTTTTTCCACCTGCATACCAAGATGACAATGTTATTCCCTATGCAACCGCCGCAAGCACTTTCATGAACAAATTAGAGCCGTCATTTAAACGATTTCACTGTGTTACCCCTATGTGGGATAACAGTGCGCGGAGAAAATTAAACGCCCGCATTCTCGTGGGCTCTACTCCTGAGTTATATGAAGAATGGCTGCGACACACGGTTGCACGAACACAAAAAGCACATCAGGGTGACGAGCAGATTTTGTTTGTCAATGCTTGGAACGAATGGGCTGAGGGCTGCCACCTGGAACCCGATGTCGAATCGGGGAGAGCCTATCTTGAGGCCACCCGGCGAGCATTGGTGGTTACTGAACCAAATGAGGTTATCAATTCAGAAGTATCGACTGAAGACTTCAAGTTACCTTCCCCCTTGCACAGACTTATCTGGCGCATTAGCCTGGCATTGCGAAAATATAAAAATATCGCAAAGCAGATTTCCTGCCCCGGTAAATTCACGGACAAATGAATGCCTGACACTCAATCTTTTTTTTCTAACTGCACTGACAGTCCAAAAGTGGTTGTGGTTATCCTTAACTGGAATGGCATGAGGGATACACTAGAATGTCTGGCTTCGGTGGATGTGCTTAATTATCCGAATTATCTGGCAGTTGTGGTTGATAATGGTTCTTTCGATGAATCTGTCGAGGCCATCAGGACAGCATACCCGCATATTCAGATAATCGAAACAGGCCGCAATCTTGGTTATGCAGGTGGTAATAATGTAGGGATGCAATGGGCTATTAATCAGTCCGCAGATTATATACTCCTGCTTAATAATGACACTGTAGTCGATGCTGGCCTACTAGATGAGTATGTCAAGTGCGCAGAAAATCGACTAGATGGTGCGCTGTTTAGCGCAAAAATCTTTTACTTCAATCGCCCCACTGTACTTTGGAATGCTGGCTCAGACTGGTTGCCGCTTCAGGGGTGCCACGCCACTCGTGGCAGTCAAAAACAGGATGATGGTTCATTCGATCAGGTTTGTGAGACCGCTTACGCCAATGGTTGTGCTTTTTTTGCCAGGGCAGATGTTCTGCGTGAAGTAGGTTTTTTTGACGAGTCATTCTTTCTAATCTACGAAGAAACGGATTTGTCCTATCGTGTAAAAAAAGCTGGTTACAAAATATATTATGTCCCTACTGCCAAGCTTTGGCACAAGGTGTCAGCATCTCTAGATGGGGATGATTCCCCAATTGCACGTTATTTCAATGCGCGCAATCAGTTGCTGTGGTCACGACGCCATCTTGGTTGGTTAGACAGACTAAGGGTGTATCGACATGTTCTACATAGACTCCGTAGCGCTTTTTTTCCACGATTTCATCTTGGAGAACGAGAGGGTGGTTTGCCGCGAAGTGTAGTCTGGGGGCTAAGTAGTTGGTGGCGTGAAGTTATGCGCAATCTATCAGCTTCAGGAAATCATGCGGAGCTGATGGGGTTAAGAGATTACTTCTTAGCCAGATTTGGTGATTGTCCGCAAGACGTAAGGTCTTTGCCCAAGCAGGTGCGGCAACGTTGACGTACAGCATACGCTCTGTTTATTTTGGATAATTTACGATGCCGATTTACTTTCTCTGCCCGGAACAAAAAACCCCTGTAGGTGGAATTCGTATTATATACCGGCATGTGGACATTCTTAATAAATCAGGAATTCCCGCCTATATTGTCCATAAAACCAATGGTTTTCGTGTAAGCTGGTTTGAAAACAATACGCCTATTGTCTATTGGCGCAACGGCGTCGCTGACAGGCTGGTGAACAAGATCAAGCGGCGACTCAACGCGGATTATATTGTCGAATTACCTATCAGTGGTGGGCCTGCTTCTAGAATTGGCGCCGGTGATATTCTTGTCATTCCCGAGAATTATGGCCCCGATTTGGCGGTGGCTTATGGGCGTGGCATAAAAAAGGTGGTGTTGAACCAGAATTGCTATTTGACTTTTCATGGCTATTCATTCCAGCGCGACAGATTGATCACGCCATATCAACACCATGATGTGCTTGCCACCATGATAAATTCAGTTGATGGTGAAGCATATCTTAAGCACGTATTTCCAGAGATGCCATTACATCTTTTTCGCCTGTCCATTGATCCACAGCGATTTTTCTTTCAGGCGAAGAAAAAGAAACAAATCTGTTTCTCACGAATCAAGAACCAGGCTGATGCAATGCAGGTCATCAATATCCTGAAGTTTCGGGGTGTCTTGAAGGGCTTTGACATCGTACCTTTTATCAACATGCCACAGACTGAAGTGGCCAGCATTTACCGTGATTCATTGCTGTTCCTGAGTTTTGGCTACCCTGAGGGCTTCGGCCTGCCCCCCGCCGAGGCAATGGCGTGCGGTTGTGTTGCCATCGGCTTTCATGGAGGTGGTGGCAGGGAATTCTTCCGTCCAGAGTTTTCTTACCCAATTGAGCAGGGCGACATTATCGGTTTTGCCAGGACGGTGGAGGAAGTCATCAAGTCTTATGAGCAGAATCCCGCCACTGTTCTGGAAAAGGGTCGCTTAGCCGCCGATTTTATCCGTGAGCACTATTCGCCAGCGAGGGAAGAGGCGGAGGTCGGTGCGGCTTGGCGGGCTATTCTCCGCGACTTGGATAAGACGGCACTTGACAAGTAGTAGTGGCGATAAACCTGGTTTGACACTTGCCGTGTCACCGCATGACAATCGTATTGTTGAAATCTTCAACAATGGTAATGGAGGCCCTCATGAGTACCGTCAATTTCAGCGTCCCGGAAGAAGTGAAACAGGTCTTCAACGAGACTTTTCTGGGCCAGAACAAGAGCGCGATCATTTCCGAACTGATGCTGGAGGCGGTGGAACGCGCGCGGCGCAGGCAACTGAGCCACGATGCCATTGCTCGAATTCTGGAACGACGCACGCACGCGCCTCTCGTTACTGCTGAAGAACTACAGGCCGCGCGGGAAGCGGATCGTTCATGACTTTGGTCGTGTTAGATGCCAGTGTTGCCCTGAAATGGTTCTTGCAGCTCCACGACAATGAGCGGGAGGTGGAGCACGCTCTAGCCCTCTTGACTCGTATCGGTGATGCACGCATCCGAATGATTCAGCCGCCTCATTTCATCGCCGAGGTTGCCGCTGTACTTGTTCGTGAAAAGCCGTGTGAGGCTCACGACGACCTGCTGGATTTGATCAATATCGAGCGTCGCACGCTCGATACGCCTGATATTCACGCCACCGCACTGGACCTTGCCCTCCGTTACCAGCACCACCTGTTCGATACCCTTTATCATGCCGTGGCCTTGCATACCCCAGGCGCCACGCTGATCACCGCCGACCGGCGGTATTACGAAAAAGTCAGGGATGAAGGCCGTATCAATCTGCTGGCGGACTGGGAGCAAGAAACCCTATGAACACCCTTTTTTTGGCTATGCCACTTTTATTTGTTGAACATTCATTCATCGCAGCGCCCCGTGTGGGAGCGGCCCCATGACTTCACGCGCTCGCCTCATCGCCTTCCACCTGCCCCAATTTCACCCTACCCCGGAGAACGACGTCTGGTGGGGCAAGGGGTTCACGGAGTGGACCAACGTGGCCAAGGCCAAGCCCTTGTTTCCAGGGCATTATCAGCCCCATGTTCCGGCCGATCTGGGCTTCTACGACTTGCGTCTGGCTGAATCGCGCCACGCGCAGGCCGATCTGGCCAAGGAATACGGCGTAGGCGGTTTCTGTTATTACCACTACTGGTTTGGTGATGGTCGCCGCATCCTGGAGCGTCCAGTCAACGAGATTCTCGATTCCGGCGAGCCTGATTTCCCGTTCTGCCTATGCTGGGCCAACCATTCTTGGAACAGTATCTGGCAGGGCACCAACGACACGCTCATCGAGCAACGCTATCCGGGATGGGATGACCATGCCGCCCACTTCGACTGGTTGCTGCGTGCTTTCACCGATCACCGCTATCTCACTGTCGACGGAAAGCCTGTCTTCGTCATCTATGACCCTGATGACATCCCCGAGGTGAGCAACGTAGTCGAATTCTGGCGTGAACGGGCAGCCAAGGCTGGCCTCCCCGGGCTTTATCTGATCGGTATTTCACATTACCAGCAACATTGGGACCCGCGCCCGCGCGGACTCGATGCCAGCACCATGCAGGCGTTGCCGGACAAAAACGGGCGGATTCCGTGGCGGCACTTCAGCACCAAGGTCAAGCTTGCTCTACAAGGGAACAAGCACAAGCTGTCTATTTGGGATTACCGGGAAGTGCTGCCCATACTGCTGCGCACACATCCCGCCGATTGGCCGGATTACCCGCTTGTGCTGCCAAACTGGGATAACTCGCCGCGCTCGGGTATGCGAGGACTGGTCATTGAGAATGCGACCCCGGAGCTCTTTCGTGGGCTGCTGCACGAGGCCGTCACGCGGGTCAGTGATCGCCCGTCCGACGAGCGCATCGTCTTCCTCAAGGCCTGGAATGAGTGGGCGGAGGGGAATTATGTCGAGCCCGATCAAAAATGGGGACGGGCCTACCTTGATGTCATACGTCAAGAGATCATGGGAGCCTGAAGCGTGTGTGGAATCAATGGCATCTACGCTTATGCGGCTGGTGCCCCAGAGGTAGACCGCGCGGAAATATTGCGTACCCGTGATGCGATGTGGGCGCGTGGACCGGATGGGGCCGGGGTCTGGTATTCGTCCGCTGGACGGGTGGGCCTGGGGCACCGCAGGCTGGCAATCATCGATCTGTCGGAACTTGGTACTCAACCAATGTCGACCAGCGATGGCCGCTACACCATCAGTTACAACGGCGAGATTTTCAACTACGTGGAACTGCGCGAGGAGCTTGCCCGCTCTGGAACGGTATTCCGTGGCCACAGTGATACCGAGGTGCTGTTGCAACTTTACCGGCGCGACGGCGTGGACATGCTCCAGCGCCTGCGCGGCATGTTTGCCTTCGCTATCTGGGATGAACAGGAACAACAGTTATTCCTGGCGCGAGACCGCCACGGAATCAAACCGCTCTATTACTCGGACAATGGCAATACCTTCCGTTTCGCTTCCCAGGTGCAGGCGCTGCTTGCCGGAGGCGCGTTGCCGCGTCGCGTTTCGCCGGGTGGACTCACGGGCTTTCTGATCTGGGGCAGTGTGCCCGAGCCCCTTACGTTCTATCAGGGAATACATGAACTTCGGGCAGGGCACATGCTGCTGCTCAGCCGCCAGCGGACAGCGGCGCCGGTAGCCTACTGGCGTCTTGGCGATGCGCTATTGCAATCGATTGAAGCAGCGCGGGCGATCCCCCTGGGCCAGGAGGTCGACTTTCTACGGGCGGCGTTGGCTGATTCGATGCGCGCTCATCTGGTGGCGGATGTCCCGGTGGGAGCCTTTCTTTCAGCCGGGCTTGATTCCTGCACACTGGTGGGCCTTGCTCACGAAGCCGGCCAGAATATCCAGACATTTACCGTCACGGCCGATGAATTCCTCGGCAAGGATAGCGACGAGGCACCTGCTGCCGCAGCGGCGGCGCGCCATTTCGGAGTGCCGAACACCGTCGCCACTATTGCCCTGGGGCACGCACACGAGACGGTACCGGCTTTCCTTGCCGCCATGGATCAGCCCACGGTGGATGGCATCAATACCTGGCTGGTCACGGAAGCGACCCGCCGTGCGGGGCTCAAGGTTGCCATTTCCGGCCTTGGCGGCGATGAATTGTTAGGGGGCTACTCGTCTTTTGATCGAATCGCCGCAATACAGGCGGGTGCCTCTAGCTGGCAGGGTCAGCCCTGGGTAGGAAGCGCCTATGGCAAAGCCTATGCGCTGCTGGCCAAGATGTTGAAGCACATGCCGCCGCGCGATAGCGAAAAGTGGTCGGCGGTGGGTGATCCGCAAGTCGCTTACCTATGGCAACGCGGTTTGCTTATGCCCTGGGAACTGGCGAAGCTACTGCCGCGTGAGGTATGCCTCGCGGGCCTGGATGAGCTGCTTGGCGCCTCCACCTGGGAAGTTCTGCCGAAAGGTCTCACTCCTTTTGCGCAGGTCAGCCTTCTGGAGTCGACCCGCTACATGCGCAATCAGTTGCTGCGTGATAGCGACTGGGTGGGCATGGCGCATTCCATGGAACTGCGCACGCCACTGGTGGATCACCGTCTGACGGAACAAGTGGCCGGCCTGGCCGCGCTCGGGCGATTCGGGAAAGGCAAGTCGGTGTTGTCGCGTGTCCTGGCCAATGGTCTTCCCGAAGCCATACTCAACCGACCCAAAACGGGGTTCACGCTGCCCATCTGGGCCTGGCTGCACACGATGGATGAACTGTCCGGATGGAAACGCAACTCCTGGCTTCGTAGCAGGCATGCCAGGCACCCTTATACCCGCTGGGGCTATGCGGTAATCGCGCGCATGCCCGAAGTAAAAGGCTTGTTGCTCTAGGAGACGCCATGTCGCTACCACCGCCTGTCCCGGACCGCATCAGTGTGGTCATGCCCTGCTACAACGCCGCGCCCTATGTGGAAGAGGCGGTGCGCTGTGTCATGGGGCAGAGCTGGCCCGAGGTTGAATTGATTGTGGTGGACGACGGCTCCAGCGACCACTCCGTGGACCTGGTACAGGGCCTGGCTGAAATACATCCAGGGCGCATCAAACTGCTGCACAGCAGCCGTCTGGGTCCGTTTCCGGCACGGAACATCGGGCTGAAGAATTGCACGGGGAAATACATCGCCTTCCTGGACGCGGATGACTGGTGGTTGCCCGATACGCTGGAAAAACTGTACGGCGCGCTCATGGACAATGCGGTGGACCTTGCCTACTGCGGCTGGCAAAACGTTGGCGATGGCGTCACGTCCGAGCCCTATGTGCCACCGGAGTACGAAACGGGGGACCCGGTTGCCACTTTCGTGCGCACCTGCCCCTGGCCCATCCATGCCGCCCTGATGCCGAAAAGCCTGGTCGACCAACTCGGTGGTTTCTCGGAACGGCGCTTTTCCGCGATGGACTACGATTTCTGGCTGCGCGCACTCGCACTGACACGCCGCATCAAGCGGGTGCCGGAGGTGCTGGCCTTCTATCGCTGGCATGACAAGGGGCAGGTATCAGCGGTGAAGTGGCGGCAGGTTCTCGATGCGCTGACAGCGCAGAAGGATTTCATCCGCGCCAATCCCGCGCTGGTCAGGCACCTACCCAAGGCTAAGATGCGCGATCTCACGGAAGGCCAGGTGTTGCGCCAGGCCTACCGGGCATTCTGGAAACGCGATCTGGTTTCGGCACATAAGTTGTTTCGCCATGCGGCGGCGAGTCGCAGTTATGCGCTCCGGGACTTGCGCCACATCATTGCCGCGCTGCTCCCGCTATCGCTGTATCGCGGCATCGTCAACCTGTCCGACTGGAAACGTACATGAACGTCTGTCGCAATGCTTGAAACAAGGTGACTGTTCAGCCCGTCGCAATCGCACCGGAGAAACGGGCCTTTCCTGTAGCGCCGGCGCCTCGTCGGCGTCTTTTAAAAACACCGGCGAGGCGCCAACACTACACACAAGCAAAATGCCCCAGCGGGCTGAACAGTCACGAAACAAGGAGAAACCAATGAAAACAACGTCCGTGAGCGATTCTATGATTACTTCCATCAAGCGTGGCATCAATGCAATCTTGTCGCCATTGGATCTACAGATAACCAGGATATATCCAAATCAGGCCTGCACACTCCAATGGCTTGAGGAGGCGAAACAAGCCGGTATGGAAATCAATGAATTCATCGAAAAGGACCAGCTCAAGCCGGCCTTGCGGGAACTTGAAAAACTGGTATTTCCCCGCATTTCCGCGACATCGAGAATATGCGAGCTCGGGCCTGGTTCCGGTTGTTATACGAGGCATCTCAATAATAAAATTTCGCAAGGCGAATTTCACATTGTCGATATCGATACTTTTGCCATCGAGTTTCTTAAATCATATCTGCCGAATAATCCCGCCACACATTTCCACCTGAATTCCGGAACGTCACTGCCGTTTGAATCCGATGGCTGGCTCGACCTGGGGTTTTGCACATCCATGTTCACGGGCGTCAATCTCACTTATTTCTACCGTTACCTCCAGGAGTTTTCGCGCGTTCTGAAGCCGGGTGGGTTTTTCGTATTCGACCATTTCGATATATCCACCGATGCCGGCTGGAAAGTGTTAATCGAAAACATGGCCAAGAAAGATCCCGTCTATGCGTACAATTACCACTCTACTGAAACAATCGACAAAGTGGTTTCCCTGTTGGGATTCAAGATAGTGGATCGTTATCCGACGATCAGGGGCAGTGTATTCATTACCGCGCAAAAGCTCTGAATCCACCAATTCGACGACTGAAATGCCCATATCAGATACCTTTTGCACGGCTCTGTCCGTGTTAGTCGTTGATCAACGTAAAAACGCGTGGTGGAGTGGCGTCCCCCTTTCTCGAAGGGGGAATGGGGATTTGGCCGCTTTTGCCGGTACATCGGCCTCAGGAATCCCCCCCGCCCTCCCTTTTAAAAAGGGGGGAATATGTGCCCCAACATCATCAACGGCCAACGTGAGCAGAGCATCTCGCGGGCTTGCGGGCTTCCGCCATGCCGCATCCAGAATCCCCATTCCTCTTCGCAGCGGGGAAGCGCGGCTGACCAGGAAGGGGGCGTGATGAGCCATACACAGCGCGTACCCGTGCTCATGTATCACCGCGTCGGTGAGGCGCATAACGCCTGGGAGGCGCGCTACGCCATCAGTGCCGCCGGCTTTGCCGCGCACGTGCGGGCACTGGCCGGCGCTGGCTACCAGCCAGTCGGGATCGACGCGTTCGTGGCCTGGCTGGAGGGGGGCGACGCGTTGCCGGAGGGGGCGTTCCTTCTGACTTTTGATGACGGCTTTCAAGGCGTGCGCGAGCACGCGCTGCCCGTATTGGAGTCATTGCGGTGGCCGTTCACCGTATTCCTGTTGAGCGATTTGATTGGTGGCCAGGATGTCTGGACACGACAATCCAACCCATCGGGCCAGACCTATCCGCTGCTGAACGAGGATGAAATACGCGACATGCGGGGACGCGGGTGCAGCTTTCATTCCCACACCCGCAGCCATGCCAGCCTGCCGACGCTGAATGACGCCGAGCTCGCCGATCAGCTTGCCGGTTCAAGGCGGGCGCTTTCCGGACTACTGGGCCATGCGGTGGACTACATCGCCTACCCGTTCGGCCACCTCGACGAACGGGTCGTGGCGGCAACCCGGGCGGCCGGATACCGCGCCGCGTTCGCCACACAGCCCGGTTTCAACCGACAGGATGTGGATCGTTACCGGATACGCCGTCTGGATATTTTCGGCACCGATACACCGGCCATGTTGTTGCGGAAGATGCGATTCGGCGGCAACGACGGCAGCCTCGCGCAGGTCGTCCGTTATTTTCTGGCGCGGCTGCTTAGTCGCCTCCCCGGAGGGGGCGGCGCATGACCCTCGCCTATACCGTCGCGCTCTGCACACACAATCATGCTGATCGTCTGGTGCGCACGCTGGCCGATTTGCCGCGGATACGCTCGCCCAGGGAAAACTGGGAACTCCTGATTATCGACAACGCCAGCAGCGACCCAACCCGGGAGGTGCTGGCTCGGCATGTCTGGCCGCAAGGCTGGGACACCAGGATCGTGCGTGAAGAGCGACTTGGCATTGCCAGCGCACGCAACCGGGCCATCCAGGAAGCAAGAGGGAAATATCTGATCTTCATCGACGACGATGAAACCGCCGACCCGGACTGGCTATGCGCCTACGAACGGCTGATCGAAACTCACGCGCCCGACGCCTTCGGCGGACGTATCGAGGTGCTGTTCGAGGACCCTCGTCCAGCTTGGCTAAGTGATGAATTGCTGGGTTTTCTCGGAAAATTGGACTGGTCCGACCAGGCCATGCCGCTGACGCTACCCTCCACTCCCCTCTACACGGGCAATTTTGGGTTTCGCCTCAACCTCTGCGACAGCGTGGGCCGATTCGACACCGCGCTTGGACGCCTGGGTAGCGAAAACAACGGTGGCGAAGACGTGGATTTCTACCGCCGGCTTCTGCGAGCCGGATTCAAGATATGGTGGGCGCCCGAAGCGGTGATCCACCACCGCATCCAGGCGGTCAAACTGAATCGACGCTACTTCCTCGATCTGCATTACCGCCAGGGTCGCATGGAGGCGATCCGGGAGCGGGGTACGGGATCGCGCCTGCCACCTCGATATTTCTATGGCCAACTGCTGCGCGCCTGCGTCGCCGTCTGGCGCGATTTCCGAGCGGGCGGTCGCAACGCGACGCTGCGCCGGGAGATGAACGTCGCCTATTTCCTGGGCCAGATCATCGGCTGGGCCAGGGGGCGGCCTTCGCCATGACTGAAGACCGGAGCACGCGATGAACCGCCTCACCATCCTGATCTGCACGCACAACCGCGCCGACCTGCTGGAACGGACGCTGGACTCGCTGAATGGCATCCCGCGCCCGGTCGGGTGGCGGGTGGACATTCTGGTGGTGGCCAACGCCTGTCGTGATGAAACCCAGGCCTTCCTTGAGCACTATCGCGAACAGGCCGAATCGCGGGGCTGGTTGCCGCTCACCTGGTTCGAGGAACCGGCCCCGGGGAAATCCCATGCGCTGAACCAGGCGATGCCGCGTGTCGTCGCGGACATCGTCGCCTTTGTCGACGACGACCATCGGGTCGATGCCGATTATCTGTGCGCCATCGCCGAGTCCGCCGCCGCCCATCCCACGGTGGATCTGTTCTGCGGCCGCATCCTGCCCGACTGGAATGGAAGCGAGCCCACATGGGTGCATGACGACGGCCCCTATCGCATCTACCCCTTGCCGGTGCCACGCTACGACCTTGGACCCGAGGCTCGGGACATCGACGACGACGGCCCGTTGCCCGGCGGCGGCAACCTGTTCATGCGCGGCGCATTGCTGGCGCAGGTGGGCGCGTTCTCCACCGATTTCGGGCCGAAAGGCCATGACCTGGGCGGCGCGGAAGACCTCGAATGGGTACGCCGCGCGTTGGCGCAGAATGCGCGGCTGCGCTATCAGCCGGCGGTGGTGCAACATCACTATGTCGATGCCGAGCGTCTGCGCCTGTTCTATCTGATCCGCAAGGCGTTCGAGCGCTCGTCCTCATCGGTGCGCCTGCGCCATAGCGCCGACAAGGTGCCGCTGTTCACCTACCGCAAGGCGGCAGGCTATCTCGTTCGGGCACTGTTCAGCCTGCACTGGCCGCGCACCCGTTTCTTCCTCATCCGGTTCGCCGCCGCCCTGGGCGAAATCAAGGGCTATCGCCAGGTGGTGCTCGACCAGTCCACCCGGCGCGGCTGATTCCAACCACGCTTTCCGTCAGCCATCGTGCCCAGCCCGCGAAAACTGCTCAAACTGCTCGACCCGGAGATCCGGGCGAAGAACCTGCGCGCGCTGAAATACCGCGCGCGTGGCCTGTATTTCGACGCTGTCCGGCCGGCCATGCCCGATCCGGTATTCGTGCTGGGCTGCTCCCGTTCCGGCACCACGGTGACCTATGAAACCCTGGCGGCGGTGCCGCAATTTCTCAGCCTGGGGGTGGAAATTCCGGAGTTCTGGAATGGTCTGTATGGCCCGCTCAACAATGGCTGGCTGTCCGAGGCGGCGGGCGCGGAACAGGCGCGGCCGGAACATCGCCAGGCGGCGCTGCGTTTTTTCTATCAGCGCCTGGGGCGTGGCCAGGTGCTGGACAAGACCTGCATCAACACCCTGCGTGTGCCCTATCTGCACACGCTGTTTCCCAACGCGAAGTACGTCTTCATCCAGCGCGATGGGCGCGACAACATCAGTTCCATGATGGATGGCTGGCGTTTGGGCCGGAGCGACGGCGCCTTTCATCTGAGCCAGTTCTTCGGCCCCTCGCCGGAGCCCGTGGCGATCAACGATGGCGAATTCAGCGAGTGGCATTTCTTTCTGCCACCCGGCTGGCGCGACTACAACCAGGCCAGCCTGGAACAGGTTTGCGCGTTTCAGTGGCTGAGCGCGAACCGTCTGGCCCTGGAAGGCAAGCGCCTGATTCCACAAGATCGCTGGGTTCAGTTGCGCTACGAAGACCTGTTCGAGCGGCCGGTGGAGATGTTCCAGGAAGCCTTCGCGCGCCTGGACATTCCCTTCGACGCGGCCCTGCGCGCGCGTTGCGCCAACCTCGCCCCGACCAGCATCGTCAAGGGCGCGCCCCGGAAACAGAAGTGGAAGGACCACAATCCCGAGGCGGTCGAACGCATCCTGCCGATGATCCGGCCGCTGATGAATGAACTGGGCTATGACACGGATGCCTGAAACCCCGCCCCGCGTCTCGGTCATCATCCCCGCCTACAACGCCGCCTGGTGTGTGGCCCGCGCGCTGGACAGCGTGCTGGCGCAGACCTGGCGCGACTTCGAGCTGATCGTCGTCGACGACGGCAGCCGCGACGGCACCAGCGAAATCCTGGCCGGCTACGGCGCCGCCGTGCGAGTGGTCGTTAAAACCAATGGCGGTTTGTCCAGCGCGCGCAATGCCGGCATCGCCGCCGCGCGCGGCGAGTACGTCGCCTTTCTCGACGCCGACGACTGGTGGTTGCCGGAAAAACTCGAACGCCAGATGGCGCTGCTGGATAGCCGGCCGTCGCTGTTGTTCTGCTCCACGACCACCCTGGTGTTCACCCCGGAGGGGCGGCGTCTGGCCGACTGGCGCTGCCACGCCGAGGAACGGCCGGCGTTGCAATGCATCTTCGCGGCCAATGCCCATGTCGCCGGCAGCGGCTCGGCCGTGATGGCCCGGCGCGAGGCCTTCACGCGCGCGGGCGGCTTCGACGAATCGCTACGCAGCCTGGAAGACATCGACATGTGGATGCGGCTGGCGGCGCTGGGCGACTACGCCTGCCTCGACGACCCCCTGACGGCCATCGAAAAACGCGGCGACAGCATGAGCGGCAATCTCGACGTGATGCGCGCCGCCGCCATTCGGGTGATGCGCAAGAACCGCCGCCTGCTGCCTCCGACCCTGCGCGGCGGGTTCTGGCGGAGTGCCTACGCCGCCATGCTCTCCGACTACGCCAAGTGGGCCTATCGCAAAGGCCATGCCGCGCGGGCGGCGGGCGATCTGCTGCATGCCCTGCTGCTGGCCCCGCTCAGCCGGGGCCGGCGCTCGCTGGGCCTGCTGCTGGCGGTCGTGACGCGGCAAAAGCTCTGACCCCCTATGGATGATTCGAGTTTTCTCGCCCTGGCCATCCGGGCCAGCAACACGGCGGGCCTGGTGGCGCTTGGCTTTGCGCTGTTGTTGTTGGCCAAGTCGCTGGTCGACTTTAGCCAGACCGGGCCGGTGCGGCGCGAAATTCTGGCGCGCCACCGCGCTTATGCCCTGCTCAGCCTGGTCAGGCTGACCCTGGCCGTGTTTCTGCTGGCCAACCTGCTGGCCCTGCCGGGCGGCCTGGCCTATCTGCTGGGGGTGGTAGTTTTCGCCACCCCCTATCACCCGGAAGCCGCAGCGCTGGCTTCGATCAGTTCGTTTGGGTTGCTGGCCTTTCTCCAGTTCTGCCGGGTATTGCACCGTTCCCCGGGGGTGATCGTCGCCTCCTCCCTGTATGCGGCGCATCGCTTCTATCCGCTTTGGGAGCGCCTGTCTCCCGGCCGGCTGGCCGCCGTGTCGCGTCTGCTGCGGGGGATTTATCTCGCCTGGGTGGCAATCGGCGCGGTCATGCTGCTCATGCATGGCGCCGTGCTTTCCGTGCTCGGCATCGTCGTGTTGCATGGGCTGGCCCTGTTGTTCTATCGGGCCTTTGTGGAGGAAAGCGAGCCGGCGCCGCTGGAAGTTTCCCCCCCCCAATCTCGCCCCAACCTGCTGATGATCGGCTCCGATACGCTGCGCGCCGACCGCCTGGGACATGCCGGTTATCGCCGCGCCCTCACGCCCAATCTGGACCGTTTGGCGCAACGTGGCGCCACCCTCACGCATTGCTATGTGCCCTGCGCGCGCACGGCGCCCAGCCTGCTTTCCCTGATGACCGGCACCTGGCCGCATACCCACGGCGTTCGCGACAACTTCGTCACCGACCGGCAGACCCGGCTGGCCTTGCCCACCCTGCCCGGCCTCCTGGCCGAGGCCGGCTATCACACGGCGGCGCTGAGCGACTGGGCCGGCTCGGACCTGGGGAAATTCGACCTCGGGTTTCAGGAGCTCGATTTGCCGGGCGACCAGTGGAACATTCGTTTCCTCATGCGCCAGGGGCCGAAAGACATCCGGCTGTTCCTGTCCCTGTTCCTGGCCAATCGCATCGGCAAGTTTTTCCTGGAGGAGGTTTATTACCTGGCCGGCGTGCCGCTCACCCGCCAGTTGGGCCTGCGCGCGCGCCAGATGCTGCGGCGCCTGGGCGGCGAAGAACAGCCGTTCTTTCTCAACGTATTCATGGCCAGCACCCACCCGCCGTTCGCCAGCGAATACCCTTATTACACGATGTACGCCGACCCCAACTATCGCGGCCCCTCCAAGTTCGCCATGGCGAAACTGACCGACCCGTTCGAGATCATCCGGCGCCAGGGCGAACCGCGCGCGGAGTTCGACCTGGAGCAGATCCTCGATCTCTACGACGGCTGTGTGAAAAGCTTCGACGACGAGGCGGGCCGCATTCTCGATTACCTGCAAGCCAGCGGCCTGGCCGAAAACACCCTGGTGGTGGTCTACAGCGACCACGGCATGGAGTTCTTCGAACATGAAACCTGGGGCCAGGGCAACTCCGCCATCGGCGACTTCTCGGCGCGGGTGCCGGTGGTCATGGCCGGGCCGTCGCTGCCGGCGGCCACTCGCCTGGATGGCATCACCCGCAGCGTCGATCTGGCCCCCACCCTGCTGGAATTGCTGGGCCTGCCCGCCGTCCCCGTGATGGAGGGCGTGTCTCTGGTGGACGCCTTGCGCGGCGGCGCGCAACCGGATCTACCCGCCTTCCACGAAACCGGCACCTGGTTGACCAAGGTGCCGGGCCGGCCGGACGGCCATCTGAGTTACCCAAGTTTGCTGGAGATGCTGGAGATACCGGACCCGGGCACCGGCACGATGGCGATCAAACCGGAATACCAGGATCGGATCGTCGTCGCCAAGGACCGCATGGTGCGATGCGGGCGCTGGAAACTGGTCTATCAGCCGCTGGTCGAGGGCCGGCTGCTGCGGCTGTTCGACCTGGAGACCGACCCGGATTGCCGCCGCGATGTGGCGGCGGCACAGCCGGAAATCACTTCCAGTCTCTGGGCACAACTCCAGGCGTGGATGGAGAAGAAGCCGGTGGCGCGGCAGGCGTGTCAGTGCAGAAACGGCACCAGGGATTCGTAGGCGAGCCGATCTCTCTGTACCCCGCCACCGGCGAGTTTATTTCCGCCCCCATGGCTTCCTGCTTTTCTACCTTATCCCGCGGCCGCGACGGTTCCGCAACAGGTGCCGGAACAGTTGCTTCACTATCAACCACAGGTTGCTCAACCCGAGCTACCGGTGTGGGTGCCGATGGCGCGGGGTAGGGCATATTCCCGCCCAACTCCTTGTACATTCGCTTTAGAGCCTTGCTTTCAGGATTGTTTTGCAAACCCTTGGTTATTATTTCCAGCCCTTTTTTCTTGTCGTTTTTCTTGATGAAGAATTCGGCCATACCGACATAGGCCTTAACCAGACTCTGATCGCTGTTTATTGCCTTTAGATATTCTGCTGCGGCAAGAGCATCCTGCCCTTGTAATGAATAAATTATTCCTTTCTGAAGATATATCTCCGGGAGCAATATAAAATCCGGAGTCACACGGCTAATAACATAGTTGCAGCCACCCAAGGCCTCGCCAAGGTTGTATTTAAAATCTGCCTTGCTTTTCACCATTGAACGATATGCCCGGTGGGTAAAGCGAACACAGTCACAGTAGTGGTGAACATGCGACCAATTCTGGTCTCCATGGACCTGTCGGTTCCATATTGTAGCCACACACATTTTTGTTTCTTCTGGGGTAGCCGTGAAATCAGCCATTGCCAGTGGATGCAATGACAAAGCCATAAGGCCAACCAATATGGCTCGAAAAAGAACTACGGTATTCATCTGATCGATCTCCCTTTTCAATTGCCTGGCGTCATACGAGCGCACGAGTCTTCGTAGCCACCGAATCCCAACTGAACTCCGACTCCACGCGTTTCTGCCCTGCGCGTGCCAATCGCTCCGCCAATGACTTGTCACCCAGCACGGTGGCTAATGCGCTTGCCACGGCCTGAACACTGGTGCCATCGACGCGATACCCGGTTTCCCCCTCCAGCACCGCCGCCCCGGTACCACCGGCGTCACCGGCGATGGCGGGTTTGCGGCAGGCCGCCGCTTCCAGGAACACCATGCCGAAGCCCTCGGTGTCGCCGTTGATTTCGCGGTTGGCCATGATGAAAACGTCGCAGGCGTTGTACCAACGCGGCAGGTCTTCCGGGCTGACCGGGCCGATCAGATGCACGCGATCAGCCACCCCCAGTTCCCGCGCCAGGCTGGAGAGGTAGTCGTGGTCTTCGCCGATACCGATCAAGACATGGCGTGCGTCGATTCCCTGGCGAACCAATTCCGGAATCGCGCGGATAACCTGATCGAAGCCCTTGCGCCTGACCAGACGGCCAACCGACAGAATCAACTTCTGCCCCGGTTTCAGATCGATGGATTGCTTCAGGTCGTCGCAAGGCAAGCCCGGGCGGAAACGCGCGGTATCGACGCCGGGGTAGATCAGGGTGATGGACTCGCGCGGCACGCCCAGGCGCACCATTTCTTCCAGCGTGTACTCGCTGTTGGCGATGTTGGCGTCGGCATGGTGATACACCCATAGCATGGCGCGAAACTTACGCCCCTTGCCCCAGGTGGTGAGTTCCTCGCCGTGGCAGTAGATCAGCAGGGGTTTACGGATGAGGCGTGCCACCATCCAGGCCACCAGGCCCTCGGGCAGGGCGCGCGCGCCGTGCACCGCGTCGAAACGGTGGCGCGGCACCAGTACCAGCGATTGCAGCAGCATCCTGAGATACATGCCCAGCGATTCCGGCTTCAGCCACCAGACCCGCCGCAGCCAGACCCGGTGGATGCTGTTGGGGTGGTCGCGGTCGAAAGCTTCGGCATCTGGCACGGCGGCGGTGACGATGTGCGTCCCCTTGCCGCCCAGACGGCGATACACCGCGTCGTACCACACGGTGGTGCCGCCCTTGGTGGGCAGGAACAACTCGGAAATGACCAGCAAACGAGAGGGCTTCATGGATGGAGGCGGTCGGGTCGGGCGAACAGGTTGAGCAATGGCAACAGGCCGATCAGGCGCGCGGCCTTGCCGAAACGCGGCAGGCCGGCCACGCGGCGCAGCCAGATGGTAAACCGGCGGTGACGGTCGCGCTCGACCCAGGCGGGATCGTTGTCATACAAGGCCTGTCCCAGTTCCGCGCAGGACAGGAAACGCACGGTGGGGTAATCGGCGAGCGCCCGCCGGTAAAGGCGGTCGAGCGCGGCGAGCGACTGATCGGGGTCGCCACCCGCCGCCGTCAGGAAATTGTTGCGATGCGTCTCCAGCAGGCAGGGGCGCCCCAGTTCGGTCTTGCGCGCCAGGGCGGCGAGCGCGTGTTCCGGGGTATGCCCAAGTAGCGGCTCGAAGTAATCGTCGCGCACCAGATAGATGGCCTCTCCCTCGCCCGGCTCGCCGTTGCGCATGGTCTTGTCGATGCCGGCCGGGCGCCCCGCGCCATCGCGGCTGGTGAAGCGCCGGCCCGGCGTCACCAGCACGCGCAGGCCCGCCGCTGCCCAGGCCGCCTCCACCGTGGCGGTCCAGACGAAGGTGGGCGGCACCACCACCTCCGGCGGCGTGCCCAGCAAGCGGGTATAGGCGGCCACCTCCTCGGCGACCGCCGCGCGGACCAGCGCGTCATCCAGCGGCAGCGAAGGCAGTTCGGATGCATCGGTCCAGCGGCTTTGCAGGGGAGAAGGCAGTTGCTCGGTCAAGTCGGGCGCCGCCAGCCAGGCTGCCACCTGCGGTTGAACCAATGCGGCGCGGGCCAGGGCGGGCGGCCAGAAGTGCGTCATCCCATGCAGTTGCGGCGCCAGCACGCCGCGCGCGATGCCGGCTTGCAGCGCCGTGAATATCGGCGCGAATTCGGGGCTATCCAGGAGGCGCGCGCGGGTGGCCGCGTTCGCCTCGGGCAGGGCCAGGATCAGGGCCACGGTCATCACCGGCGAGCGGCCCCGGCTGTCGTGGTGCCGCGCCAGGCAATCCGTGATGGCGGTGAGCGCCGCCGCCTGCTCCAGCGGCCCGGCGCCCCAGTCGTCGCTCTCCACGATCAGCAGCGGATGGCGCATGACCGGCTCGCGCCACAGCGCGATCAGCGCGCGCCGATGCGGTAATAGAATGGCGGCCACAGCCAGGCACCAGGCCACGCCGAGCAGAGTCAGAAGTTGCATGGCGCGGCAGTCTACCACCCCACTTTTGCGCGCTTCCGCCCCATGAAAATCGCCACCTGGAACGTCAATTCCCTGAAAGTGCGCCTGCCACATCTGCTCGACTGGCTGGCCACGACCCAGACTGATGTGGTCTGCCTCCAGGAAACCAAAACAGAAGACGCGAAGTTTCCGCGCGCGGAAATCGAAGCCGCCGGTTACCAGGTCGCCTACGCCGGACAGAAGACCTATAACGGCGTCGCCATCGTCAGCCGCGCGCCGCTGGCCGATGTCCAGGCCGACATTCCCGGTTTCGCGGATGAACAGAAGCGGGTGCTGGCGGCCACGGTGGACGGCATTCGTATGGTCTGCGTCTACATCCCCAACGGCCAGAGCCTGGACTCCGACAAATATCTCTACAAACTGCGTTGGCTGAATGCGCTGAACGCCTGGCTCAAGGACGAACTGGCGCGCCACCCGCGTCTGGCGCTGCTGGGCGACTACAACATCGCGCCGGAAGACCGCGACGTGCATGACCCGGCGGCCTGGGTGGGCAATGTGCTGGTGTCGGAACCGGAGCGCGAGCAATTCCGGGCGCTGCTGGGCCTTGGCCTGACGGATGCCTTTCGCCTGTTCGAGCAGCCGGAAAAAAGTTTTTCCTGGTGGGATTACCGCGCCGCGGGTTTCCGCCGCAACCTGGGCATGCGCATCGACCACATCCTGTTATCGCCGGAACTGGCCACGCGCTGCACGGCGGTGGAGGTCGACAAGGCACCGCGCAAGCTGGAACGCCCTTCGGACCATACGCCGGTAGTGGCGACGCTCACCAGCCCCTGATTTTTCCCTTTCCGGCAGAAATGCCGCCGCCGTGGTGGGCCGCAGGAAACGCCAAGTTTCAGCAACCTGATTAGCAAGGGATTGAAGCGTAGGTTGGGCAAAGCGAAGCGTGCCCAACAATCCGTCGCCATGTTGGGCACGCTTCGCTTTGCCCAACCTACGATTACCGAGGCAGTTTGCGAATCAGGTTCAGCAATGAAAATAGTGCTTGAAAACACTGCCCATAGTGTCTAAAAAGCGACTTCCACCATATATCTAGTGTGAGGACACCACCATGCAGGAAGCCCTGTTCCCCGAACTGGCCGATCAGGCCATCTCCAGTGAAGTGCTGTTGGAAAAATATGCCAAAGGCGACGAACAGAACGTCGTCGATGTGCGCGTCAGGGTGGCGCAGGCACTGGCTTCGGTGGAGAAAAAGGCGCAGCGGGCGCACTGGGAAAAGACTTTCTTCCACGCCATGGAGGCCGGCTTCATCCCGGCCGGGCGCATCAACTCGGCGGCTGGCACCGGCCTCCAGGCGACCCTGATCAACTGTTTCGTGCAGCCGGTGGGCGATGCGATCTCCGGGATCAGCGACGGCCGGCCGGGCATCTACGTGGCCCTGGAAGAGGCCGCCGAAACCATGCGCCGGGGCGGTGGCGTCGGCTACGATTTCTCCACCATCCGCCCCAAGGGTGCGCTGGTGAAAGGCACCCAGTCGCGCGCCAGCGGCCCGGTTTCCTACATGCGCGTGTTCGACCGTTCCTGTGAGACGGTGGAATCCGCCGGCAGCCGGCGCGGCGCGCAGATGGGCGTGATGCGCTGCGACCATCCCGACATCGAGGACTTCATCCACGCCAAGGACAAGGGCGACCTGAAGAACTTCAACATCTCCGTGGGCATCACCGATGCCTTCATGGAGGCGGTGGAAGCCGACGGCGACGTGGAACTGGTGCACAAATCGGAACCCGGCGCCGAGCAGAAAGCCAACGGCGCTTATCAACATCAAAGCGATAGCGGCGACGGCCTCTGGGTCTACCGCAAACTGCCGGCGCGTGAACTGTGGACCCAGATCATGGCCTCCACCTATGACCACGCCGAACCCGGCGTGTTGTTCATCGACCGCATCAACCGCGACAACAACCTCGGCTATTGCGAGACCATCGAGGCGACCAACCCATGCGGAGAGCAGCCATTGCCGCCCTACGGCTGCTGCTGCCTCGGCTCGGTCAACCTCACCCGCTTCGTCAGCAGCCCCTTCAGCGATGAGGCCAGCTTCGACTTCGACGGCCTCAAGCGCATCCTGCCGATCTGTGTGCGCGCGCTCGACAACGTGCTCGACCTGACCGCCTGGCCCATGGAGAAGCAGCAGAACGAAGCCCACAGCAAGCGCCGCGTCGGCTTGGGCTTCACCGGCCTGGGCGATGCCCTGGTCATGCTCGGCCTGCGCTACGACACCCCGGCGGCGCTGGCCTTCTCCACCAAAGTGGCCGAGTTCATGCGTGACCAGTCTTATCTGGCCTCGGTGGAACTGGCGATCGAACGCGACCCCTTCCCGCTGTTCAACGCCGACCTCTACCTGTCCGGCGGCAACTTCGCCTCGCGCCTGCCGGAAGAGATCAAGGCAAAAATCCGCGAACACGGCATCCGCAATTCGCACCTGCTCTCCATCGCCCCCACCGGCACGATTTCCCTGGCCTTCGCCGACAACGCCAGCAACGGCATCGAGCCGCCGTTCTCCTGGGCCTACACGCGCAAAAAGCGCCTCGCCGAAGGCGGCTGGAAGGAATATCAGGTGGAAGACCATGCCTGGCGCGTTTACCGCGAACAGGGCGGCGACATGGAAAACCTGCCGGACGCCTTCGTCACCGCGCTGGAAATCTCCGCCCTGGCGCACATGAATATCGTCGCCGCCGTCGCGCCCTACGTCGATTCCGCCATTTCCAAGACCGTCAACGTCCCGGTCGATTATCCCTATACCGACTTCGAAGGCCTCTACATGGCGGGCTGGAAAGCCGGCCTCAAGGGGCTGGCCACCTACCGGCCCAACGCCGTGCTGGGCAGTGTGCTGTCCACCGGCACGGAACCGGCGGCCAACGCTCCGACAAAGGCCAACAGCAACCCGCAGGATTTCGAGCTCTCCGACGTCAACCGCCGCATCGAAATCAAGGCCCTGCCGGCGCCGGTGCTGGAAAGCCTGAAATGGCCCGGCCGCCCGAAACTGTCCGGCGGCAACCCGGCCTGGTGCTACATGCTCGACAGTGAATGCGGCAGCTTCGCCCTGTTCGTCGGCCACACCGAAAGTGAGGGCCGCGCCTGGCCATTCGAGGTCTGGGTCAACGGCGCGGAACAGCCGCGCGGCCTCGGCGCGGTAGCGAAAACCCTGTCCATGGACATGCGCGCCAACGATCGCGGCTGGCTCAAGCTGAAGCTCGACACCCTGGCGAAAACCCGCGGCGACGACAGTTGCTCGATTCCCTTCCCGCCCGACGGCGAACCCAAGCTGATGCCCAGCCTGGTCTCCGCCACCGCGCAACTCCTGCGCTGGCGCCTGGATGAACTGCACGCGCTCGATGGCGGCGGCACCACGCCGGTGCTCGACGCCCTGTTCTCACCCAAGGAACCCAAGACCGGCACCGACGGCACCCTGTCCTGGACCGTGGACGTCTACAACCCGCACACCGGCGACGACTTCGTCCTCGGCCTCAAGGAAATCACCCTGCCGGACGGCGTCACCCGCCCCTATTCGCTCTGGCTCGCCGGCGAATACCCGCGCGCGCTCGACGGCCTGTGCAAGCTCCTGTCGCTGGACATGCGCGTGATGGACCCCGCCTGGGCCGGCATGAAGCTCAGGAAGCTGCTCAACTACCCGGAACCCCTGGGCGACTTCATGGCCTTCGTCCCCGGCCAATCGAAACAGACCAACTGGCCCTCCACCGTCGCCTACGTCGCCCGCCTCATCATCCACCGCTACGCCATGCTCGGCATCCTCACCGAAGAAGGCCTGCCGGTGAAGGAAATGGGCATCCTGCAAACCCCCTCGCTGCCCCCGTCCCCTACCGGCGAACCCGCCAAAGTCGTCATGACCGGCTCGGTGTGCAAGGAATGTGGCAACGCCACGGTGATCAGAAGGGATGGCTGCGATTTCTGCACGGCCTGCGGAGCGGTGGGGGCGTGCGGGTAAGGCTGCGGGCCTTGAAATAGCCCTGGCGATGTTGCCGGGGCTATTGTTTTTTGGCGCTATGTGATTCGTGGTGGGTAACGCGCAGCCTCAAGACTCGTTCTTGAGCCAATACCAAGCCTCGTTAATGACCAAATGCTTTCGCTTTATAACTTTATGCACGTCGATCTCACTGCCGCAATTCGCGGCATTATGTAGCAAACGCACCCACGCATAATCAATGACTTGCGAGCGGAACATCGGCATCCCCACGCCTACCGCTCCTTGCCTTTCCCCGACGCGACGGGTTCAACAACCTTCAGCACCCCATCCCGATAGCGAACTTCGATTCTCGCCCCGACCTCGGGTAATGCCTGGAACAATCCTCGTGCATGCGCAACCTGCTTGCCCTGGCCGACATGCTGTATCACCCGATCCTCAAGCACGGCAACCACCGTTCCGGAGTGGGTGCCCGTGGATACAAGCGGAATATTCTCGGCAAGTGGTTGTGCAGTCTCCCGTCCTTCACCTCGTCCCCGTGTCTTGGCAAAGGTCGCTTCAATTGCCTGCCTGGCTTCACCCAGCGTTTTCGCGAATCCGTCCACGTCAGGAGCACGGTATCGTCTGCGGGCCTCCGGCAGCGACTCCAGTACCGCCAACGCCTCTTCCCGGAAGCCTTCGGTCTTCACCAACAGGCCGGCGATGAAGTCCCTGGAACGCCTGGGATCAATCCCTATCGACTTACCGAAATCCACCAGCAGCTTCCCGAGATTCGTAGGCGTCTCGCCGGATGCCGAGTACGGCAGATAACCATCAAGCCGTTCATCCCCGCCGATCCCGGCGAACGGCAGGGCGGACAAGAGATCGTGTTTGTTCCGTCCACCTCGGTAAGCCCGCATCGGGGCCGGGTCGAACACAGGGGACAGCCCGCATGAACCGGCGCCCCCCAGGATCGCCATGTTTTCCAGGTGCAAGTCACCGTTGCCGGTCAGGAACGACATGACGAAACGGCGATACCAATCATCCCGCATGCCGGCGGGCAGGTTCAGCACGGTGAAGACCTTTGCCGCGTCTTCCATCGTTCCATCGGTCGTGCCGAAATACTTGGCGGGGCTGCCGGTCTTGAGCAGGCTGAAGAAGCTCTCCAGAGGCACCGGCACGCCATCCTTCCGGTCGAATCGCTCTACTGCAAGCAACGTCACCGCCTCGCCGTGATGTTCCAGTGTTTTCAGCCAGGTCTTCGGTACCGGGAATCCGGCCTCGCGGTGGTAGCGGTAGCTCAGTTCCTCCAAGGCGAGAAGCCCTGGGTAGTTGTCCCGCTCCAGCTTCACGATGGCCGGCACGGCGTTTGCGCCGAACAGGCCACCATTCCACTGTCCATCCTCGGTAATGGGGATGGGCACGGCCAACTTGGGCATGAAGCCGGATACCCCCGGTGTCGGGCCTACCGTCTCCAACACGTACTCCTGTTCCACCTCGTTGGCGGTTTCCGCCACAAACCGGCTGAACGCGAACCAGAGTGACGAACCGGACAAGGGCTTGGCCTGTGTGATGTCGTTGCCCTGGTAGTAACGGTTGGCGGCTTCGTCGTTCTCGAATACGTCCAGGTGGCCGGCGCCCCGGGGTTCGACAGTTAATCCGACAACTCCTTGATTTCGTTAGACACGAATTCAAAACGCTCCACTACAACAGGGTCAACTGCTGCGTGGCGACTGGTTTTTTTACCCGGAGGGCACTGAACACCTCGCTCTGTCCTTCGTTGATGGAAGACACCCCTGTCACTGGCTTGGCGCCGTTGAGACGGATGCGGTGATGCTGGATGCGGCGTAGTTGCTCCAGCGCGCGTTCCGGCGTCAGCCCGGTG
>JAUXXW010000085.1 GCA_030684775.1 Pseudomonadota bacterium
GTGAGCGCAGCGAACCGCATCAACCTGGCACACGCGGCATGATGCGGTTCGCTGCGCTCACCACATCCTACGGCAGTTATTTCATAGAGCGGGGCGGCTCATACAAAGCCATGACGGCTGAAGGTCAGAACAAATTTGCCCCTGGCTATGAAGCCAGGCGGGCTGAAGTGGAAATCCCGCTTTGGGTCGGGGTGGCGCGTAGTGCCTTCCCGGCTTACGCGCCTTACCTGTTGGGCACGCTTCGCTTTGCCCAACCTATGTCACTGGCAGGTGCGGATGACCTCGGATACCCGCGCCAGGTCTTCCAGGGCCGCCGTCTCCAGAATTTCCAGTTCCAGTTGCCGTGGGGAAACCTCGGGATGCGCCGCCAGACAGGCCATCAGCTTTTCCAGGAAATCGGGGCGCTGGATGTGCTGCGCGGAGATGTTGACGCTGACGTTGACCACCAGCCCCTGTTTGCGCCAGGCGGCCAGTTGGCCCAGCGTCTGTTGCAGCACCCACTCGCCCAGGGCGATATCCAGTTCGGTGTTTTCGATCACCGGCAGAAAAGCGGCCGGGCTGAGCAGGCCGCGCTCGGGATGGCGCCAGCGGATCAGCGCCTCGGCGCCCACCACCTTGCCGCTGCGCATATTCACCTGGGGTTGATAGAACAGCTCGAATTCCTGGTTTTCCAGGGCCAGGCGGATGCGCTCCTGGGTTTCCCGGTGGCTGCGCGCGCGGCGGTCGCCTTCCACGTCATGGAAGGTGTAGCGTCCGCGCCCGGCCTGCTTGGCGGCATACATGGCCTGGTCGGCGTGGCGCAGCAGGGTGTCCGGGTCCTCGTCGTCGCTGGGATAGAGGCTGACGCCGATGCTGGCGGAGAGATTGACCAGTTGGCCGTTGAGCGGGACGGGCTGATTGATGGCGTGGAGCAGCCGGTTCAGGGTGACCTCGCATTCCGCCAGATCCTTGAGGCCCTGGAGCAGGAACACGAACTCATCGCCGCCCAGTCGGGCCACCGTGTCGCCGCTGCGCAGCGTCTCGTTCATGCGCCGGGCCATCTCCACCAGCAGGCGGTCACCGGCCTCGTGTCCGTAGCTGTCGTTGATCGGTTTGAAACCGTCCAGATCGAGATAGCCGATGGCGAGAAACTCGTCGTTGCGGCTGGCCTGGGCGATGGCATGCCGCATCCGGTCGGCCAGCAGGACGCGGTTGGGGATGCCGGTCAGGGCGTCGTGCTGGGCGAGGTGCTGCAACTGCTGTTCCTGTTGCTTGATCAGGCTGATGTCGGTGAACACACCGAGGTAATGGCTGATCTTCCCCGCCGGGGCGCGTATGGCCGCGATGGACAGGCGCTCGGGGTACTCCTCGCCGTTCTTGCGGTGGTTCCAGATTTCGCCGATCCAGTACCCCTCCTCGTGAATCGCCCGCCACATGCCCTGGTAGAAGGCCGGCTCGTGGCGCCCGGATTTGAGCACGCTCGGCGTTTTGCCCAGCACCTCCTCACGGAGGAATCCGGTGATCTGGGTGAAAGCAGGGTTGACGTCGACGATGTCGCAGGCGGCATCGGTAATCATGATGCCTTCGCGGGCATGCGCGAACACGCTGGCGGCCAGACGCATCTCGCCCTGGCTGTGCTCGATGGCGCGCGCCATCTCGTTCAGGCTGTGCGCCAGCTCGGCGGTTTCGTCCGACCCGCCTTCCGGCACCCGCCAGGCATAGTCGCCGGCCGTCAGGCGCCGGGCGCCCTTGCGGAAGCTGTTCAGCCGACGCACCACCAGCAGGTGCATCAGGCCGCCGGCCAGGAGCAGGGCCAATGCCACCACGGCAAGATGGATGGCTTGCTCATGCCACCACAGGCCCAGGATGCGCGCCTCGGTTTCCGCCGCCGGCAGCTTGACGCTGAGAATGCCGCGCAGGTCGCCCAACTTATAGCCGTAGGCCTGCTTGTAGCCCTGCCGGATGGCCGCCGGGGCTTCCTCGGGATTGCCGTGGCATTTCAGGCAGTAGGATTCGGTCCAGATCGGGGTGGTGTAGTGGTAATAACGCCGCCCGCGCGCGTCGCTATAGCTGGTCAGCCGTTCCTTGCTCGCCGGATGGGCGCGGAAATGGCGGATCGCGGCCATTTCCAGCGCATCCGCCTGGTTGGTCGGATTGCGGGCGCGGTCGCTGACGTTGTTGAAGCGCACGCCGCGCCGGTCGAAAGCCTGGAAGTCGTGGGCGATGCGCGACATGGCATGGGCGGGCAGAAAGCCGACGGCGCGGGCATCGAGCGCCAGGCCGCTGGCCAGAAACTGGCGCTGATAAGTGCGCCGCACGGCCATCAACACACCATGCAGGGAACGGCCCTCCTCCAGCAGCGCGGCCTCGACGCTCCGCTGGGTGTGCTGGTAGCCGAACCAGGCCATGACCGCCAGCGCCGCCAGCAGCGCCGCGCCGATACCCAGCCAGATTTTGAAGACGAGTCTCATGGCTGCTTCCCCGTAGGTTGGGCAAAGCGCAGCGTGCCCAACATGGCGACGGGTTGTTGGGCACGCTGCGCTTTGCACCCGTAAGGGGCGCGCCGGATTCGTAAGCCGCGTAGCCCGGATGCAGCGCAGCGGAATCCGGGGAGGAAGGTGGCCACGTAAGCTCCCGGATTCCGCCACGCTGCATCCGGGCTACGCCGGCTACGTTTGACGTGAAACAACCGCCCTGCCGTAGGAGCGGCTTTAGCCGCGATGCGCCGTGAGGCGCAAAGGGCAAACGCCCGCCAAGACCACACCGTTTCGCCTTTGCGGGCTGCCGCCCGCATCGCGGCTAAAGCCGCTCCCACGGCAGGGTTGCGCCAGGTTTCATTTACCGGGGTGGCATCGCGGCCATGCCTGTTAGGCCGTGCCATGTTGTCCAGCCAAAGTCTTGTCCGGCCGGCCGATGTAATAGCCCTGGCCCAGTTCCACGCCCATTTCCCGCAGCGCATCCAGGACTTCCCGCGATTCCACATGTTCGGCGATGACCCGGATGCCGAGGCCGGTGGCGAGTTGGTAAATGCTCTGGACAAAGGCGCGATCCTTGTCGTTTTCCAGCATGTTCGCGACAAAATCGCCCTCGATCTTGAGGAAGTCCAGCGGCAGGCGACGCAGGTACTGGAAGGAGGAGAAGCCGGAGCCGAAGTCGTCGATCGCGAGTTTGAAGCCGGCCAGTTTCAGTTCGGCGACAAGGTGTTCCAGGGTGGACAGATTTCTCAGGGTGTCGCGTTCTGTGATCTCGAACACGACGCGGCCGGGATCGACGCAGCACTCGGCGACGATGCGTTTCAGATTGACCAGGAAGTCGGTCAGGGCGAGGGCGCGGGGCGACAGATTGATGAACATCAGGCCGTTGTACTCATGCACGGCCGCCGCGCGCAACGCTTTTTCCATGACCAGGGTGTCCAGCCGGTGGATGACGCCGGCCTTCTCGGCATATTCGATGAAGCGCGCCGCTTCAAGGTGTTTGTCTTCCAGCACCAGTCGGGAGAGCGCCTCATGGCCGATGATCTCGCCGCTGTGCAAGTCCATGATCGGTTGGAAGAACGGTTCGATTTGGCCTTCGTTGACCGCGTTGACCACCAGCGCGGCGGTCTCGGCCATGTCGCGGAACACGGCGGCGACGTCTTCCTCGCTGGGGGCGCCGATCTGGTTTTCCCCGGCGCCCTTGGCTTTGAACATCATGGTGTCGGCGAACAGGAACAGATCGCGGGCGTTGTCCGCGTGCAGGGGGTAGACGGCCATGCCGATGGAGGCGCCACCGGAAATGCTGCCTCCGGGCCATCCGCGGCCGGCGCGTGATGGTGCAGGCTCACCTGCTCCAGCCACGTAGGTTGGGCAAAGCGCAGCGTGCCCAACGGATAACCGTTGCATGTTGGGCACGCGATGCTTTGCCCAACCTACGGAGCGGGTGGTTCACGTTGCCACCTCTTCGCCGCGTACCCACGACAGCGCCCCGGTGCGCGTGATGTCGTCGAAGATGGATTGCCCGAGATCGTCCATTTCGGCTTCCCGCTCCAGAATGCCGGCCACCTCCGCCGCCGCCAACGCGGTCTTGTAGGGGCGTTCGTAGGCGAGGGCGTCGTGGATGTCCACCAGTTGAAACACCCGAGCCAGCAGGGGAATGGCCTCGCCGCGCAGGCCGTCGGGATAACCGCCGCCGTCCCAGCGTTCGTGGTGCGAACGGATGATCTCGGCGGCCGGGCGCATGCGCCGCATGCCGCTCACCAGGCGTTCGCCGATGACGGTATGGCTTTGCATCACCGCCCATTCCGCTTCGCTGAGTTTGCCGGGCTTGAGCAGAATCGCGTCGGGAATGCCCAGCTTGCCGATGTCGTGCAGTACCGCGCCCCGCCGCAGAATCAGCAGGTCTTCCGCCGCCAGCCCGAGCGCGCGACCGAATACCAGGACATTGCGCGCTACCCGCGCGACGTGGTCACCGGTGTGATGGTCGCGCGCCTCGGCCATGCGCGCCTGCGCGAACAGGATGGATTCGGCGTCTTCCAGTTGGTCGGTCAGGCGCTTGTGGGCGACGGCGGCATCCACCCGCGCCATGAGTTCCAGCGGATCGTAGGGCTTGCGGATGAAGTCGGTGGCGCCCAGCCCCAGCGCCTGGCTGATGTCGTCGCCGCCGCCGCCGAAGGCCGTCACCATGATGACCGGCAACAGGGGTTCATCCATGATGTCCCGGATGTGGCGCAGCACGGCATGGCCGTCCATTTCCGGCATCCGCCGGTCCAGCAGCACGGCGTCGAAGTCCTCGCCGTGCAGTCGCTCCACCGCCTGGCGGCCATCGACGGCCGGGACGACCTGATATTTCGGCGCCCGCAGCGTGGCCCGCGCCAGGCGTAACTGGGCGGCATCGTCGTCCACGACCAGCACCTTGTATGGCTGGATCTCGTGGCCGGGCGATTGGGTCATGGCCGGCGTTCCCACCGTGGCGGTTTGAGCAGGGCCAGCAGCTTTTCTTCGTCCAGCGGTTTGGGCAGGCAGATTTCCGCGCCCGCCGCGAGGATGCGTTCGATGTTCTCCACCGAGGGATAGCCGGTGATGGCGATGATCCGGATGTGGCGGGTGGCGGGGTCGGACTTGATCTGGCGGCAGACCTGGAAGCCATCCAGCCCGCCCATCATCAGATCCAGCAGCACCACGTCCGGGCGAAAGGTATGCACCAGATGGCCGGCGCTGAAACCATCGCCGGCGGTGCTGGTGTGGATGCCGGCGATGTCATTCAGCAAGGCGATCAGGTAGCGGGTGAGGCTGGCGTCATCGTCGACGACGAGAACGCGGAGACCGTCGTCGGAATGCCTAATGAATGGGTCGCGCGCGCGCTGGAAGCTATCCACATCCTCGCGCAGGAAGCGGCGATGGCCGCCGGCCGTGGTGTGCGCCTTCAACAGGCCCTTGTCCGCCCAGACGCGCAGCGTGGCCGGCGCCACCATGAGCAACGCCGCCGCCTCGTTGGGGGTGAGATAGGGTTTTCCGGATGCCACGTTTGCCATGACGATGCCCCTTGTCGTTCGTGTCTAAAGAAATAAAGACACTGAGGCCAATATTGGTTATTTTTGAAATCCGGGTCAAGCGATTAATGCGGTTTATGCGATTTATATGATTTAGGAAGTCGCTGAATAACTGCTCAATAACCTGTGGCAAGTTACTGGTCCGTTGCTCTGGTCGAGCCAAAGAAACAGCCGCAGGGTGCGCCGTGCGCACCATTGGGCGCGCCCCAAGGGATACCGTCCCCGGCGCTATAGGCGCCTGGGACATAAATCGGTGCGCACGGCGCACCCTATGGAATCGCCGGCTTGCCACGGGTTATTGAGCTGTTACGGCGTTGAATAAATACGCTGCCGTCATTCCGGCGAAAGAACGTCACCCCGGAATGCGTTTATCCAGGGCCGGAATCCAGTGAAATCAATAACCTGGACCCCGGCTTTCGCCGGGGTGACGAAGTGATCAGTGTTTCCTTAGTGTTACGGCTCAGCCGGAACAACCCCGGCGGTTGAGAAACTCGCCAAAACGCTTGTCGGTATTGAGGATGTGGTCGACCAACCAGTTGTTGAGGAAAGACAGCTGTTCTTCCCTCGACACCAGGCGGCCGTCGCGCAGGCCGTCGCGTAGGGCCACCACCTGTTGCGAGAAGGCGCGGTGTTCCCGGCGGTGTTGTTCCGCGTCGGCGGCGGACTGGTCGGCGTAGTCGTATTCCCGCATCAGCGATTCTTCGGTTTCGAAGTGGTAGATGGCGTAGCTCAACAGGTCGCGTGTGATCTGTTCCAGCAGCTCGCGGGTGACGTTGACGGCCAGACGGGCGTTGGCTTCGTTGAGCGTGTTCACCAGAACCTTGTGTTGCGCGTCGATGCGCTCAACGCCGACGAGGTAGTCGTCGCTCCAGAGGATGGGTTCGTGGCTAATCATGGCTCCGGGGTTGGGGGCGGGGGTTACTGGCCGGCATCCGAATATTTCACCGCGCGACGAATTCGGCCCAGTTCGTCGCGGAAGGTTTCCGCCGCCAGCAGCAGTTCCGCTTCGGCTTGGCGGCTGCCGGCGATGTCGCCCTGTTCGGTGAGTCGGACCAGTGCTTGCGCCAGTTGGTGGATGTGCTCATGGCGGGCTTCGGCGGCGCGAAATTCGGACAGATGGCCATAGCGGTGGCCGCCCTCGCCGTAGTACCAGTGGCCGAAATTGCACTGGTGCCCGTCCAGGGGCGGCGGCGCGCCACGATTGCCGGGAGTCTGGCGCATCCAGTTTTGCAGGCCGGCCAGCCATTGGCGATGATTCACCTCGGCCAGCACCAGTTGGAAATCATCGCGCGCCAGACGCCTGCTGGCGCTTTCCAGCCAGCGCGGGTCGGGCTGGAAGTGCTTCAGCCATTCGAGGGTGGTGTCGCCCGACATCGGCCGCGCGATGCCGTAGCCCTGCACCAGATGGCAACCCATTTCCATCAGCATCAGGGCATGGTCGGCGGATTCGACGCCTTCCGCGACGACATGATGGCGGAAGGCCGCGCCCAGGCCGATTACCCCCTCGACGATGGCCAGGTCGTCCGGGTCCCGCAACATGTCGCGCACAAAGGTCTGGTCGACCTTCAGGCCACTGACCGGCAGGCGGCGCAGATAGGTGAGTGAGGAGAAGCCGGTGCCGAAATCGTCCAGCGCGAAATGCACGCCGAGATCGGCGGCGGTCTGGATCAGGTGAATGATGCTGGCGAAATCGTCGAGCGCGGAGCTTTCCAGGATTTCGATGGTCAGGCGCCCGGCCGGGAGGTCGGGATGGTCGGCGAGCAGGTCGCGCAGCAGCTCGGGGAATTTCGGATCGCGCAGTTGCTGGATGAAAACGTTGACGCTGACCGGGATGTCCTGTCCGGCCTGGTGCCATTGCTCGACCTGGCATAGGGCCCGGCGCAATACCCAGGCGCCGACGCGGCGAGCCAGACCGTCATTGCTTTCCACCAGCGGCAGGAACTGTGCCGGCTCCATCAGGCCAAGCAAGGGGTGGTTCCAGCGCAGCAGGGCTTCCATGCCCACCACCTTGCCGATGCGGCAATCGACGATGGGCTGGTAGAACAGGGTGAGCTGATTTTCCGCGATGGCTTTTTCGATCTGTTCCAGGGCGGCATGGTTGTCCCGCTCGCGCTGTTCCAGCGTCGGGTTGAACAGGCAGTAGCGATTTTTGCCGGCCTGCTTGGTCAGGTACATGGCGTGGTCGGCGTGGCGTATCAGGGTGTCGGCGTCGCCCGCGTCGTTCGGGTACAGCGTGACGCCGATGCTGGCCGAGAGATTGATCGGCTGCTCGACCAGGTTGTAAGGCAAGGCCAGAACGGTAAGCAGCCGTGTCAGCGCCTCATCCATTTCCTTCACGTTGTGAAGCCCGCCCAGCAACAGGACGAATTCGTCACCACCCAGGCGGGCCACGGTGTCGTCGCCGCGCACACTGTCCAGGAGTCGCCGCGCCACCTCGATGAGCAATTGATCGCCCACCTTGTGGCCGTGGTTGTCGTTGACCGGCTTGAATCCGTCCAGGTCCAGCATGCAGATGGCCAGCAACTGGCCGGTACGGTGGCTGTGCGCCAAGTCCTGGCGCATGCGGTCGGCGAGCAGGCGGCGATTGGGCAGATGGGTCAGGGGGTCGTAGTGGGCCAGGTCTTCCAGGTGCTGCTGGTATTCCTGGCGCTCGGTGATGTCTTCGGCGATGCCGGCCACGCGAACGATTTGGCCTTGCTCGCCATGAATCGGATAGGCCCGCGCCGAAATCCAGCGGATGCCGCCATCGGGGCGGCGGATGCGGTAGGGCGAAAACTCGATGGTTTTCCAGTTCGTGTCGGCTTCGCCAGGCAGCTTTTCCAGCAGGGCGGGGCGATCTTCCTCCACCACCGCGTCGAGCCAGTCCATGCTCCGCGCATACAGGCTTTCCGCGCTACGTCCCCAGATGTGCTCGTAGGCCGGGCTGATGTAGAACACCTGCCGCCAATCCGGCGAGTTGATCCAGAACACCGCTTCGATGTTTTCCGCCAACTGGCGAAAGCGCGTCTCGCTTTCCTCCAGGTTCCTTGAAAGTGCTGCCTGGCGCTTGCTCTGGCGGGTCATCAAGCCGAGAAACAGGCAGATCAGCGTGGTGAGCAACAGGCCGGCGGCGAGCACGGTGAGCGATTCGCGGCTGGCTCGATAGGCCAAGGTGGACAACAGCAAGCCGAGCAGCGCGATCACGGCGACCCAACGATAAGCCGCGATGGGCCGCGATCCGTTATTCATACAGCCCCCGGCGCGGGGGCGGTTGACAGGCTCCTAGTGTCGCGTCAAGCCTCAAGTGTCGGATTACCGCGCCGCCATCGGCGTGCAGGGCAAGGCGCAAGCTGCCGCCAATGCCGGCCGCCTTGGCAAGGCTTGCAAC
>JAUXXW010000141.1 GCA_030684775.1 Pseudomonadota bacterium
CATCAACCAGATGAATCTGAAACATCAGGAATCGGCCCAAATCGAGGACAGCGTGACCCTCACCCCGGACGGGCCGAAGATCCAGTCCACACGCGGAGGACGGCTATGGCTGCAATAGCGCGCTTGCGATCACAAGTCCCAACCTTCGTACCCCCCTTATGCCGGACGATTTCGACATCGGTAGTCACCGCGAATCCCACCCGGACGAATCGCGCATCTTTTTTGGAAAACCCCATGAGACTCGGTCTGGTCATCGCATTGCACCTGGTCATCGCAACCGCATCGGCGGCGCCGCCAGCCGCCACACGAGCCGGGGCAACCGCGCCGATCGGCATCGAGGCGCGCGCCGAAAGCTTGTTCCAGTCCGTGGATAGCCTGCTCAAGCGGGGCCAGGCGGAGCAAGCCGTCGTCGCGCTACGCGAGGGGCTGGCGTTGATGCCCGGCCAGGTGGACGCACGTCTGCGCCTGGCCAATCTGCTGATCGAGCAAGGCCGCCACGGCGAAGCCCTGCCGGAAGCGCAGGCCGCGTTGCGCCCGCGCCCTGATATTCCGGCCTACGACGCCCTGCTGCGCGCCCAACGCGGCGCGGGTTCCGCCATCGCCCTGGCCATGGCGGCGGAAGACGCCGCCACCCGTCACCCGGCTCACGTCCCGTTCATCCAGGCCGCCATCGAAGCCCTGCTGGCGGTCAAGGCCGCCGACCTCGCCCTCAAATACTGGCAGCGTCTGCCCAAGGCCGATCAGAACGCGCCGCGCGGACAAGCGCTGTTGGGCGCCATTCACGAAGCCAACGGCAGCCTCGCGCAAGCCTGGCGCGCCTATCAGGTCGCGGCCGCAACCGAAGCCCAGGCCAAGGCCGCGCTGGAACGCCTGGCCACCCAGTCGCTTGCGCTCGATGGCCGGCGTTATTTCCCGCCGCCGGGCTGGTCCCTGCCTCCAGGTACGCCACTGCCCGGCACGCCGGCGCAGCTCATCGACACGCACAGCGGCGCCCGCGCCACGCTTATCCTCATGGCCAAGGCCAAGCCGGACCAAGCCCTCCTGCAAATGCTGAGCCAGCGCCTGCCGATGGTGCCACCCGACTATTTGGACGTACGTCTTAAGGCCGAAAAACGCAAGCCCACAAAGCCGTCAAGTAACTCACCGAGTCCAGGGATGTCTGCTCCCGAATTTTTGCAAGTCAAATGGCTGGATTGCCCCGGCCTGATCTGCCTGGAAGCCGGGCCGGACAAGGAATATGCCCAACTGTTTTCCACCCTGCACGCTGGCGCGTACGACCTACGCCCGGGCACGTTGGTCATCCTGCTGGAAGGCGCGCGGCGCGAGCAGATGCAAACGGCGTTTAAAACCCTGTTCGCCCCCGCCAACCTCATCGTGGATGGAGGCAAGCCATGAAACTGCACGCCCACATTAGCCACACCCTGCTCGTCATCGCCTTGCTCTGCGCCGCCAGTCTTCCGGCACAGGCCCGCGATTACAGCGAGATAGCGGCGGAGATCTCTGGCATACGCAAGAACATCGAACTTGCTCAAAAAAACATTACGGAAGCAAAAAACAAAGCCAGTCGGGATATTGATGCCATCAAAAATGCCCCCCATTTCACGGGTAAGCACTGGGGCGAGATGCAAGAGTCCGTGCAGAACTGGTTCACCACAATGGATGAGCAGGCCGAAAGCATCGATCGCAGCGCCCGCGCCATTCTCAGGCTGGACCCCAGCGCCGAGGTGTCGCTGCCCAGTGCGGACCCATTGATAGGCATTGATTTGAAATCGCTGCGTGACCATATGCGGCAGGTGCGCGGTGACCTGGAGGGCGCCATTGGTCGCGCCGAACAAACCAAGCAGCGTCAGCAGGCGTATAAAAAACAGGCTATCGGAGAAATGAAGGACGGCATGATCGGTTACGCAAAAGACCTCGCCGTGGACGAACTGAAAGACATGATCGGCATTCCTACCAGCGTAGAGGAGGCGGTAGAGGGTGCCGCGCTCAAGGGCCTCACCTTGGTAGCCAAGTGGGCGGCCAAACCGGTTGCCATAGGCTACTCGGCTTTCAAATTCACGACGAAGTTGTATCTCGTCAGAGACGAACTGATGAGTGCCGACCGCAAGCTCAATTCTGCCGATGAGGTCAGCGCTTTCGCCGACAAATTCATCGCCAATACACGTGTCAACATTGACGTCGCCCAAAGTGGCATCGACATCGCCGAGCAGTTGTTGAGCAAAGAAAACAAGGCTCGCGTCAAGTTCAACCAGACCCAGTCCGGATGGCCAAAACAGGCAGCTGACGCCGCGCGTGTACAAGCGCGGGAAACGCTGGAGTCGCTCGATCAGGTGCAGGCACGACCGTCGACGGCGGGAGGAGGTCAGTGCGATCAAAAACCAATTACAGGGACGACCATCGACCTGGACAACGCCAAGGCCGAGGCGAAAGCGGTGCTTGGCGAATTACGTTCCGCCGCCATGGCCGCCTCCCTCGACGGAGGCTCTCCTCTGGCTTATTTCGAAATCAAGGAGATTCGTCTGAGTGCGCTGCGGGTGCGCCGGGATGCCGCACAGAAAGACTATGCCGAGGCTTCGGCTGCTTTACGAGAAGCCCAAAGAAAAGCCGACGAGGCCTTGGAGGCGGCGCGTGAGGCGGTCAGAAAATCCTACCGTGAATGCCTAAAAGGGTGTTTACAGGCGGATGGTAGGTTGATTGACGTGTGGTATCACACAACTCCGTGTTACAGGGCTTGCATGAAGACAAATGCGGAGGCATGGAAAGGGCTCGTCTTAGACCCAGATCAGTTCAGCGGGCCGGCAAACGCCGCTGTCGAAGCATGCCAGGAGGTGGCCGCGCTAAATACTGTCTTTGGCCTTGTCATACAGGGCAGTTGGGCGCTTGAAAAAATGATGGCTGATGCCGCAAGGGCTGCGCGAAACCAGTATGCGCTGCTGGTAAAGGAGCGCGGCAGCGAGTTGAGCCTGCTCAACGACGATATCCGCGCCAGCTTGACGCAGATTCCAAACGCGGGGCAGTTGCGCCATTTCCAGGGGCTCGCTGACTCATGGCAGGCGAGGAACGAGCAGGGGCACTGGGGAGGGAGCCTATTCGGATTAAAAAGCCAGGCGATTGAAGATGCGCGGCGGGTTCGCGAAAGCGGCCAACTCGCCAGGCAGGCCTTGTCCGCTTACCGCCATTCCCTGTCGCAGGCGCAGCAGCAAGCGCAACAGGCACAAAACGCGGTGAACCAGTTCATCGATACCTATGGCCCGTTGATGAGCTACCCCCAGAGTGGTGCTTACGCCCACCAGACAGGTGCTTACACCCAGGCGGTCATCGACCAATATATCGCCCAGCTCAAGGCCAATGCGCGGGGAAGTTTCCTGGTGGTTGAAGCCGACAATGTGGCTGCGGTAACCAACTTTCCTTTCGAGGCGACAGCCAATCGCATCGAGGCCGCCGTGCCTGGTGTCGACAACTTGATGGCGCACCTGGATCTTTTTTATGTCCGCCTGGCCCATGCCACGACCGCCCTCGACCGGACGAGCCGGACGCTGACGGGCAAGCCTGTGTTCAGCCAACGGACGCCGGATTTGGCTCGACAGGTAGCGGACGAGTATCGCGCCGGAAAGTGGACAGGGTTTGCGGGCGCGGTGCGCAAGCTGGCCACGAGCGAAAGCCTGCGCGCATTCGTCGGGCGCCACCCCGGCTCCACGTTTGCGCTCGCGCCTGACCACCTGCCACCCGGCCAGTTGCTGGGACACACTCTTATCGCGTTGCATACCCTGGCACGGCAGAAAATGGTTGATCGTCTCGGCAGCTTCTCCCCTGTGGATGAAGTGACACTCAACCAATTAGATGCCCTGTGGCGAGCGCTCAAACCGCTTCATGACCAGTATGAAGCCCTGGCCGCGCCGGAACGCGCGCTGCTCGAGAGTGCCGGCGCATCGCTACCGGACGAGGCACGACTCAACCAAGCCTACAACGCCATTCCAACCAATCTTCGCGGACAGGTTGACGAGCGCTATTGGCGCTACAAAACCGAATCCAACTGGCTGCGCGGATATTCAAGCGCCCGATGGCAAGCCACGCAGCCGTTGAGCGAAACACAAGTCGCGTCGCGCAAACAGTTGGAAGACTGGATAGAGGGCTACCCCGCCGCGTTGAGCGCCTGGCAAGAGCGGGAACGCGCCGCGCAACAGGCCAAACGCCAGCGTATCGAAGCCGAGGAAAATGCGCGCCGTGAGCGCGAAGAGCGTGCCAAACAAGCCGCCCAGGCCCTAATGGCGGCACAACGCGAACACGAAGAACGCGAAAAACAGGCTGCCCAGGCGGGAACGGAGAGCGTGCGCAAGCTCTACGCCGACTTCACCGCCGCCTACCAGGCGCGCAACCTGAACAGCCTGTTGCGCCACATGACGGCTGACTGGAAGGCAGCCGATGGCTCCGACCTGCGCGATCTGGAAGACATCCTCGACAACAGCTTCCGGGTGTTCGACCGCATCCAGTTCGGCATCAGCGGCCTGAGCATCCAACAGATGGGACAGGGCCTCTACCGCGTGAGCTATACGGCGACCATCACCGGGCACATCAACCAGATGAATCTGAAACATCAGGAATCGGCCCAAATCGAGGACAGCGTGACCCTCACCCCGGACGGGCCGAAGATCCAGTCCACACGCGGAGG
>JAUXXW010000142.1 GCA_030684775.1 Pseudomonadota bacterium
TTTGCACCATCAAACCCCCATACAGGCGCTGAAAAAGTGGCAGGCGGATAAGCCCGAATTATTCGTCAAGCGCGTTTATAAACAGGCGGGACTTGACAGCTAACTGAACAGATTCGTATCCCCCTGCCCCCCACCCGCGAGTCGACCGGTGCCATGCACGGTGCCCGACGGGGAGTGGGGGATACGAGTTGTTGGACTGAGCTGCTTGGTTCAGACAGCGCAGACGCAGCGGCAATGTAATTTGAAACTACCCGGCGGGGCTGGGGGTTGAAGTGAAGCGTCACGGTGGCGAATCCTCCCAAGGGATGCGGGCGGTTTTTCTGGTTGTTTTTGGCCCAAACGATGGCCGTGACTATGTTCCCGCGCCCACTTTTGGTCAATGGTCTTAATCCATTCCCTGCCGCCGCCTGGGCAGCATGCCAAGCGGAGTTTCTCACGCACCTCAAACAGGGGCCGGCGACCCTGGTGAGCGCGCCAAGGCCGCCACCAGCCGTAATCGTTCCTCCCGGCACGTTGGAAAACGCCAGATGTCCACGCCCAGCACCCGCCGCGCGAAATCCGCCTGCGATTCCATTGCCCTCGGTTCGGCTGAAAGCCGTCGTTACAGGAAAGGCCTGCTCCCGTAGTGCGATTGCGACGGGCTGAACACTCCCCATCATGTCCTGCCGCCAGGGTTATTCACCTCCGCGCGTGCCATCATCGCCTGCCCGCTCTACCTCCCGCCCCCGGCCTGTGGCAGACTCCGCCCCCCATGCTGCCCTACGAACTCACCATCGGCCTGCGCTATACCCGCGCCAAGCGCCGTAATCACTTCATCTCTTTCATTTCCATGACTTCGATGGCGGGTATCGCCCTTGGGGTGATGGCGCTGATCGTGGTGCTTTCCGTCATGAATGGTTTCCAGGATGAACTGCGCAGCCGCATCCTCGGCGTTGCCGCGCACATGGAAATCAGCGGTTCAACCGGGCAATTATCGGATTGGCCAGGCTTGGCCAAACAAGTGGAAAAACACCCGGAAGTGCGTGGCATGGCGCCCTATATCAGCGGCCAGGCGCTGCTGGCGATGGGCAGCGAAACCAAGGGGGCGCTGGTGCGCGGCCTGCTGCCGGAGGAAGAAGGCAAGGTGGCGGACTTCGCCAGAAATATGCTCAGCGGCGCGCTTTCCGACCTGAAACCGGGTGAATTCGGCATCGTCCTGGGCGCCGATCTGGCGCGTTCCCTGGGGGCTTTCCAGGGGGACAAGGTCGCGGTCATCGCGCCACAGGGCGTGGTGACGCCGGCCGGCATGTTGCCGCGCATCAAGCAGTTCAAGGTGGTGGGCATCTTCCGCATGGGCATGTTCGAGTACGACTCGGGCCTGGCCCTGGTCCATCTACAGGATGCGCAAAAGCTCTACCGTTTTGGCGACAACGTCAGCGGCCTGCGCGTGAAGCTGGCCGATATGGATCGCGCGCCCTGGGTGCTGCGCGAGCTGGCGAAAACCCTGCAAGGCGACTATTACCTGTCCGACTGGACCATGAGCCACACCAGCTTCTTCCAGGCGGTACAGATCGAGAAACGCATGATGTTCATCATCCTCACCCTGATCGTCGCGGTGGCCGCGTTCAACATCGTTTCCACCCTGGTCATGGCGGTCACCGACAAGCAGGCCGACATCGCCATCCTGCGTACCCTGGGCGCCAGCCCGTCCAGCATCATGGCCATCTTCATGGTGCAGGGCAGCCTGATCGGCGTGATCGGGACCTTGCTGGGCATGGCGTCCGGCATCTTGCTCGCGCTCAATGTGGAAACCGTGGTGCCCTGGATCGAGCGTGCCGTGGGCATGGATCTGTTTCCCGCCGATGTTTATTACATCTCCGAACTCCCCTCGAAACTGGTCTGGGGCGACGTGGCGACGATCGGCGGCGTCGCCCTGGTGCTGTCCTTCCTGGCGACGCTTTATCCGAGCTGGCGCGCCGCCCGGGTGCAACCGGCGGAGGCATTGCGCTATGAGTGACGCCGTTGTAGCGCCGGCATCCTTGCCGGCGTCTTTGCAAACAGCCGGCTGGAAGACGGCGCTACAGGAGGCCGGTCTGTCCTGTTACGGCTTGCGCAAGAGTTACTGGCAGGGGCCGCTGGAAGTGCCGGTACTGGCCGACGTCGATCTGGCGGTGATGGCGGGCGAGCACATCGCGGTGATGGGCGCATCCGGGGCTGGCAAGAGCACCTTGCTACATGTGCTGGGCGGGCTGGACAAACCCGATGCCGGCATCGTTACGGTGGCGGGCGATGCGATCTGGTCGCTCTCGGAACTGGCGCGCGGCCGCCTGCGCAATCGCGCGCTGGGCTTCGTCTATCAGTTCCATCATCTGCTGCAGGAATTCACCGCCCAGGAAAACGTCGCCATGCCGTTGTTGATCCGTCGCCAGGAACGCGAAAGCGCGCTGGCCGAGGCGGCGAAATGGCTGGAAGAAGTGGGCCTGGGCCACCGCATGACGCATCGCCCCGGCGAGCTCTCCGGCGGCGAACGCCAGCGTGCCGCCATCGCCCGCGCTTTGGTCACACAACCGGCCTGTGTGCTGATGGACGAACCCACCGGCAACCTGGATCGGCACAGCGCCGGACGCATCCAGGATCTGCTCATGGACATCTCGAAACGCCACGGCACCGCCTTCCTGGTCGTTACCCACGACCCCGACCTGGCAGCGCGCCTGGGTCGGGTGCTGCGTCTGACAGATGGGGTTTTGGCACCCGCTTGATGGCTGGTATCCTGAGGCCCGGTTGGTACGAAAGTACGGCCGAGGAGGGTGGCCGCCGCCGCCGCAAATTTGGAGATTGCCATGCGTTTGTTACTAGCCGGGTTGGCCTTGTTGCTCGCAACCCCTGTGTGGTGTGCCGATATACCGAGTGATGCCGGCGTGGACGGTGGCAAGACCATGGCGCCACAAATCGTCGTCAATAGCGGCCGTCTGGAATGGGCACCCCATAAGCGCGACCTCACCCGCTGGCTGACGCTCAGTTACCAGGATCGGCGCGCCACGCCGGAGCCGACCCGCTTCGACATGAAGTTGCCGCTGGCGGGTGACAAGGCGCGCGGCAAGACGCTGGCCTGGGAGTGGTGCATCGCCTGCCACACCCTGCCGGGTGACGAATGGCCGGGTAACGTGGGTAGCCCGATGGTGCATTACAAGCAGTACAAACACGCAGACCCCCTGATATTCCAGCAGATCTTCGATGCCCGCGTCTTCAACCCCAACACCGTGATGCCGGCCTTCGGCACCTTCGGACTACTGGCCGAGCAGGAAATTCGCGATCTCGTGGCCTACCTGCAAAGCATCGAGTGAGGTGGCCGACATGAAAACACCGTTCTTTCTTCTCGCCGGTTTTCTGACGGCTTCAGCCCTCGCCCAGGACATTCCCTATCGTGAATACGAGCCGTTCGAACGCTACGAACCGATCGTCTCCGGCGACCTCATGCTCTCCGGCACTTATCAGCACTGGAAAGACCCGGCCAACCTGGATTTCCGCATGGCCGGTAATCCGGACGAAAACTGGAAACTCAACTGGAAGTTCATGGACCCGCCCTTCAACCAGACGGTGCATGGCGGCCATTTCGCGGTGGATCGCGGCGAGCGCCTGTTCAAGCAACTCGACGTGTACGGCACCTTCGCCAGTTGCCTGAGTGATCGGAGCGGCTCGCCGCGGAATCTGCGCGCCGGCTATCCGCGCTGGCGCGCCGATCTGGGACGCGTGGCCGGGCTGGAGGAAGTGATCGAACATTGCGGCGCCAAACAGGGCCGCGTGTTGCAGAACGGCAGTTACGACAACAGCGCGATTTCCATTTACCTCGCCAGCATCGGCAATGGCCAGCCCATCAATATCGACGTTACCGCCGGGCCGATGAAAGCGTCGTTCGAGCGTGGCCGACGCCTGTTCCATGCCAAGGCGGGCGCCTTCAACTTTTCTTGCGCCTCCTGCCATACCCACAACATCGGCAAGCGCCTGCGCGGCAACGTCATCACCACCATCTACGGCGATGTCGCCCACTACCCGGTCTATCGCACGCAATACATGCTGCAATCGCTGCAATTGCGTTTTGCCGAGTGCAACCTGGATACCCGCACCCAGCCTTTGCGGCCGGGCAGCCAGCCGTATACCGACCTGGAAGTGTTCGTGACCGCGCTGACCAACGGCTACCCGATCAGCGTGCCGGCCGAACGGGACTGGTAATCAACGCTGCCGCCGGCGGCGGCGGCGCAGATAGGCCAGGATGTACAGCCGCCAGGCCAGTTGCGCGGCGGCATAGCCCAACACCGCGAGCAGGCAGGCCAGGATCAGATCACCGATCAGGAAAGTTTCACCGAGACCCAGCAGCCACTGCCCGAAAGCCAGCGGGAACTCGCTCCAGGGCTGGCTGTGCCAGTCGTATACGAATTCCTGATAACCGGCGCCATTGCCGCCGGTCACCCAACTGCCTATCCAGTAGGCGGCGAAGATCAGCGGCGGCCAAGTGAACGGGTTGGTATAGAGCGTGGTGATGACCGCCACCGGCAGATTCACCCGGAACATGATCGCCAGAATCGCCGCGATGCCCATCTGCACCGGCCCCGGCGCCAACCCACCGAACAACCCCGCCGCCAGGCCGCCCGCCACGGAATGGCGATTCAGGTGCCAGAGGTTGGGGTGCTTGAGCAGCGCCTGGAACGGACGCAGAAAGCGGTGCTCGCGCACCGTGGCGTGATCCGGGAGATATTTGCGGAAATATTTGCGCGGCATGGGGGGATTGTAGGAGTGGAGAGTCGAGCGTGGCGGGTTACCGTCAAACGAGCGCCATGCCGTAGGAGCGGGCCGTGCCCGCGATGCGCCGGCAGGCGCATAGGTGAAACGTGTGGTCTTGGCGAGCGTCAGCCCTTTGCGCCTGCCGGCGCATCGCGGCTAAAGCCGCTCCTACGGCGGGTTTCATTTTCCGGGATGACAATCCACCCGTGATCCGTCTCCTCATCCTCGCCTCCGTCCTCGGCGCCGCGCTCCTGCAAACCCGGCCCGTGTTGCCGCCGCTGGACTGGGCCTGGGCGTTGCCGCTGTTTTTTCTGCTTGCCATTTGGGCACCGAGGCGACCACGCCAGGTCGGGCTGCTGTTGGTCGCGTTGGCCGCGTTGGCCGCCGGCTTTTTTTATGCCGCCTGGCGTGCCGAACTCCGCCTGTCCGAACACCTGCCAGCGCTTTGGGAAGGGCGCGATGTCAGCCTGAGCGGCCGCGTGCTCGATCTGCCGGAAACCACGGCGAACGGTATTCGCTTCGTGCTGGCGGTCGAGACGGTACGCACGCCCGGCGCCACGTTGCCGGCGCGGGTGCAACTCGGCTGGCATGAGCGGCCGGGCGAAGCCGTGCCCAAGGTGCGCGGCGGCGACTGCATCAAAGTGCTGGCGCGCCTGTATCGGCCCCATGGCAACGTCAATCCCGGCGGTTTCGACTACGAAGCCTGGCTGCTGCAACGCGACATCCGCGCCACAGGCGGCGTGGTCAGCCTGCCCGCAAGCGACGTGGCTTGCGGTGGCCACTGGCGCGCGCGCCTCGACCGCACCCGCGAAGCGATTCGCAGCCACCTGCGCGAAGCGCTGGGCGAACGCCCCTATGCCGGCGTGGTGCGTGCCCTGGCGGTGGGCGAACAGGACGCCATTCCCGCCGCGCAATGGACGTTGTTCCGGCAAACCGGCGTCACCCACCTCATGAGTATTTCCGGCTTGCACATCACCCTGTTCTCCGCGCTGGTCTACGCATTGGCACAAGCGCTGTGGCGACGGGTGCCGGGGCTGGCCTTGCGCCTGCCGGCGCGCAAGGCGGGCGCATTGCTGGGCTTCGCCGCCGCCGCCGCTTACACCGCGCTGGCCGGTTTCGGCATTCCCGCGCAACGCACGCTTTACATGCTGGCCGGCGCCGCCCTGGTGGCGCTGCTGGACCGCAACGGCAGCCCCTCGCGCCTGCTGGCGGCGGCGCTGGCCGTGGTGGTGCTGTTCGACCCGTGGGCGGCGTTCGCGCCCGGTTTCTGGTTGTCCTTTGGTGCGGTGGCGGCGCTGCTCTGGGCCGGCAGTGGCCGTTTGCGCCCGTTGCCGGTCTGGCACACCTGGATCGCCGCGCAATGGGCGGTAACCCTGGCGCTCACGCCGCTGCTGCTGGCCTTGTTCCATGAGGTGTCGCTGGTCTCGCCGCTGGCCAACGCCATCGCCATCCCCTTGATCAGCCTGGTCGCGGTGCCGGCCAGCCTGTTGGCGGCGGTGCTGCCGTGGGATGTCCTTGCCGTGCTCGCGCATACCGTCATCACGGTCGTCATGGTCGGGCTGGAGTGGCTGGCGCGCCTGCCGCAGCCGGTGTTCCACGCCGCCGCGCCCGGCTTGCCGGCCTTGCTCATGGCTTTGTTGGGCGCGGCCGTGTTGCTGTTGCCGCGCGGCGTGCCGGCCCGCTGGCTGGGCGTGTTGCTGTTTCTGCCGCTGCTGTTTCCCCGCCTGCCCGCGCCGGCATCGGGCGAGGCCTGGTTGACGGTGCTGGATGTCGGCCAGGGCGAGGCGCTGTTGCTGCGCACCGCCAAACACAATCTGCTGGTGGACGCCGGCCCGCGCTTCTTTTCCGGCGAGGATGCCGGCAGCCGCATCGTCGCTCCCTACCTGTGGAGCCTGGGCATCAACCGCCTCGACGGGCTGATCCTGACCCATGACGATCTCGACCATAGTGGCGGGGTCGCGGCCCTGCTGGCCAGCCATCGTCCCGACTGGTTTCTGGCTTCACTGGCCGGGGTGCCGCGCGCCAGCCTGGGCGAAGCCGGCCAGGCCATTCTCACGGCGCGGCCCGACGCCCGCCCGTGTATCGCCGGGCAGACCTGGAACTGGGACGGCGTCGTTTTCACCGTGCTGCATCCGCCCGCGCACCACTACGCCCAGCCCGGCTATTCCGACAACGAACGCGGCTGCGTGCTGCGGGTAGACGCGGCGGGCCACAGCGCCTTGCTGACGGCGGACATCGAACGCCTCTCGGAAATGAACCTGCGCGAACGCCGGCAACCCCTGGCCGCCGATGTCCTGGTCGCGCCGCACCACGGCAGCCTGACTTCCTCCAGCCCCGAATTCCTGCGCGCCGTGGCGGCGAAAACCATCGTCATCCCGGTCGGCCACCGCAATCGCTATGGGCATCCACACCCGGAAGTTCTGGCGCGCTACCGGGAACTGGGGGTGGCGCTGTGGCGCACCGATCGTGATGGCGCGGTGACGCTCAGGCTGGCTCGTGGCGGGGTGGAGATTGAAAGCGCGCGCGCGCGGGAGAAGCGCTATTGGCGTGATTGACGGGTGGCGACAGGCTGCCAGGCCCGCCGTTGACAAGGAAATTCGAACCGGGTTGCCGTCCTCCCCGGCCAGCCGCCCCAGACCCGTGCGCCGGCAAGGCAGTAGTCGTAGGTTGGGCAGCGGAGTCGTTGTCCGCTTTAGCGGCTTACGAAACCGGCGTGCCCCTAGCGGGTGCAAAGCGTAGCGTGCCCAACAACCCGTCGCCATGTTGGGCGCGCTTCGCTTTGCCCAACCTACGTTTCAACCCATGCCTCGGTTGAGGCCGCCGCCCCCTTTGCGGGGGTGCCGACAGCCCAGCCGGGGTAAAATCCGCGCCTTCGCCGTCCCGCTTCCTCCCCATGACCGTCCCCCGCTTCATCCATCTCCGCCTGCACAGCGAATACGCCGTGCAGGACAGCATCCTGCGTGTGGACGAGGCGGTGAAGGCGGCGATGGCGGATGCCGTGCCGGCGTTGGCGATGACCGATCTGGCCAACACCTTCGGCCTGGTGAAGTTCTATTCGGCGGCGCGCAAGAAGGGCGTGAAGCCGATTGCCGGTTGCGACCTGTGGCTGGCGCGTCCAGGGGCGGAGGACAAGCCGACGCGGTTGCTGCTGCTGGTTCAGGACGGGGTCGGTTGGCACAACCTGTGCGAACTGCTGTCGCGGGCTTACCGCCAGAACATGCATCGCGGTCGCGCGCTGGTCAATCCGGCCTGGTTCGATGAATGGTCGGATGGTCTGATCGCGCTGTCCGGTGGCCATCTCGGCGAGGTCGGGCAGGCGCTGGTGAACGGCGCGCTGGATAACGCGCGCGCCCTGGCGAGCGAGTGGGCACGCCGTTTCCCGGATCGTTATTACCTGGAATTGCAACGCGACGGACGCCCGGAGTGCGACCTGCATATCGCGCGCGCGGTGGCGCTGGCGGAAGACCTGGGCCTGCCGGTGGTGGCGACGCATCCGGTGCAGTTCCTGCACCGCGACGACTACACCGCGCACGAGGCCCGGGTGTGCATCGCCGAGGGCTACACCCTGGGCGACAAGCGGCGGCCGAAGACCTTCACCGAGGATGATTACTTCAAGACCCAGGACGAGATGGCGGAACTGTTCGCCGACCTGCCGGAGGCGCTGGAGAACTCGGTGGAAATCGCGCGGCGCTGCAACCTGACCCTGGAACTGGGCAAGAGCAAGCTGCCCGATTTCCCAACGCCGGGTGGTATGCCGCTGGACGATTACCTGCGCCAGTTCTCGCAAGAGGGGCTGGAACAGCGCATGGCGGTATTGTTCCCGGATGAGACGGAACGCGCGGCGCGGATGCCGGAATATCAGGCGCGCCTGGATCTGGAGCTGGACACCGTCATCCAGATGGGTTTCCCCGGCTATTTCCTGATCGTCGCGGACTTCATCAACTGGGGCAAAGCCAACGGCGTGCCGGTGGGGCCGGGACGCGGTTCCGGCGCCGGCTCGCTGGTGGCTTATTCGATGGGCATCACCGATCTCGACCCGCTGCGTTATGCCCTGCTGTTCGAGCGTTTCCTCAACCCGGAGCGGGTATCCATGCCCGACTTCGATATCGACTTCTGCCAGGACAACCGCTGGCGGGTGATCGAATACGTGCGCGAGAAATACGGCGCCGACGCGGTGTCGCAGATCGTCACCTTCGGCACCATGGCGGCGCGCGCGGTGGTGCGCGACGTCGGCCGCGTGCTCGACCTCTCCTACAACTTCTGCGATCTGCTGTCGAAGATGATCCCCTCGGCGCCGGGCAAGAACGTGACCCTGGCCGAGGCGCTGGAGCAGGTGCCGGAACTCAAGGCGAAATACGATAACGAGGAGGACGTGCGCGAACTGTTCATCCTGGCGCAGAAGCTGGAGGGCCTCACCCGTAACGTCGGCATGCACGCGGGCGGCGTGTTGATCGCGCCGGGCAAGCTCACCGACTTCTGCCCGCTGTACAACGCGGAAGGTTCGGAATCGGTGGTGTCGCAGTTCGACAAGGACGACGTGGAGAAAGTCGGTCTGGTGAAGTTCGACTTTTTGGGCCTGCGCAACCTGACCATCATCGCCCTGGCGGTGAAGTACATCCGGGAACTCGACCCGACCTGGGATGTGAACCTGGAAACCCTGCCGTTCACCGATCCGGCCGCCTACGACATCCTAAAAAAAGCCAACACCACGGCGATCTTCCAGTTGGAATCGGACGGCATGAAGAAGCTGCTGGTGAAGCTGGAGCCGGACCGTTTCGAGGACATCATCGCCGTGCTGGCGCTATACCGGCCGGGGCCGCTGGGCTCCGGCATGGTCGACGACTTCGTTCTGCGCAAGAAGGGCAAGCAGAAGATCGACTATTTCCACCCGGACCTGGAAGCCTGCCTGGAGCCGACCTACGGCGTCATCGTCTACCAGGAACAGGTGATGCAGATTTCCCAGATCATCGGCGGCTACACCCTGGGCGGCGCCGACCTGCTGCGCCGGGCGATGGGCAAGAAGAAGGTCGAGGAAATGGCCAAGCACCGGGAAATCATGTGCGAGGGCGCGGCGAAAAAAGGCTACGACCCGGCCCTGGCGATGCGCCTGTTCGACCTGATGGAGAAGTTCGCGGAATACGGCTTCAACAAGTCGCACACGGCCGCCTACGCGGTGGTGACTTACCAGACCGCCTGGCTGAAGGCGCACCATGCCGCCGCCTTCATGGCCGCCTCGCTGTCGTCGGACCTGGACAACACCGACACGGTGAAGATTTTTTACGACGATGCGCTGAAGAATCGACTCGCCATCCTGGCGCCGGACGTGAACCAGTCTTCCTATCGCTTCGTGCCGGTGGACCGCGATTCCATTCGCTACGGCCTCGGCGCGGTCAAGGGCACCGGCGAGAACGCCATCGCCAACGTCACCGCCGCGCGGGAAGCGGGCGGGCCGTTCACCAGCTTGTTCGACTTCTGCCGCCGAGTGGACCGTCGTGTCGTCAACCGTCGCGCGGTCGAAGCCCTGGTGCGCGCCGGCGCCTTCGACGTACTGCACCCCAACCGCGCCGCCGCCTTGATGAGCGTCGGCCTGGCCCTGGAATGGGCGGAAAACCAGGAAGCCAACGCGGCGCAGGACAGCTTGTTCGGTGACGTGGTCGCCGCGACGCCGCCGCCGCTGGTCGAGGTGGCGGAATGGCCGTTGAAGGAACGCCTGGCGCTGGAAAAAACCGCGCTCGGCTTCTACATCAGCGGCCACCCTTTCGACGCCGACGGCCCTTCGTTGAAAGGCATCGCTACCCGCCCGCTGCGCGAGGTCAAGCCGCAGCCGGGCCAGCAGCTCCTGGCCGGCATCGTCGCCAGCATGCGCACCCAGATGACCCGGCGCGGCAAGATGTGCTTCGTCACCCTCGACGACAAGACCGCGCAGGTGGAAGTGGCCGTGTTCAACGAGACCTGGGAAGCCAGCCGCAACTTCATCAAGGAAGACCAACTCCTGATCGTCACCGGCAAAGCCAGCGACGACCAATATTCCGGCGGCATGCGCGTCACCGCCGACGAGTTGATGAGTCTCGACGCCGCCCGCACCCGCTACGCCACCGGCCTGAAGCTGGCGCTGAAGCAGGGTGTTGCCGCCGCGCCTCTGGTCGAGGTGCTCGCCGCCCACCGCGAAACCAAACAAGTCGGCTGCCCGGTGACCCTGCACTACGGCAACGCCCAGGCCAGTTGCGACCTCATTCTCGGCGCCGCCTGGACGCTACGGCTGTCGAACGACTTGTTCGAGGCGCTGCCGGCCTTCGGCGAGGTGGATGTGAAGTATTCGGTGACATTGAAGAGCGGCGGCCGCGAGCGGGAACGGGGCGGCGGCTATCGCGGGCAGGACGAGTGAACCCGTAGGTCGGAAAAGCCGGCGTCTTCATGCCGGCGCCTTCCGACAAACCCTGGCGGAAGGCGCGATGAGGCTGCTTTTCCGCCCTACGATTAAGCCACCGGCATGAAGTGGCGTAGGTTGGGCAAAGCGC
>JAUXXW010000150.1 GCA_030684775.1 Pseudomonadota bacterium
CACCGCGATGTTGGGCACGCTTCGCTTTGCCCAACCTACGTTGCTGCTGACCACGCCAAGGCATTTCTCATGACCCCCACCAAAATCATCGTGCTCGACGACGACCCCACCGGCTCGCAGACGGTGCATTCCTGCAAGCTGCTGACCCGCTGGGATGTCCCTACCCTGAAAGAAGCGCTACTCGACGCAGCGCCCCTGTTCTTCGTATTGACCAACACGCGGGGCATGGACGCGACGCGCGCCGCCGGCGTGACCCGCGAGGTCTGCCACAACCTCAAGCTGGCGCTCGACGGCATCGACCTCAACCCGATCTTCGTCAGCCGCTCGGATTCCACCCTGCGCGGGCATTACCCGGTGGAAACCGATGTGATGGCGGAGGAATTGGGCCCTTATTTGGGTGGCCTCGATGCCCACTTCCTCACCCCCGCTTTCTTCGAGGGCGGCCGCATCACCCGTGACAGCATTCACTACCTGGTGGTGAACGGCACGCCGACCCCGGTGGCTGATACCGAATTCGCGCGTGATTCGGTGTTCGGCTACCGCCACAGCTATCTGCCCGACTACGTGGAAGAAAAGACCGCCGGACGGATCAAGGCGGGCGAGGTCGAACGCTTCCTGCTGGCTGACGTGCGCGGCGATGTTTCCGCGCGATTGATGGCACTGCATGGAAATCGCTGCTGCGCGGTCGATGCCGAAACCCAGGCCGACCTGAACCACTTCGCCGATCAACTGCAAGCGGCGGCGGCGCAAGGCAAACGTTTCCTGTTCCGCTCCGCCGCCAGCCTGTTGACCGCCCTGGCGAAACTGCCACCGCAGCCGGTGGCCGCCGAGGCGATGCACGTCTATGTGAGAAAGAACCAGCCTGGCGCGGTGATCGTCGGATCGCACGTCAAGAAAACCACGGCGCAACTGGAAAAGCTGCTGGAGGAACCCGGCGTGTTCGCCATCGAGGTCGAGGTGGACCGCATCGCCCAGGGCAGGGGCGCGCTGCTGAAAAGCGTCCTTGAGCAGGCGGCCCTGGCGCACGCGGCGGGCGCGACTTCGGTGATCTACACCAGCCGGGGCGAACGCCAATTTCCCGACCAGGCCACCCGCCTGGCCTTCGGCGAAGCGGTATCCGGCTTCTTGATGGACGTGGTACGCGGCCTGCCAACCACTCTGGGGTTCCTCATCGGCAAGGGCGGCATCACCTCCAACGACGTGCTTTCCGATGGTCTCGCCCTGAAAGCCGCCAGCGTGCTTGGGCAGATCCTGCCCGGCTGTTCCGTGGTGCGCTGCCCCGCCGACCACCCGCGCTTTCCCGACCTGCCGGTGGTGATCTTCCCCGGCAACGTCGGCGACGATGACGCGCTGGCGACGGCGGTGCGGCGGCTTTCGGCATAATCGGCGGCATGAAGGAACTACGCGAATCCATCAGCCGCGCCAACACTCCCCCCTTTCTTAAAGGGGGGCTGGGGGGGGATTTGCTCGTGGCCTGCGTCCCCGCATACGCCACAAAATCCCCCCTGCCCCCCTTTGGAAAAGGGGGGTGGCCGTGCTTGTTTAATCGGTGGGTGCGGCCTGCCGTCCATGAACAGGCATTGCCCGCATGAACCCCGCCTTCCTCACCGCCCTGCGCGCCACTCTGCCGGCGCACGCCCTCCTGATCGAGGCCGAAGCCCTGCGCCCTTACGAGTGCGACGGTCTTTCCGCCTATCGCCAAGTGCCACTGGCGGTGTGCCTGCCGGAAACGCTGGAACAGGCGCAAGCGGTACTGCGCATCTGCCGTGAACACAACGTCCCGGTGGTCGCGCGCGGCGCCGGCACCGGCTTGTCTGGCGGCGCCCTGCCGTTGGCCGATGGCGTGGTGCTGTCGCTGGCGCGCTTCAATCGCATCCTCGCCATTGACGCCGACAACCGTCTCGCACGGGTGCAGCCCGGTGTCCGCAACCTCGCTATCTCCGAGGCGGTGGCCGCTTACGGCTTGTATTACGCACCCGACCCTTCCTCGCAGATCGCCTGCTCCATCGGCGGCAACGTGGCCGAGAACTCCGGTGGTGTGCATTGCCTGAAATATGGCCTGACCGTGCACAACGTGCTGGCGCTGAAAGTGCTGACGATGGACGGCGAGCTGCTCGATATTGGCGCGGCCTCGCTGGATAGCCCCGGCTATGACCTGCTCGCGCTGATGACCGGCTCGGAAGGCCTGTTGGGCGTGGTGGTGGAAGTGACCGTGAAACTGCTGGTGAAACCGGAACGCGCCCAGGTGCTGCTGGCCGCGTTCGCCTCGGTGGAAACGGCGGGCGCGGCGGTGGCCGCCGTGATCGGCGCCGGCATCCTGCCCGCCGGCCTGGAGATGATGGACAACCTCTCGATCCGCGCCGCCGAGGATTTCGTCCACGCCGGCTACCCGGTGGACGCCGCCGCCATCCTGCTGTGCGAACTCGACGGCGCCAACGCCGAAGTCTCGGAACAGATCATGGCCGTGCGCGAGGTGCTGTTCAGCGCCGGCGCGACGGAAGTCCGCACCGCCCAGGACGAAGCGCAGCGCATGAAATTCTGGGCCGGACGCAAGGGCGCCTTCCCGGCGGTGGGCCGCATCAGCCCGGATTACTACTGCATGGACGGCACCATTCCGCGCCAGCACCTGGCGCGGGTGTTGAAGCGCATCGGCGAACTGTCCGCGCAATATGGCCTGCGCGTGGCCAACGTATTCCACGCCGGCGACGGCAACCTGCACCCGCTGATCCTGTTCGACGCCAACCAGCCGGGCGAAATGAAAAAGGCCGAGGACTTCGGCACCGACATTTTGCGGCTGTGCGTGGAAGTCGGCGGCACGGTCACCGGCGAGCATGGCATCGGCGTGGAAAAACTGGATGCCGCGTGCAGCCAGTTCACCCCCGAAGAACTCGCCCAGTTCCACGCCATCAAGGCCGCCTTCGACCCGGCGGGCCTGCTCAACCCCGGCAAGGCCGTCCCCACCCTGCACCGCTGCGCCGAGATGGGGCGGATGCATATTCAGGGCGGTGCCTTGCCGTTCCCGGAATTGCCGAGGTTCTGATGGATATGAATAAACACCTACGCGTTACGGTGAATCGTATGGAAACCCAGTTGATCGACCGCGTCCGCCAAGCCCTCACCGACCGCGCCCCGCTGCGCATCCAGGGCGGTGGCAGCAAAGCCTTTTACGGCCGCGCCTGCCTGGGGGAGCCACTGGACGTGTCCGGCCATGCCGGCGATATCCGCTACGAACCCTCCGAATTGGTGCTCACCGCCCGCGCCGGCACGAAGCTTTCCGAGATCGAGGCGCTGCTGGCGGCGAACAACCAGATGCTGCCGTTCGAGCCGCCGCACTTCTCCCCCGGCGCCACCCTCGGCGGCATGGTCGCCGCCGGCCTCTCCGGCCCGCGCCGGCCCTGGGGCGGCTCGGTGCGCGATGCCGTGCTCGGGGTGAAGCTGCTCAACGGCCGTGGCGAAGTGCTGCGCCTGGGCGGCCAGGTGATGAAGAACGTCGCCGGCTACGACCTCTCCCGCCTGATGGTGGGCGCGCTGGGGACGCTGGGCGTATTGCTGGAAGTCTCGGTCAAAGTTCTGCCGCGCCCGGCCGAGGAACGCACCCTGGTGTTTGAGCTGGATGCGGCCACCGCCGCCGCCCGTCAGATCGAATGGGGCCGCAAACCGCTACCCTTGTCCGCGACGCTGTATCACGCCGGTCGCCTGTACGCGCGTCTGTCCGGCAGTGCCCAGGGAGTACAAGCAGCGCGCGCGGCCATGGGCGGCGAGGAAAGCGACAACGCCCTCTGGGCCGAGGCGCGCGAGCAGACCCTGCGGTTTTTCCAGACCCAAGCCCCGCTCTGGCGCTTTTCCCTGCCCGCCGCCGCGCCGGCCTTGCCGGGCGAGGCGCTGATCGAATGGGGCGGCGCCCTGCGCTGGATCGCCACCGACGAACCCGCCGAGGCCATCCGCCGCCAGGCTGCCGAACGCGGCGGCCACGCCACCCTGTTTCGCAACCATGACGGTACCGGCGCGGTGTTCCACCCCCTGCCAGCGGCCATGCTGGCACTGCACCAGCGGGTGAAACTGGCGCTCGACCCGCACGGCCTGTTCAATCCCGGCCGCCTGTACCAAGGACTCTGATGCAAACCCATCTCGCTGACTTCATCCGCGATACGCCGCGGGGCCGGGAGGCCGAAGCCATCCTGCGAAATTGCGTGCATTGCGGCTTCTGCAACGCCACCTGCCCCACCTATCAGCTCCTCGGCGACGAACTCGACGGGCCGCGCGGACGCATCTACCTGATGAAGCAGATGCTGGAAGGCCAGCCGGTGACGCGCGTGACCCGCGACCATCTGGATCGCTGCCTGAGCTGCCGCAACTGCGAGACGACCTGCCCCTCCGGCGTCCAGTACGGCCGCCTCATCGACATCGGCCGCGAGGTGGTGGAACGACTGAGCCCGCGCCCGCTGGGCGAACGGCTGTTGCGTAGGGGGCTGCGGCGGACGCTCGCTTCCCCGACGCTGTTCGGCACCTTGCTGAAGTTGGGGCGGGGCGTGCGCTGGGCGTTGCCGGCCGCGCTACGCGAACATCTCCCCCCTTTGTCAAAGGGGGGCGGGGGGGGATTTGCCCCGGTCCGCGCTCGTGGAAGCCGTGGAGAAATCCCCCCCGCCCCCCGTTGGGAAAGGGGGGAGTAAACCACCCGCGCCAAGCTGGTCCTCGCCGGCTGCGTGCAACCCGCTCTGGCCCCGGAGACCAATGCCGCCGCCACACGAGTCCTGGCGCAGCTGGGCATCCAGCTTGTCGCCGCGCCCGAGGCCGGTTGCTGTGGCGCCATCGACCAGCATCTGGCGGCGCCGGACGCCGCGAAAGCCGCCATGCGCCGCAACATCGACGCCTGGTGGCCCTATCTGGAACAAGGCGCCGAGGCCATCGTGATGACCGCCAGCGGCTGCGGCAGTCTGGTCAAGGAATACGGCCATCACCTGCGCGACGATCCGGCCTACGCCAAGAAAGCGGCGCGTGTTTCCAGCCTCACCCAGGATCTCGCCGAGGTGCTGGCGCGCGAGGATCTGAGCCACTTGCGCCGGGGCGCGCCACAACGGGTCGCCTTTCATCCGCCGTGCAGCCTGCAACATGGCCAGCAAGTGCGCGGCGTGATCGAGGCCATCCTCACCGGCCTCGGCCATGAACTGGTGCCGGTGCAGGAATCGCACCTCTGCTGCGGCGCCGCCGGCACCTATTCCCTGTTGCAACCGGAACTCTCCGGCCAACTGCGCGAACGCAAGCTCGGCCACCTCCAGGCGGCGAAACCCGACCTCATCGCCACCGCCAACATCGGCTGCCAAAGCCACCTCGCCGCCGCCGGCGGTGTGCCGGTGGCGCACTGGATTACCTTGTTGAATTGAGCCGACTACCGGGAACGCCTGAACCAGTAGACGTAGGTTGGGCAAAGCGCAGCGTGCCCA
>JAUXXW010000155.1 GCA_030684775.1 Pseudomonadota bacterium
GTTGATTTCACTGGATTCCGGCTTTCGCCGGAATGACGACGCTGTATTTATTCAGCGCCTACCTAAGCGATGATTTTTTCGCGAGATTTGTCACCTCAGATTCCTGATTCGGCCGGTGACCGGCAGTCCGCTCGATTGGCATTGGAATCCCTGATGAATAGCGCCCCTCGTGCCTTTGAACACCCTCACCCGCAAGTCGGATTGCCGATGTTCTTCAGGTCAGAACGGCCATCCCCAACCTTTGCTTTCTTCCTTCTTCGCCGCTGGGGGCGGCGGCGTGGTTTTAGCCGGAGGCATTTCGGCGGCTGGTGCGGCAACGGGCGGCGACTCGGGAGCTTTCGGGGCCGCCGGCTTGCTCACCTGCCGTGCCGCCTGGGTATCGGCCTCAGCCTGGATCAGGGCTCGCTCTACTTGCACCAGATTCTTCCAGCGCAATTGAGCCAGTTGGTTGCCCCCACCCAGGCCGACATGGGTCACGGCGGCCGCATGGCGCAACAACACCAGCGCATTGGCCAGGTCACCCATGCTGTGCAGCAGAACGCCAAGATTACTGGCCGCTTCCGCCGTCAACAGATTATTGACGCCCAACGCCTTTTCACGAATCTCCAACGCGCGACGCAACGACCGCTCCGCGACATCCAACTGTTTCAGTTGCAGCGCGTTCACCCCCAACTCGTTAAGCACCAACGCCACCGCCAGATGTTCCGGCCCCTGTGCCGCTTCCCTTAGCGCCAGCGCGCGCCGCCAATAGGTATCGGCGGTCTGCGCGTCTTTCCGTGCCGAGGCCACCCGCGCCAGGCTTTCCAAGGTATCCACCAAGGCCGGCGCATCCTTGCCCAACGATGCCTCCAGCGCCGCCAGCGCCCGGCCGTACAAGGGCGCGGCCGCTTCGCCCCCCTTGGTCGCCTGAACCGCAACCGCCAGATTCTGATAAGCGCGCCCCACATCGGCATGCCGCGCGCCAAACAGTTTTTCCCTGATGTCCACGCAACGCTGGAAATAGCCCTCCGCCTTCGCCGCATCGCCCGCCCTGATCGTCGCGATACCCAGCACGTTGAGCGAATCCGCCACCTCGCGGCTTTGCACACCGAAAGCCTTCTCCCGATTTTCCAATGCGCGTAACAGAAGCACCTCAGCCTCCGGGTATTTCTTCTGCTGGAACAAGGCGTTACCAATCTTCTCGTAGGAAACCGCCGTCTCCGCCGCATATTTTCCGTAAGCGCGATCACGCACGGAAATGCCGCGCCGATAGGCCGCCTCCGCGTCCGCCAGTTTGCCCCGGGCAAGTTCCAGATCGCCCAGATTGTCATAAGCCTCGGCCAGCAACTCGGGAGCGTACTTCCTCCTGCTCTTCGCCTCTTGCTCGGCGTCCTGGCAACTCTGCTCGGCGGTCGCCAGGTTATCCCCTTGCAACGCGGCCTTGCAGGCGGCATTCAGCGTGGAAAGATCCGTGCCCTGCGCGGCGCCGGTCATGGTCAGCGCGGCCAGAGCCGATGAAAGCGCCACCGCATTTCTTGTAGAGCGAAACATTGGTTCTCCTTGCAAAAGAAGCCACCTGTCAGGCGACCGATTCAGATACACGGGCTTGCCATGATGCCCTGCTTGCCCGAAATAGCGAACCGATAGCGACGCGGGCAAGCCTTGGAAGTTCCGCCCGCGCCCGCCGTCATGCCGAGGTTGCGGCATGTCAATAAACGGCGCGTCGCCATCCGGCCCAGTGCAAACATCCTATCGACACCGCAAACCTACCTGACATTCGGGGCGGGAATCGCGCCCTTCAATTGAGGAACAGGCGATACGCCGGATTGCGCGACTCGTTCCAGTAGCGATAGCCGAGGCCGTCGAGAAATTCCTGAAAATCTTCACGCTGAGTCGGCGGCACTTGAACGCCGACCAGCACCCGGCCGAAGTCGGCGCCGTGGTTGCGGTAGTGGAACAGGCTGATGTTCCAGGCGTGGCTCATGCTGTTGAGGAACTTCATCAAGGCGCCGGGGCGTTCCGGGAACTCGAAGCGGTAGAGCACTTCGTTTTCCGCGTGCGGCGCGCGGCCACCGACGAGATGGCGGATGTGCAACTTGGCCATTTCATTGTCGGAAAGATCCAGCACCGGCAGATCGTGTTTCTCCAGGGCCAGGAGCAGTTTGTCCACTTCCGCGCGGTTGTGCACCTGCACCCCGACGAAGATATGCGCCACCTTGGCGTCGGAGTAGCGGTAGTTGAATTCGGTGAGCGCGCGCGCGCCCAACAAGGTACAGAAGGCCTTGAAACTGCCGGGGTTTTCCGGAATCGTCACGGCCAGCACGGCTTCGCGTTTCTCGCCCAGTTCGGCCCGCTCGGCGACGAAACGCAGGCGGTCGAAATTCATGTTGGCGCCGCTGGCGATGGCCACCAGATGTTTGTTCTTCGCTCCGTTTTTTGCCTGTTCGCGCGCGACCCAGAACTTGGCGCCGGCCACGCCGAGAGCGCCGGCGGGTTCCAGGATCGAGCGGGTATCCTCGAACACGTCCTTGATGGCGGCGCAGATGGCGTCGTTGCTGACGCGGATGATTTCATCGACGTACAACTGGCAGAGGCGGAAGGTTTCCTCACCCACCTGCTTCACCGCGACACCATCGGCGAACAGACCGACCTGGGGCAGCACGATGCGTTCTTTCTTGCACAGGCTGCGCGCCATCGCGTCGGCATCTTCCGGCTCGACGCCGATGATCTTGATCTCCGGTTTGAGGCGTTTGATATAGGCAGCGATACCGGCGATCAGGCCGCCGCCGCCCACCGGCACGAAGATCGCGTCGATCGGCGTGCGCGCCTGGCGCAACAATTCCATGCCGATGGTGCCCTGGCCGGCGATCACTTCCGGGTCGTCGTAAGGATGGACGAAGACCTTTTTCTCGCGCTTGGCGATGGCCTTGGCGTGGTGATAGGCGTCGTCATAGGAATCGCCGTGCAGCACCACCTGGGCGCCGCGCTTGGCGACGGCATCCACCTTGATCGCCGGGGTGGTGGCGGGCATCACGATGGTGGCCTCGCAACCCAGCACCTGCGCGGAAAGCGCCACCCCTTGCGCGTGATTGCCGGCGGAGGCAGCCACCACGCCACGTTTCAACTGCGCTTTGCTCAACCCGGCCATCTTGTTGTAAGCGCCGCGCAGCTTGAAGGAAAACACCGGCTGCATGTCCTCGCGCTTCAACATAATGGTATTGCCGAGGCGGCGCGAAAGGTTCGTGGCTTCTTCCAGCGGCGATTCGATAGCCACGTCATAGACGCGGGCGAGCAGGATGCGCTCCAGATAATCGGTCATTGCAAATTGAACAGGGGTGAGAAGGCCGCTATTCTCGCGGCTTGCCCCTGAACGACAAAGCCGTAAACAACAAAGAGAGACCGAATCATGATGACCCAAGACGAAATGAAACAAGCCACAGCCCGTGCAGCCATCGAACACGTTCCCGCCGGCATCATCGGCGTCGGCACCGGCTCCACCGCCAATTTCTTCATCGACGAGCTCGCCCACATCAAAGGCAAGATCGACGCCGCCGTGGCCTCTTCCGTCGCCACCGCCGAGCGCCTGAAGAAGCACGGCATCCGCGTGATCGACCTGAACGAAGCCGGTGAAATGGAGGTTTACGTCGACGGCGCCGATGAAATCACCCGCCACATGGCCATGATCAAGGGCGGCGGCGGTGCGCTCACGCGCGAGAAGATCGTCGCCGCCTGCGCAAAGAAGTTCGTCTGCATCATCGACCAGAGCAAGCTGGTGGACGTGATGGGCGCTTTCCCGCTACCCGTTGAAGTGATCCCGATGGCGCGCTCCTACGTCGCCAGGAGTCTTGTAAAACTCGGTGGGAATCCCGTGCTTCGTCAAGGCTTCACCACCGACAACGGCAACGTCATCCTCGACGTGCACGGCATGAGCATCCTCGACCCGGTGGCGATGGAAAGCGAAATCAACCAGCTCGTCGGTGTCGTCACCGTCGGCCTGTTCGCCCGCCGTGGCGCCGATGTCTGCCTGATGGGCACGCAGGACGGGGTGAAGACCTTTACCCGGTGAAGGAGCGCGAGATGGGCGTGGCACTGAAACATGCAGTCTTGAGCGAGACCGAATACCTCGATAGCGAGGAATTCGAATCTCGGAAACGTGAATACGTGGCGGGCGAGGTCTACGCGATGGCAGGCGGCAGCGCCCGACATAACTTGATTTCCATCAATCTGGTCAGCAAGTTGCACGCCGCGACCCGTGGCACACCCTGTCAGGCCTTCATGGCGGACATGAAGGTGAAAGTGGAAGCCTGGCAGGCGTTCTACTACCCGGATGTAATGCTCGCCTGCACCCAAAACGACGACCACCCCCTCTACCGCACCAGCCCCTGTCTCATCGTCGAAGTGCTCTCCCCTTCCACCGCAAGCATCGACGAGCGGGAGAAATGGCTGCACTACCGTGACATTCCCAGCCTGCGTTATTACTTGCTGATCGATTCGGAAAAACGACACGCCCGCATCCGCAGCCGCGACGGCGAGGATTGGCTGGAACAGACGCTGGACGAGGATGACATCGTGACACTGGTCTGCGGGCCAGTCAGCGCCTCGCTCTGCCTCGATGACATCTACGAGCGCAGCGGGCTGTAAACGTAACTCGTCATGGCTCTTTTTGAGCCGCCCCGCCCTATGAAACAACTGCCGTAGGATGTGGTGAGCGCAGCGAACCGCATCATGCCGCACGTGCCAGGTTGATGCGGTTCGCTGCGCTCACCACATCCTACGCAGGGCTTCGATGCCGGCTGTTTCACAGTCACTTCTCAATAACTCACGGCAAGCCTTTCGGCTGGCCAGCCCGCTGACTTCACCCACAGGGCGTAGCCCAGGTTTAACAGCCCCCATATTTTCCCCATACAAAACATAACGGTACCGCGTACAGGTGTTTTTCATCCCCTGTTTTCGCGTAATTCCAT
>JAUXXW010000165.1 GCA_030684775.1 Pseudomonadota bacterium
ACCGAGGCCGAGGTGCGCGCCCTCTATGAGCAGCACACCGCCGCCACCGGGCAGACCTTCGCCGAGGCCATCTACACGGAAGTATGGGAGGACACCCGTGGCCAGCCCTGGCTGGTCAACGCCCTCGCCCACGAAATGACCTGGAAGGACAAAAGCGCCCGTGACCGCTCCACCCCGATCACCCTGGAGCGCTATCTCGCCGCCCGCGAGCGCCTGATCCAGTCGCGCGCCACCCATCTCGACCAACTCACCGACAAACTCCGGGAGCCGCGCGTGCATGGCGTCATGTCCGCCCTGCTCTCCAGCGAACAGACCGAACTGCTGGTGCCGCACGACGATCTGCAATATGTCGAAGACCTCGGCCTCATCGTGCGCAAACCGCAGATGCACATCAGCAACCGCATCTACCGGGAAGTCATTCCGCGCGAACTCACTTCGGTCACCCAGGACACCATGGTGCAACAGCAATCCTGGTACCTCACGCCCGACCGCCACCTGGACATGGTCAAGCTCCTCGCCGCCTTCCAGCAGTTCTTCCGCGAGAACTCGGAGAGCTGGATCGAACGCTTCGACTACAAGGAGGCCGGCCCGCAACTGTTGATGCAGGCCTTCCTGCAACGCATCATCAACGGCGGCGGCAGGATCAACCGCGAATATGGCTTGGGCCGGCGCCGCACCGACCTCCTGATCGAATGGCCGGTGAACGAGGCCGCCGGCTTCCACGGCGAGGTGCAACGCATCGTCATCGAACTCAAGCTGCAACACGGCGCTCTGGAGGCCGTGCTCGACAAAGGTCTGGATCAGACCGCCGACTACGCCGACAAATGCCGCGCCGACGAGGCCCATCTGATCCTCTTCAACCGCAACCCGAACGTGAGCTGGGACGACAAGACTTGGCGGCGGACGCAGGAACACCAGGGGCGGATCATCGAGGTCTGGGGGGCGTGACGCCCACGCCTGCTCTGATATAAACCGCACCCATGCGTCTGACCTCTAAACAATGCGATACCCGGCTGGACGGGATCACCCAAATGTCGGGTGGTGGTTTCCGGACATACCGGCCTGAACAGATGGCGTACCACTCATGAATCTCACCCGTAGTCCCGCCGCCATCACGGATAGAAAAATCCGCATCGCCCTTCTTGGCTGTGGCCGCATCGCCAGGAACCACATCGCCGCCATCGAACAGCATCAGGACAGCCTTGATCTGGTGGGTGTCTGCGACAACCATCCCGGACGCCTGCTTGAAGCCGTCGAGAAAACCGGTGCGGCGGGCTTCACCAGCCTCAACGCCATGTTGCGAGATACTCAGGCCGACATTGTCGCCATCGCCACACCCAGTGGCCTGCACCCGGCACAAACCATAGAAATCGCCGCCAGCGGTTGCCACGTCATGACGGAAAAACCGATGGCCACACGCTGGGAAGATGGCAAGCACATGGTCCAGGCCTGTGATGCTGCCGGTGTCCACCTGTTTGTGGTCAAACAGAACCGTCACAACGCCACCCTGCAACTGCTCAAGCGAGCCATGGAGAAAAGACGCTTTGGGCGCATCCATATGGTCACCATCAACGTGTTCTGGTCGCGTCCGCAAAGCTATTACGACAGCGCACCCTGGCGTGGCACCTGGGAATTCGATGGCGGTGCCTTCATGAACCAGGCCAGCCACTATGTCGACCTGCTCGACTGGCTGATCGGACCGGTGGAAAGCGTGCATGCCTATACCGCCACGCTGGCGCGCAACATCGAAGTCGAAGACAGCGGTGTGGCCCTGGTGAAATGGCGCTCCGGCGCCATTGGCAGCGTCAACGTCACCATGCTCACCTATCCGAAGAATCTGGAAGGCTCGATCACCATTCTTGGCGAGAAAGGCACGGCGCGGGTCGGCGGCGTGGCGGTAAACGACATTCAGCACTGGGAATTCGCGGAACCCGATGCCGACGACGAACTTATCAAGGATGCCAGTTACCAGACCACCTCCGTCTATGGCTACGGCCACCCGTGCTATTACGAAAACGTCATCAAGGTATTGCGCGGCGAGGCGGAACCCGACACCGACGGCCGTGAAGGCCTGCGCTCCCTGGAGGTCCTGATTGCCATGTACCGCTCGGCCCGCGATTCCCGACGGGTCGCCTTGCCGCTGGAATACTGAAATGGACATCGACATCCACCCCAGCGCCATCGTCGACTTGGGCGCCCAAGTCGGTAACGGCACCCGAATCTGGCACTGGACCCACATCTGCGCGGGCGCGGTGATCGGGGATAACTGTTCCTTCGGGCAAAACGTGTTCGTCGGAAACCAGGTCAACATCGGCGACAACGTCCGTGTGCAGAACAACGTCTCCGTCTACGACGGCGTCACCCTGGAAGACGACGTTTTCTGCGGCCCCAGCATGGTCTTCACCAACGTCGTCAACCCGCGCGCCCACGTCAGCCGCAAACACGAATACAAGCCGACCCTGGTGCGACGTGGTGCCAGCATCGGCGCCAACGCCACGGTGATATGCGGTGTGACTATCGGTGAATACGCCTTCATCGGCGCCGGTGCCGTGGTCACTCGCGACGTGCCCGCCCATGCCCTGATCGTCGGCGCCCCAGGCCGGCGCATCGGCTGGATGTGCCGCTGTGGCGAACGCCTGCCGAAAGGTACGGAAGTTGCCTGTGCCGCCTGCGGCGACGGCTACCGCCTGGCCGACTGCGCCTGTGAGCGGATCTAGCCGGTCATGCGCCTGACCGAAACCCAAGCCCTCGCCTTACGCCAACTCGCTCGGGAACTGGCCGGCAACGACGCACGCCTGCTGCTGTTCGGCTCCCGCCTGGACGACGCCGCGCGCGGCGGCGATGTCGACCTCCTGCTCGACCTCCCTGGTCCGGTACCGAATCCGGCGCTCCTATCGGCACGGATGTCGGCCCGGGCCTCCCGCCTGGTGAACGGACGCAAGGTCGATGTCGTGATCGCCGCGCCCAACCTGATGCGCCTGCCAATACATGAAGTCGCCTACCGCGAAGGACACCCACTGTGAACCCGGAACCAGAACAACTCGCCCGCCTGCTCGCCCTGGCTCGTATCGTGGCCAAGGAATGTCGACACTTGGCCGGCACCGACGCGCGCCTGTTCGGCCACCCCTTCACCCCGGAGCGGGCCGAGTTGCTGGAACAGGACCCGGACCTGGCGGAACGGGTCGACGCCTTCGTTGGCCGCTACGGCCGACTGCAAGACACCCTTGGCGACAAACTGCTACCGCGTCTGCTGGCCGCCCTGGGGGAACCGGTGGGTGCCGCCATAGACAACCTGGACCGGGCCGAGCGACTGGGCTTCATCCCCGATGCCGACGAATGGGCGGCAATGCGCAGGCTGCGCAACCAGATGGTCCACGAATACGTGGAAGACCCGGCCATACTCGCCGACGCCCTCGAAGCCGGCCACACCCATACCCGAACCTTGCTGGATGCCGCCGCAGCCATGCTGGACGAGATCAACCGGCGTGGCTGGAAACCGGAAACCACCGCATGAGCATCGAATTCATCGACCTTAAAACGCAATACCGCGCCCTGGAAAGCGAGATTCGCAGCCGCATTGATACCGTCCTGGCCCACGGCCAATACATCATGGGGCCGGAGGTGCGCGAACTGGAGGAGCGTCTGGCCGACTACGTCGGCGTCAAACACTGCATCGCCACCTCCAGCGGCACCGACAGCCTGTTGATTGCCCTCATGGCCCTCGGCATCGGCCACGGCGACGAAGTCATCACCACCCCGTTCTCCTTCATTGCCACCGCCGAAGTCATCGCCCTGCTCGGTGCCAGGCCGGTGTTCGTGGACATCGACCCACGCACCTACAACCTCGATCCAGCCGGCATCGAAGCCGCCATCACCGCGAAAACCCGCGCCATCCTGCCCGTCTCCCTCTACGGGCAATGCGCCGATTACGACCGCATCAACGCCATCGCCGAAAAACATGGCCTGCCGGTCATCGAGGATGGCGCGCAAAGTTTCGGTGCCACCTACAAGGGACGCCGCTCCTGCGGCCTCACCACCATCGGCGCCACCAGCTTTTTCCCAAGCAAGCCCCTGGGCTGCTACGGCGACGGTGGCGCGCTTTTCTGCGCGGACGACGAGTTGGCCAAGGCCATGCGGGAAATCCGCGTACATGGTCAGGATCGGCGTTATCACCACCCCCGCATCGGGATCAACGGGCGGATGGATACGATCCAGGCGGCGATATTGCTGGCGAAACTCGATGCCTTTCCGGAGGAACTGGCCGCCCGCCAGCATATCGCTCGGCGCTATGCGGAACTGCTGCGTGAGGTGGTGGAAGTTCCCGGAATCGAGCCCCATAACCGCAGCGCATATGCACAGTTCACCATCGCGGTGGCAGACCGCGAACAGGTCGGTGAGCGGTTACGGGCGCAAGGCATCCCGACGGCCGTCCACTATCCCTTGCCACTGCACATGCAACCCGCTTTTGCCGCTGGACAACCCCCTGAAAGCTACCCGGTGGCGGAGCAGGCCGCGCGGCGGGTACTGAGCCTGCCCATGCATCCGTATCTGGATGAGCAGGCCTTGCTTGCTGTCTGTCGCGCGCTCGGGGCAGCGGTTTGAAGCACGCCTGGCATTGCCGGGGCAGGCCGGCCCATCTATCGGCTCGCCAACCGAAAACGATTTGAATAGCCTGCGTAACGACACTGCCATCTACGGCCTGGCCCAGGCCGGGGAGCGGCTGCTGAGTTTTTTTCTGTTGCCGTTGCTCACCAAGGCAGTCAGCCCCGCCGACTACGCCATCTGGACGCAGTCCGTGGTGGTGGCGGGCGTGCTTGTTCCCATCGTATTGCTCGGCTTCCAGACCGCACTGGTGAAGTGCCTGCCGGTGTGGAGCGCCACGCCGCGGCGCCGCGATTCCATGCTTCTGGCCATGCTCCTGGCCATTCTGGGTTTGCTGTCGCTGCTGGCACTGGGCATGGTTCTGTATGCAGCGCCCATGGCGATGCTCGTATTCGGTGCAGCCCGCCACGCCGACTTCATCCCGCTACTGGCGTGCTTGCTGGTCTCTGAAGCGCTGTTCGAATTCCTGGTCGGCATATTGCGCGGCAACGGCCTGATCCGGCGTGTCGCGCTCTATGGCCTGCTCAAGGGGTTCTGGCGCATCGCCCTTCTGGTCATCCTGCTTGATGTCGCGGGAACGGGGTTCGCCACCGCCTTCGCCGGCTTCGTTCTACTGCAACTGCTCTTCGTGGCCTTGATGTATGGCCGTGATCTCCCCATCGGGCAGCTCGCCCAAACCGGTCTGGCCACCGGTCGCCCGCACTGGCGGGAAACGCTGGCTTTCTCGCTGCCTCTGGTACCCCTGGCGCTGCTGACCGCAATCAACAATTTCAGCGATCGCTTCTTCCTCATCCACCTGCACGGCCTGGACGAAGCCGCCATCTATTCGGCGGCTTATTCGCTGGCCGCAATCGCCATTGTTTTCTATAGCGTGCTCGGGTTCACCTTGTTCCCGGCGCTGAGCCGATATTGGGCGGAGGGACGCCATGAACAGGCGGGGCGTTTGCTGGTACAGGCCATCTCGGTCTACCTGTTCTTTCTCTTTCCCTTCATCGCCGGATTGAGCATGGTCGGCCCCGGTTTGCTGCCGCTGTTGTCGACGACCTCGTATGTGGCCTCGGCTTGGCTGTTTCTGGTATTGGGGACGAGCATCGGCTTGTTCGGCCTCTATCAGATCGCCTTGTACATCACGCTGCTGGGCGATGGCAGCCTGCGCAATCTGAAACCGATGGCTACCTCGGCCCTGATCGCCATCGCCCTGAACGCGCTGCTGGTCGCGCCGCTGGGCGGAATCGGCGCCGCGCTCGCGGGCTGTGCGGCCAACGCGGTTCTGGCGGCCATCACATTGCATCGTGCCAAACGGCTGTTGGCCTGGCGATTTCCCTGGCGCACCGGCGCGCACATCCTGGCACGCACTTTCTTGATGCTGGCCGTCCTCGCCGCGTTGGCGCGCTGGGTCGGCTTCGCAAGCCCGCTGCGATTGTTGGCCGTAGTAAGCTTCGCCGCCCTGACCTACCTCGTCCTCGACGTCTTTTCCCGCCGAGAATCGATCCTGGCCCTGCTGAAAAACCGATGAAACTCTGCTTCCTGGCCGGCGCCAATTCCATACACAGCCATCGCTGGATCAAGTACTTCGCAGCGGTGGGACACGAAGTGACCTGGATTTCACTCGCGGCCAGTCAGTTCGATGACCTGCCGGGCGTGCGCTACCACGAGGTGATACCGGCTTCCGGCATGCTTGGACTGGCGCGCGCCGTGGTGCAGGTGCGCAAGATCGTTGCCGCTACACGAGCGGACATCCTGCATGTGCACTCCGTCGGCACCTATGGGCTGGTCGGGCTGCTGACCGGCTTCTCCCCGATGGTCGCCACCCCGTGGGGGTCGGACGTGATCTATGGCAAGGAATCCCGTCTCAAGCGCCCCTTCATCGCCTGTGCCTTGCGCCAGGCGGCGCTTGTCACCTGCGATGCCTGGCATATGCGCGACGAGGTGATGCGTTTCGGTGTTCCCGCCGAACGCATCCACATCGTCAACTTCGGCATCGACTCCCAACGCTTCAGCCCACGCGGACCGGCCCCGGCCATCCGCGAGAAGTTGCGGCTGGGCGAAGCGCCAGTGATCATCAGCCTGCGCAATTTCGACCCGGTCTATGACCTCCCCACCCTGCTGCGCGCGGTCCCGCTCGTGCTGGCCGTGAACCCGGCCGCGCGCTTCGTGATCGTCGGGCGCGGCCCGCTGGAAGCCGAACTGAAGGCGCTGGCCGAAGAACTGGGTGTCACCAGCCAGGTGCGCTTCGTCGGCTTCATCCCCAATGCCGAGTTGCCCGACTATCTGAGCGCAATGGACATCTATGTCTCCACCTCGCTTTCCGATGCCGGCATCGCCGCCAGCACGGCGGAAGCCATGGCCTGCGGCTTGCCGGTGGTCGTCACCGATTCCGGCGAGAACGCGCGCTGGGTCGGCGACGGCGACAACGGTTTTCTGGTGCCGGTCTCCCAGCCGCAGGCCCTGGCGGAGAAACTGCTGCGCCTGCTGGCTGACTCGGGGTTGCGCGAGCGGATGGGCCAAGCCGGCCGCATGACCATTCAGGAACGCAACGATTACCAAGTCGAGATGGCGAAGATGGACACGCTTTATCGGCAACTTGGAAAGAAATCGTAATGAAGCGACTAAAAATATTGGCACGTCGAATACAGGAATGGCTGGAACGTGGTCCGCTTGGCACGCGTCTTCAGGAATGGGCCTGGCGCTATCGGCATCTATACCGGCGCGGCTGGGCACAAGGCTATCTGGAGACACTCGAACATCCGCACCGCGAACAGATAGTCGAAGCTGTCGCCGCGTTTCAACCGGAAAGCGTCCTCGAAATTGGCTGCACCAGCGGCGCCAACCTCGCTCGACTGCGTGAGCGCCTGCCACAAACTCAGCTCTTCGGCTTGGACATCAACCCTGAGGCCATTCGGGTAGGCAAAATATATTTTGCCAGTGATGGTGCACTCGAATTGATGGTCGGCCACGCTGACCACTTGCCAGATTTTTCTAACCAAAGTCTGGATGTGGTTGTAAGCGATGCATTGCTCATTCTGGTTGCTCCGGATCGCATTCGTAACCCACGTTTAACAACTCCCTCTCGATTCCCATTGATTTCCGCACGTAACCCATTGATTCTTTGTTGCTTCCGTCCTGAATTCGTGGTGTAGTGCCTTATTATTTATGGGGTCGTCCCACAAACCCCTTGCCTGGCGCTATC
>JAUXXW010000179.1 GCA_030684775.1 Pseudomonadota bacterium
GCCGACTCCGCCGCGATACGGAACACCGCCACCGCCTGGGTCAGGCTGGCGGCCTGATCCTGGAGCGACTCCGCCGCCGCCGCCGCTTCTTCCACCAGCGCCGCGTTCTGTTGGGTGACTTCGTCCATCTGGGCGATGGCCGAATTCACCTGCTCGATGCCCTGGGTCTGCTCGGTGGAGGCGGCGCTGATTTCGCCCATGATGTCGGTGACCCGCTTCACCGCATCGACGATCTCGCTCATCGTGTTGCCGGCCTGTTCCACCTGCTTGTAGCCGGTGTTGACCTTGTCCACCGAATCGCCGATCAGGGTCTTGATCTCTTTGGCCGCCGCCGCCGAACGCTGCGCCAGGCTGCGCACCTCGCCCGCCACCACGGCGAAACCGCGCCCCTGTTCGCCGGCCCGCGCGGCCTCCACGGCGGCGTTCAGGGCCAGGATGTTGGTCTGGAAGGCGATGCCGTCGATGACGCTGATGATGTCGGCGATCTTCTTCGAGCTGTCGGCGATGGAGCCCATGGTGTGCACCACTTCGTTCACCACGCTGCCGCCCTTCCTGGCGATGTCGGACGCGCCCTTGGCGAGCTGGTTGGCCTGGTGCGCGTTGTCGGCGTTTTGGCGCACCGTGCTGGTGATTTCGTCCATGCTGGCGGCGGTTTCTTCCAGCGAGGAAGCCTGGCTTTCGGTGCGCCCGGAGAGGTCGGCGTTGCCGCTGGCGATTTCGCGGGCGGCGGTGTTGATGGCGTCGGTGGCCTCGCGGATCTGGCTGACGATTTCGGAAAGGCGCTCGGCGGTGCCGTTGGCGTCGTCCTTGAGCTGGCCGATGAGGCCCTGGTAGTCGGCGTCGATACGCTGGGTGAGGTCGCCGGCGGCAAGCGCCTTGAGCACACGGGCGACGTCGTTCATGCCGCGTTCGCTGGTTTCCACCAGGCGGTTGATGCCTTCGCTGAGTTGCAGGAAGAACCCTTCCTTGCCCTCGGACTTGAGGCGCCGACCGAAGTCGCCGGCCGCCGCCGCGTCGACCAGGCTGGCGACTTCCCGCTCCACCGCGACCTCGCCGGTGCGATCGGCCCACTCCACCACCGCGCCGAGGCGCTGGCCGGCGTCGTTGATCACCGGGTTGGCCACCACGGTCATGCTGCGGCCGCCGACCTCGATGGCGCCACGGTAGGTGCCGGAGAGCGTGGCCAGCATGCCGGCCTGATGCGAGGGATTTTTGTGGAAGTCGTCGATGCTGCCGCCCAGCAGCTTGCTCGCGTCGAACTTGGGCAGTTGCTTGCGGATGTCCGCCTGCGCGTGTTGGAACATGGCTTGCACCGCCTTGTTGATGTAGATGATGCGGCGCTCGGTGTCGGCCATCATGACGCTGGAGGAGACGTTATCCAGCGCGATTTTGATGCGCAGATTCTCGTTGGCGACGCGATTGGCTTCCGCGACGTCGAAGCCGAGGCGGATCTGCATGTTGGCCAGGGCTTCCAGCACCTTGCCGATCTCGTCGTGGCGGCCCACCTGGATGGCGTTGTCGTAGCGGCCTTCCGAAATCTTGTCGAAGTAGCCCATGGTGGCGTGCAAGGGCCGCACGATGGCGCGGATCAGCAGCCAGCCGACGATGCCGGCGCCGGCGACGGCGAGCAGGAACACCAGCAGCATCAGGTTGCGCAGGGTGGCGGCGCGCGTCTCGGCCGTTTCACGCTGTTCCTGCGCATAGCCGTCGAGCGCGGCCAGCAGGGCGTTGGTGTCTTCGTTGACCTGTTTGTAGAGCGGGTTGATGCCGTCGATCAGCAGGTCGCCGATGTCGTCGTACATCTCGGCCTGGAGGGCGGACTTCGCCGGCAGGATGCCTTCCTGGCCGAAGCGGGAGCGGGCGGCCTGGAATTTTTCCAGCGCCGCTTTCACCTTTTCCGTGGATGCCGCGCCGGGGTCGAATTCCACCTTGGACAGCCGCTCCCAGGCCGCCGTGATCTGGTTGGCGTTCTCGGTCATGGCGTCCAGGTGCATCTGGATGCTGTGGTCATGCAGCTTGGCGATCGGGTAGCTGGGGTTGTGCTGCATGCCCAGCAACACCTGGCCGCGGCTGTCGGCGAGCAGGAAGCGGACCTGGTCGGCCAGCTTGGCGGGCTCCAGGGCCTTGGCGTAGACCTCGTCGATGATCTGGTTGGATTTGCTGACGCCGGAGAGGCCGATGCCACCGATCAGCAGCAGGAACAGGGCCATCATCGCGAAGGCGGCGGCCAGGCGGGCGCGCAGGCTCATGTTCTGGAGGTTTTCCAGGACGCCGCGCCAGCCGGTGTGCAGCAGACGGCCTTCCTTGAGATAGATGCCCTTGGCGCGGCCTTCGCGGATGTCCTTGTACAGGGCCTCGGCGCCGGCTACTTCGTCTCGGCCGGGTTTGGCGCGGATCGAGAGATAGCCGGTGATATTGCCGTCTTTCTTGATCGGGCTGGCGTAGGCGCGCACCCAGTAATGGTCGCCGTTCTTGCGCCGGTTCTTCACCAGGCCGGACCAGGGATGGCCGGCCGCCAGGGTGTCCCACAAGTCCTTGAAGGCGACCGCCGGCATGTCGGGGTGGCGCAGGAGGTTGTGCGGCGCGCCCATCAATTCCGACTCAGTAAAGCCGCTGGCTTCGATGAAATCCGGGTTGCAGAAGGTGATGATGCCCTTGGTGTCGGTGGCGGAAACGATCTGGATGCCATCCTTCAGCATGTATTCGTTGCCGGTCACGGGGAGGTTCTGGCGCATGGTGCGTGCTCCTGTCTTTTCACGTAGGTTGGGCAAAGCCGGAGGCGTGCCCAACGTCTTCGGTGATGCTGTTGGGCTTCGCTTTGCCCAACCTACACGTCTCAATGGTTGTGATGTCGCTTCATGGCGACGATGTGCTGCACGGTGCGGTTCGATAGATCGAAGAAATCGCCCACCAGCATGGCATTGGCGCCGTCTTTGTCGCCGGTCTGCGCCTGGCGCAGGATGTCGGCGGCGCAGACATGGAAGTCGGCATGGGTGAGGCGCAGCGGTTCGTATTCCAGGGTGTGCGCATATTCCTTGCCGGCGCCGTAGATCCACTTGCCCAGGGCGCACAGGTTGTCCTTGCAGATGTCGTCCGGATTCAGATTCCGTTCCTCGCCGCCGCCGATGGCACTGCGCAGCTTCTGCTTCCAGGCCTGGTGCGCGTCGATGATGGCGTCGAAATCGACGTCGCCGGCCACCGTATTTGCCACCCTCGGGCTGGCCAGCGATTTCTGCGCGGCGGGCAGCGCGCGCGTGCCGACCGGGCGTGGTGGCTTGACTTTGGCGACGCCGGCCACGGGTTTGCCCGGCGCGCCGCGCTGGCCGCCCACTTTGAATACGGCGACGGCCTGGCTCAGGGCGGCGGCCTGATCCTGCAAGGTTTCCGCCGCGGCCGCCGCTTCTTCCACCAGCGCCGCGTTCTGTTGGGTGGCCGCGTCCATCTGGCCGATGGCGTTGTTGACCTGTTGAATACCCTGGCTCTGTTCGCCGCTGGCGGCGCTGATCTCGCCCATGATGTCGGTGACCCGTTTCACCGCTTCGACGATCTCACTCATGGTGCTGCCGGCCTGCTCGACCTGCTTGTAACCGATGTTGACCTTGTCCACCGAGTCGCCGATCAGGGTCTTGATCTCCTTGGCGGCGCCGGCGGAACGCTGCGCCAGGCTGCGCACCTCGCCCGCCACCACGGCGAAACCCCGCCCCTGTTCGCCGGCCCGCGCGGCCTCGACGGCGGCGTTCAGGGCGAGGATGTTGGTCTGGAAGGCGATGCCGTCGATGACGCTGATGATGTCGGCGATCTTCTTCGAGCTGTCGGCGATGGCTCCCATGGTGTGGACGACTTCGCCCACCACGCTGCCGCCCTTCACCGCGATGTCGGAAGCGCCCTTGGCGAGCTGATTGGCCTGGCGCGCGTTGTCGGCGTTCTGCCGCACCGTGCTGGTGAACTCTTCCATGCTGGAAGCGGTTTCTTCCAGATTGGAGGCCTGGGCTTCGGTACGCCCGGAAAGGTCGGCGTTGCCGCTGGCGATCTCACGGGCGGCGGTGTTGATGGCGTTGGTGGCTTCGCGGATCTGGTTGACGATCTCGGAGAGGTGCGAGCTGGTGGCGTTGGTGGCGTCCTTGAGTTCCCCGAACATGCCCTGGTAATCGCTGTCGATGCGCTGGCTCAGGTCGCCCTGCGAGAGCGCGCGAAGCACGCGGGCCACATCGTTGATGCCATGTTCCGTGGTTGCCAGCAGGTGGTTGATGCCCTCCGAGAGTTGCAGGAAGAAACCTTCCTTGCCGGTTTTGCCGAGGCGCTGGCTGAAGTCGCCGAAGCTGGCGGCTTCCACCAGACTGGCGATCTCGCGCTCGGCGGCGACTTCATTGGTGCGGTCGCCCCACTGGACGATGGAGCCGAGGCGCTGGCCGTGGTCATCGATGACCGGGTTGGCGACCACGGTCATGGTGCGCCCGCCAATCACCAACGTGCCTTTGTGGGTGCCGCCGAGGTCGCTCAGCATGCCGGCCTGGTGGCCGGGGTTCTTGTGGTAACTGTCGATGCTGCTGCCTAGAAGTTTGTCGGGGTCGAAGTGCGGCAACTGCTTGCGGATGTCGGCGGCGGCGCGCTTGAACAGGGCCTGCGTGGCCTTGTTGACATAAATGATGCGGCGATCAACGTCGGCCATCATCACGTTGGAGTCGACGTTGTCCAGGGCGAAACGGATGCGCTGGCCTTCCTGGGCGCTGGCTTCGGCGGTCGCGACATCCTGGCGCAACTTGTCGCGCAGGTGTTTGAAGCTGTCCGCCACGGCGCCGATTTCGTCATGGCGATCCACCACCACGTCGATGCCGGCGTTGCCGGCGGTGATGGCGTCGATCTCGCCCGACAGACGTTGCAGCGGGCGCACGATGGAACGCAACAGCAGCACCACGAACAGGAGCGCCAGCGCCGTGCCGACGCCGCCGACCACCCAGGCCACCAGGTGTTGCCGGTCATATTCCGCCGCCGCTTCGTTGTACTCGGCGCGTGCATAGGACAACTGGACGATGAGCAGGGTGTTGAGGTGGCCGCTGATCGGGTCGATGGCGGTATAGAGCGGTCCGATCAAGTCGTGGAGTTGGCCATCAATATTGCCGCTCTTGCCCTGAAGCGTGGCCTGCACCTTCTCGATCTCGGCATCGGCGGCGGCGAACAGGGGCGCGGCCTGGTCCACCAGGGGCTGGTCATCCGCGCTGATGCCGCCGGCGATGTAGAAGCCCCAGGAGTCCTTGATGGTCTGGCGCGCTTCCGCGATGGAAGCGCCCGCTTCCTCGGCGGTGAACACCCCGGCGTTGGCCTTGTTGGTGGCGTCGATGATGGCGACGGCATAGGCGTCGGCGACGCTCTTCAAGTGGCTGAACGGCAGCACGCGGCCGTTGACCACGGTTTCCAGCCCTTGGTTGCTGTTCTTCATGCCGAGGATGCCGGTGGCGCCGACGATGACGATGACCAGGATGATCTGGACGAAGATGGCGATCAGTCGGGTCTTGATGGACAAATTGGCGAGCCAGGTTTTCATTGTTTTTCTCTCCTCAGGCAACAGCAGCTTCGACCAGCGACATTTCCGTGCTGGTCATGAGTTTTTCGATATCCACCACGATGATCATGCGGTCTTCCACCGTGCCCAGGCCGACGATGTAGCGGGTGTCCAGAATCGAGCCGAACGCGGGCGCCGGGTGCAGGTTGTCGGAACTGAGCTGGATGACGTCGGAGACGCCATCGACGACGACCCCCATCACCCGTTTGCCGATATTGAGGATGATGACCACCGTGAACTGGTCGTAGGTCGGCTCGCCCAGGCTGAACTTGATCCGGAGATCGACGATGGGGACGATGACGCCGCGCAGGTTGATCACGCCCTTGATGAAGGGGGGCGAGTTGGCGATCTTGGTCACCGCGTCGTAGCCGCGGATTTCCTGCACCTTGAGGATGTCGATGCCGTATTCCTCGGCGCCCAGGGTGAAAGTGAGGAATTCGCCGGAATTGGCGGTTCCCGAGTTGTCGCTGTGTTCCATTCGTCTCTCCTCAGACTCGTAGGCTGGGCAAAGCGCAGCGTGCCCAACATCGACGCGGCTTGTTGGGCACGCTGCGCTTTGCCCAACCTACGTCCGCTACGTCCGCTGCATTAAAGGGGGTCGCCATCGGACTCATGCCGCGCGCAGCCGACGTGTATTGGCCAACCCCATGCGGGTCACGGCGGTCACATCCAGGATCAGGGCGACACGGCCGTCGCCCATGATGGTGGCGCCGGATACCCCCGGCACCTTGCGGTAGTTCTCCTCCAGGCTCTTGATGACCACCTGGTGCTGGCCGAGCAGTTCGTCGACGAACAGCGCGGCCTTGCCGTCCTCGGTTTCCACCACCACGACGATGCCTTTGGTGACGTCCTCCACACCGGGCAGGTTGAAGGCCTCGGGTAGCGACACGAATGGCAGGTATTCGCCGCGGATATGCACCATGCGCGAGTCGCCGGCCATGGTGCGGATGTCCTCCAGCCGGGGTTGCAGGGATTCGATCACGCTGGTGATGGGCACGATGAAGGTCTCGCCGCCGACCCCCACCGACATGCCGTCGAGGATGGCCAGAGTCAGCGGCAGGCGAATCACCGTGCGGGTGCCGTGGCCGGTGGACGACTCCAGTTCGACGCGCCCGCCCATGCCTTCGATGTTGCGTTTCACCACGTCCATGCCGACGCCGCGCCCGGATACATCGGTCACCACGTCGGCGGTGGAGAAGCCGGGCGCGAAGATGAGTTGCCAGACTTCATGGTCGCTCATGGCGTCGTTCACCGGCAGGCCGCGCTCGCGGGCCTTGCCCAGGATGCGGTCGCGGTTGAGGCCGGCGCCGTCGTCGATCACCTCGATGACGATGTTGCCGCCCTGGTGGCTGGCCTTGAGGGTGAGCGTGCCTTTCGGGCTCTTGCCGGCGGCCACCCGGATTTCCGGGGTTTCGATGCCGTGGTCCAGGCTGTTGCGCACCAGGTGGGTCATGGGGTCGCTGATCTTTTCGATCAGGCCCTTGTCCAGCTCGGTGTTCTCGCCGATGGTCTTCATTTCCACCTGTTTGTTCAGCTTGCCGGCGAGATCGCGCACCACGCGCGGGAAGCGGCTGAATACCATGCTCATCGGCAGCATCCGGATGGACATCACCGATTCCTGCATGTCGCGCGTGTTGCGGGCAAGCAGGTCGATCCCGGCGAGGAGTTTTTCCGCCTGCACCGGGTCGAGGTAGCTGGCCCCCTCGGCCAGCATGGCCTGGGTGATGACCAGTTCGCCGACCAGGTTGATGAGCTGATCCACCTTCTCCACGGAAACCCGGATGCTGGTCTCGCTGTTGGCGGCGGTGACCGTCTTGTCGTTGTCGCGGCGGCCGGTCTTGGCGGTTTCGATCGCCGGGCTGTCGTTGAGGCGGCGGCCGGGGGCTTCCTCGGTCGGCTTGCCGGCGGGGTTGCCCAATGGCGCCGGCGCGGTAGCCTTGAGCATGTTCTGGCTGCCCGGAGCATCGGCGAACAGGCCGACCCCGCAGGGGGCATCGACAAAGATGCCATAGCCCTGGCCTTCGATGGCCGCCGGGCTGTTGCCGGGGGTGATGTCGCGGATGGGCAGGTTTTCCCGTTTTCCGGCGGCATCCTCGAACAGGCCATAGGCGCCGCCCCTGTCTTCATCCGGGATGGCGAGCGGCGCGGCCAGCAGCGCATCCAGGGCGCTATCGGGCAGGCCGGGGGCGTCGTCGAAGAAACCGAAGCCGTCGTCAGCGCTTGCCTCTGTGGCGGCGGGCGTGCCGGGGGCATCGTCGAAGAAGCCGAAGCCGTCGTCGCCGGCGGGGGCCGCGACTACTTCGTGGGTTTCCCTCGCCGCGTCGGGGTCGGAAAGCGTGATTTCGTCCGGCGACAGGTAGAACGAAAGGGCCTCTTTCAATTCGTCGTCGCTTTTCAGCGTGGTCAGCACTCCCTCCAGGCGCGGATCTGCGGCGTCGGGCCGGTGCCGAATGTCGAGCGCGGCGATTTCCGCGAGGCCATCGAGCAGATTCTTCAGCATGTCGGAGTCGTTCACGACGCTGGCCGGCAGGACGCAATCCAGAAGGGTGCGCCGTGCCTCCGGCGCCGTGGCGGCGGCCGCTACCTGTACCGGCGCGGCGGCTGCTTCGCCGGACGCCAGTTGGTTCAGGCGCGCGCAGACCGCCTCGATCTCGCCGGCGTCGGCCTCCGGGCCGCCCTGATGGTGTTCGAGTTGCGCGCGCAGGACGTCGCCGGCCGCCAGAAAGGCGTCGACCATGTCCGGGCGGAGTTGCAGTTCTTCCTTGCGCAGTCGGTCCAGCAGGGTTTCCAGGACATGGGTCACGCTGGTCATGTCGGTGAAACCGAAGGTGCCGCTGCCGCCCTTGATGGAGTGCGCGGCCCGGAAGACGGCGTTGAGGTCTTCCAGTGAGGGGCTGTCCACATCCAGATCGAGGAGCAGGGTTTCCATGCTCGACAGGTGTTCCGACGTTTCGTCGAAAAACACCTGATAAAACTGGCTCATGTCGATGCTCATGGCATCTCCCGCGATGGTGAGGCGTTAGACGTGAGGCGAGAGGCGTGAAACATGCGAGCAGGTGTCACGTTTCGCTCGTGTTCATCCGAGAACCTTCTTGACGACTTCCAGCAGTTTCTGCGGATCGAACGGCTTCACCAGCCAGCCCGTGGCCCCGGCGGCCTTGCCCGCCGACTTCATGGCGTCGGAAGACTCGGTGGTCAGCATCAGGATGGGGGTCGAGCGGTATTGCGGCAGGCCGCGCAGGGTCTTGATCAGCGAGAGGCCATCCATCTTCGGCATGTTCTGGTCGGTGAGCACCAGATCCGCGCTCTTGCCGCGCGCCTTGGCTAGGCCATCCTCGCCATCCACGGCCTCGACCACCTCGTAGCCGGCGCTTTTCAGGGTGAAGGCCACCATCTGCCGGATGGAGGCGGAGTCATCAACAGTCAGTACCACTTTTCCCATTTTTGTTACCTCGCTTTAGAACAGTTCAATGTCGCCGGAACTCATGCTTTCCTGCTTGACCGGGTTGAAACGGGTGTTGTCCAGGTTGGACAGCGCGGCGACGCGTTCCCGCGCGTCCCGCAGCGCCGCGTCCATGTCCGTGGCGATGGCGAAGGATCGCGCCACGCCATGCACGCCTTCGCCGATTGCCTCCAGGCGGATCTGGGCATGGCCGATCAACTGGCTGGAGAGGTCCTGGAACTGGAGCGAGGTGACCGCGGCGTTGACCTCGGCGGCCACTTCGGTTGCGTGCGCGTCGATGCCGCGCGCCGCCGTCGCCATCGCTTCGTTGATGGATTCCAGACGCACCATGGTGTCCTGTACGCGTCGCTTGGATTGCAGGGCGAAATTCATGTCTATCGAGGCGACGGCGTAGATGGAGTCGTGGGCGCGCGTCAACGATCCGTCCACCTGATCCATGTGCGAGCGTATCTCGTGGGAAAACTGGTTGGTGCGCTGCGAGAGATTGCGCACCTCGTCCGCCACCACCGCGAAACCTCGCCCCGCCTCGCCGGCGCGCGCCGCCTCGATGGCGGCATTGAGCGCGAGCAGGTTGGTCTGTTTGGCGATGGATTCGATCTCGGCGAGGATGGCCAGCATGGTGTTCACCTCGCCGTTGATGGTATCCATGGTCTCCACCAGGCCCATCGCGATCTTGCTGGTGGCGACCGTGTTGTCGACAAAGGATTCCATGGTCCGCGAGGTATCCATGACGAAGTCGGCGAAACTCACCGATTCGCCCCCGCTGCCGACTTTGCTCATGCCGTTGACGATGGACAGGGCCAGTTCGCGTTGCGCCTGGACGTGGTGGTTCATGGTGTGGAAATTGGCGATCAGTTGGTCGATGGCCCCTTGCAGCAAGCTTTTCACCCGCTCCAGTTCTTCGTGGCTGGAGCGGGATTGTGTCTGGCTGGCGTCGCCCATCTCGTCGATCAGGACGCCCAGTTCGGCGCGATAACCGGCCAGCGGATCGAGCGGCGCTTCTCCCTTCTGCTGTTTCACGCCAAAACGGCTCGCCACGAACCAGACCACCAGCGCGACAACGGCGATCGCCAGCAGTCGCCAGATCGGATCGGCAAACCACGCGACCAGCGCCACCATCAGGGCGACCAGGGCGATCAACGCGGCATATCTATTCGAGGTCAAAACCATCCCCTTCAGTTTGTGGGCAGCAAGCCCCTCGGCCCGGTTATCGGCAGGGCGCGATAAAACTTTAGGGGTGGCGACAGGCAAGAAAAAAGCCGGCTTGGGCCGGCTTGCAATGGGTGGTTGGCGGTCGGGTCGGAGGTCAGTGGCGGCGGAAAAATTTCCCGAGAGAGCGCGACAGCCAGCCTTCCTTGCTCTGATCCCGCGTCAGCGCCTTCATGTTGCCCCTGACCGCGCCCACATAAGCCGCGTCGTCGCTGCGGATGTGGTTGAACAGCCAGCGCCGGAGCAGGCCGTGCAGTTCATCGGAGACATCGTTGCCGGCCTTGAATTGCGCCTGCATCTCGGAGACCCGCTTGACGAACAGTTCGTGAACTTTCTTGTGCCCACGCAGAAATTCGTAGCCGGCATCTTCCATGAGGCTTTCCTCGAAGGCGAAGTGCGACAGGGTGTAATCGACCATGCCCTCGATGACCTCGCCGATGGCGGCCCGGTCTCCCGCTTGCCGCGCGTCACCCAGTTGGTTGATGAAATCGACGATGCGCCGGTGTTGGCTGTCGATGACGTCGATGCCGGTATTGAGATCGTTGCTCCAGACAAGTTGGCTCATTGCATTTCTCCTTGAAGGTTGTTCCGTCACAAATATTCCCCCGCCTCACAGTCTATGCCCAAGGCCGCCCCGCCACGACATCGGACTCGCCTCGCATGGCGCGCAAGCGGTTGATCCGGCAAGGCGCTCGTGGCCGCATCCAGGCGTTGCCGGCGCCGGCTATTGTCCCGCTGGTGGGTGGATGCAAGAATGCGCCGGCCCGACCCCCGGCGATTGTCGCCGCGCGGCACGAAAAATCGGATGCCATGACTCACCCTCTGCCGTTCCATTACCGCCCGGATCGTTTGGGCGGGATGCCGTAAACCATGCTCTGGCTGGCCTGGAAAACCTTCTTCCATGAAAAGGGGCGCCTGTTTCTCACGCTGCTGGGAATCACCGTGTCCAGCGTGCTCGCCCTGGTGGAGGTCTCCATCTATCTGGGCATGATGGATAACGCCACCTCCATCATCCGGAAGACGCCGGGCGACATCTGGATCACCTCGCGCAACATCAAGGCCTTCGATTTCGCGCCGCCGTTCCCGGAACAACGCATCAACCAGGTGAACAGCCACCCGGAAGTGGTCTGGGCGGAGAAACTGCAACTCACCTATGCCTATCTGAAACTGGCCGACGGCGGCCTGGAGCAGGTCGAGGTGATCGGTTTCAACCCCGACACCGATATCGGCGCGCCCTGGAACATGCAGGTGGGCCAGGCCGCCGACGTCAAGGGCGGGCGCTACATGATCATGGACCTCAGTTCGCAGCAGCGGCTGGGCAAACTGGAGCCGGACAGCCTCTGGGAAGTGAGCATCAACAATCTCAGCATGTTCAAGCTGGTCGGACTGTCGGACGGCATCAAGAGCTTCACCACCATTCCCTTCGTCTTCATGTCGTACAACGAGGCGCAGAACCTCCAGGCCGGCGGCGCCAAGACCGGGCGCACCGCCTACATCGTCGCCAAGGTGAAAGATCCGGCGCGCGCCGCGGCGGTCGCCGTCGAATTGCGCGCCCGCCTGCGCGACAACGACGTCCTCACCAAGCAGGAATTCATCGACCGCACCATCCGCTACTGGACCATCCAGACCGGCATGGGCATGGCCTTTTTCCTCACCGCCCTACTGGCGGTGCTGATCGGCGGCGCGGTGGTGGGGCAGGCCATCTTCGCCAACACCATGGAACACCTGCGCGAATACGGCACCCTCAAGGCGATCGGCGCGCGCAACCGGGACATCTATGTGGTCATTTTCGGCCAGGCCGCCACCTCGGCCGTGCTCGGCTACGTGCCCGGCCTGGCGATCACCATGATGATGCAGGGCACGGTAAGCAAGCTCGGCGTGCCGCTGCTGCTCGACTGGCCGCTGCTGGCCACGATGTTCGTGGTAATCATGATGACCTGTCTGGTTTCCGCCTGGTTCTCGGTGCGCAAGATTCGCGTGCTCGACCCGGTCTCGGTGTTCCGTTCATGACCGCCGCCCTCGAAATCAGCCACGTCAGCAAGATCTACGGCAGCGGCGACAACCGCGTGGTGGCCGTGGACGACGTCTCCCTCACGCTCGCGGCCGGGGAAGTGGTGCTGATCGAAGGCCCGTCCGGTTCCGGCAAGACCACCCTGCTCTCCATGATGGGCTGCATCATGCGGCCCACCCTGGGCGAAGTGCGCCTGGCCGGCGAACTGGTGCGGCAGGAGGAAGGCGACGCGCTCGCGACCGTGCGCCTGCGGCACATCGGTTTCATGTTCCAGGCCTTCAACCTGTTCCCCGCCCTGAACGCGGAAGAAAACGTCGAACTGGTGCTGCGCCTCAAAGGCTATTCCCGCGCCACCCGCCGCCCGGAAGCCCGCCGCCTGCTGGAACTGGTTGGCCTGGGCGCGCGTTGCGGGCATTACCCGGAGCAACTCTCCGGCGGCGAGAAACAACGCGTCGCCTTCGCCCGCGCCCTGGCCGGCGACCCGCCCCTGCTGCTGGCCGACGAACCCACCGCCAACCTCGACTCGCGGCGCGGCAAGGAAGTGTTGGCGCTGGTGCGCGAGCTGGCGATGAGCAGCGGCAAGGCCGTCGTCATCGTCAGCCACGACCCCAAGGCCGAAGTTTTCGCGCATCGCGTGGTGGCCATGGAAGATGGAAAACTGCGCAAGGGGCCGTAAATGGATAACTTGGACGATTATGGGTGTGCCGCAAGGCGCCGGGCGCGCGGCATGGCCGTTCCCTGCAAGCGACCGGCAGCGGAGTCGTTGCGCTTCAGCGCTTACGAATCCGGCGTGCCCCTTGCGGGTGCAACGCTGCGGCGCGCCCGCCAACGCGGCCAGAACGTTCTAGATATTCGTTTGCGGCCCCTTACTAAAGCTCCTCATTCTGGAATGCCGAGATGAAATCCAAGCCCCTGATCGTCGTCGCCGCCGGCCTGCTCGCCGCCGGCCTGGTTTTCGCGCTGCTTCAAGGAAACGGCGGTGACGAGCCGGACGCGGCTCCCGCCACCGCCGCGAAAGCCGGGCGCGTCGTCGCCGCCGAGGGCAAGGTGGAAACCATGTCCGGCGGCGACGCCGATGTCGGCAGCGGCCAGTTGTTCGCGCGCATCAAGGACATCCCGGTGCGCGAGGGCGAACAGGTCAAGGCCGGCCAGATCGTGGTGCGCCTGGTCGATGACGATTACCGGGCGCGCCTGAACAGCGCCGAGGCCGAACTGCGGGTCGCCCGCGCGCGGCTGCGGGAAACGGCGGTCGGCTCGCGTCAGGAAGAACGCCGTATCGCCCAGGCCAATCTGGACGCCGCCCGCGCCACATTGGACGAAGCCACCCAGCAACTGGAACGGCAACGTACCCTGCACCGCCAGGGCATGGTCTCCGAGGCCGCGCTCGACCAGAACGAGCGCGCGCAACGTCTGGCCGAAGCCAATCTGCGCGCCATGAAGGAACAGAAAGCGCTGGTCGACCAGGGTGCCCGCCTGGAAACCCGGCAATTGCTCGAACAGCAGGTGCACAGCGCGGAATCTGCGGTGGCCCTGGCGCGCCAGCAACTTGAATTGATGGCGCTGCGCTCGCCGATCAGCGGCATGGTGATCCGCCGCTATATGGACCCGGGCGAAGGCGTCACCGCCGACCTGCCGATCCTGCGCATCGCCGACATGACTCAGTTGCGCATCAATGCCGAGGTGGACGAAACCGATGTCGGCCATATCCAGGTCGGCGACCCGGTCGAGGTGCGCTGCCTGGCCTTCCCCGGCCAAGTCTTCATGGGCAAGATCGAACGCCTCTCCGACATGGTCGGCGGCCGTCGCCAGAGCCCCAACGACCCCACCGCCAACCTCGCCATGAAAGTGCTGGAAGTGCGCGTCGCCCTGGATCGGGAAAGCCCCTTGCGCCTGGGCATGTCGGTGGATGTGCGGATTCTCGCCGGGCGATAGGGCGGCAAGCAGGCCGCGCGCCGCGCCCGACCCGAATTACGCGTCGTCCTCGTCCAGCACGTAGGGCGGAAAAGCGGCCTCATCGCGCCTTCCGCCGGGAGGGTGTCGGAAGGCGCCGGCAAAAACACGCCGGCTTTTCCGACCTACGGCGATGGTCTTTCCTCCTGAATTTGCTGAAACACCGCGCGGAACATTTCCGGGGTGAGGCGTCGGGTTTGCGTGTTGTAACGCGAGCAATGGTAGCTGTCGTAAAGGCGGCGGCCGTCCGGCAGGACATGCGCGGCGCCATGCCCGAACGCATACGCGCTCTGCTTCAGGCCGCGCGCCATGAGCACGGCCTTGTGGGCGACCCCACCGAGGGCAAGGATGGCGCTGCGCTCGGGCAGGGCTGCGAGTTCGTCCTGCAAATAAGCGTTGCAGCGTTTGATCTCGCCGGTTTCCGGTTTGTTTTCCGGAGGTACGCATTTCACCGCATTGCTGATGCGGCAACCGTTCAGGATCAGGCCGTCATCGGCGGCGACGGACACCGGGAGGCTGCCATAGCCGAAGGCGTGCAGGGTTTCGTAGAGCAGTACCCCGGCATGGTCGCCGGTGAACGGTCGCCCGCTGCGGTTGGCGCCATGCAGGCCGGGGGCGAGGCCGACGATGAGCAGGCGCGGGTTGTCATCGCCGAAGGCTGGCACCGGTTTGCAGAAATAGCCGGGATGGCGCAGGCGCGATTCAGCCAGGAAAGTGGCGAGGCGGGGGCAGGCGGTGCAGGAGGCGAGGGTCATGGGTGGCGCCGCTAAGTAGCGCCGGCTTCCAGCCGGCTATTTTAAAAACTGCCGGCAGGGATGCCGGCGCTACATATCAATGCAGATGCGTCGGCGTGCCCTGCATTTCTTCCGGCAGTTCGGCGTGGACGCTTTCGCCGTCGGGGTTGGGAAACAGGGGGGCGCCGCAGTCGTCGCAGTATTCCAGGGGCATGCGGGTGTCCAGCATACGGACTTCGCCGAGGCCGGTTTCCCTGAGCAGGGCTTCGATGTTTCCCGCCAGATCGGCGGCTTCGTCCTCGCCGCCGAGCAGCGGCCAGGTGACGCCATGTACCACTTCGTCGGAGTCGATGCCGGTGAAGCCGATGCGCCATTCCTCCAGCCAGCGGTCGTAGTAGGGGGCGGCGACGGCGCGCAGGCGGTTGGCGGGGACGTTGAACAGCGATTTCAGGTAATCCACGGCGGCGCGCAGGGCGAACGGGCGGGTTTCCCGGTCGGCACGGCGCCAGGCGGAGAAATAGGCGTCGGGCAACAGCAATTCGTAGGCGCAGCCGGTCAGCAGCGGTTGCAGATTGGCGCCGGCCTGTTGCCGCCAGGCTTCCAGCGCGGTTTCGCGGTTGCCATCCGGTTCGTTCCAGCGGAATACCGGCCGCCCGGCGGGGATCTGTACCACGGCGAGGAGGTAGCGCACGTCGGAGACGAAGGTCTGCGATTCCGGCAGGCTGTCGCCCTCCACCATGAGGTCATGGCCCGCGGCGGCGCTGGCGAAGAGTGCATCGGCGAATGCGCGGGTGTCGCAGTAACCCTGCGGTAATTGATCCGGGCTGAACAGGTAATTGGCGAGATGCACTTTCGCCTCGGCGGCCAGAACATGCCCGGCAAGCTGCGCGCGCAGGGCGTCCAGCGTGGCATTCGGCAGGGCGCGCGCGGGAATGGCGTAGCGCGACCAGGCCAGTACCGGCATGGCCAGGATCAGGCGCGAGGTGTCGCCCTCCTGGCTGATTTCGCAGGCGGCTTCGATCAGGTCGGCGAGATCGTCATAGGCGCGCGGGTTGCTGTCATGGAGGCGGTCGAGGGCCTGGTTGAGGGCATCCTCATCGTCGCCGCGCAGCAGTTTTTCGATCAGTGCCGTCATTTCCAACTCCAGCCAGGCGTCTTCCAGGCGGCTGCCGGAATCGGCCAGGGCCAGGGCCAGCCAGGCCAGGCGTTCGGCATCGCGGGAAAGGCGGGGGCGGGCGTAGCGGCGGCGACGTTTCATGGAAATCCTTTAGTGATCGTAGGTTGGGCAAAGCGCAGCGTGCCCAACATGGCGGCGGTTCGTTGGGCACGCTGCGCTTTGCCCAACCTACGGAGCTACGGCTTGTTTTTCAGTTCCGCTTGCAGGGTGACGTGGCGGATGCCGTGGCGCTGGTCGAGGCAGGCGCGGCTGGCCATGAGGATGCGGTTCCAGTCTTCGAAACTGTCCAGTTCCAGATGCGCGGTGAGGCCGATCTGGCCGGATGACAGGGTCCAGATATGCAGGTCGTGCACCCGCCGCACGCCGGGGATGGCAGCCATGTCGTGCGCGACATTGTCCAGGCTGACGTGCTTCGGGACGCCTTCCATCAGCACATGCAGGCTTTCCCGCAGCAGATTCCAGGCGGAGAACAGGATCAGCGCACAGACCACCAGGGAGAGGATCGGGTCGATCGGGGTGTAGCCGGTGAACCAGATCACCGCGCCCGCGATGAGGGCGGCCACCGAGCCGAGCAGATCGCCCATCACATGCATCAGGGCGGCGCGCGTGTTGAGGCTGTCGCCACCTTGATGCAGCAGCCAGGCCACCGCCAGGTTGACCAGCAGGCCGATGAAGGCCACCAGCATGACCGCGCCACCCATCACCGGTTGCGGGTGGTTAAGGCGGTCGATGGCCTCGATGGTGATGAATGTAATCAAGGCCAGCATGGCCAGGCTGTTGACCAGGGCGGCGAGGATTTCCAGGCGCACCAGGCCGTAGGTGTGCCGCTTCGAGGGCGGCCGCCGCGCCAGCATGGCGGCCAGCGCGGCCAGCCCGAGGGCGGTGGAATCGGTGACCATGTGGCCGGCGTCCGACAACAAGGCCAGGGAACCCGACCAGTAGCCGGCGATGACTTCCACAACGGCGAAACCGAGGGTGAAGAACAGGGCCTTGAACAAGGCCTGGCCGCCCTGGTCATGGCCGACGTGATGCTCCACATGGGTGGTGCCGCGATCGACGGATAATGCCATCGGCCGCCCCTCAGCCACGTGAGCCGCAGGTATTGGTCGGGTCGACCAGGAGCAGTTCCGCGTCGGCTTCACCCAGGCCGGCGAGGTGGCGCACCGCCTCGGCATAGCGCGGACTCATCTGCAGCACGGTGCGGCTGGGCGGGTGCGGGCGGCCGTGCATGCGCGCCAGACGCACCAGGGAGGTGGGCGGCATCGACCATTTCAGGTGGCGCAAGAGGTCGTCGGCCAGGTCCGGGCGATTGCACACCAGCACCATGTCGCAACCGGCCTGCAAGGCCGCTTGCGCGCGCTGGGTGATGGTTCCGGCCACGCTCGCCCCTTCCATGGTCAGGTCGTCGCTGAAGATCACCCCCTCGAAGCCGTACTGGCCGCGCAGGATTTCCGTCAACCAACGGTGCGAGAAACCGGCTGGATGCGGGTCGACATGCGGGTAGATGACATGCGCGGGCATGATGCCGGCCAGCCCCAGGTCGATCAGGTGGCGGAACGGCTGGAGATCACTGAATTCCATATCGGTCAGGCCGCGCTCGTCCACCGGCACCGCCAGATGCGAATCCGCCGCGACAAAGCCGTGGCCGGGGAAATGCTTGCCCACCGCGCTCATGCCCGCCTCGGTCAGGCCCAGGCTGAGCGCGTGCGCCAGATCCGCCACCGCGCGCGGGTCGCGATGGAAGGCGCGGTCACCGATCACGCCGCTGTTGCGGTAGTCCAGGTCGAGCACCGGCGCGAAGCTGAAATCCACCCCCACCGAACGCAGCTCGGAACCCAGCACATAACCGGCGTCGCGTGCCAGGCGACGGGCGCGTTGCGGATGGCTGTCCCACACGTCACCGATGGCGCGCATGGCGGGAATGTGCGTGAACCCGCAACGGAAACGTTGCACCCGGCCGCCTTCATGATCGATGCCGATCAACAGATGCGGGGAGCGCAAAGCATGTATTTCGCGGCACAGCGCGGCAACCTGTTCCGAGTTTTCGTAATTGCGCTTGAACAGGATGACGCCGCCGATGGACGGGTGCAGCAGGCGTTGCCGCTCGACGTCGCTGAGGGCGAAACCTTCGACATCGGCCATCACCGGGCCGAGTGGAAGATGGCTGGACAGAATCATCCTAGAAACCTCAGTTGACCGCTCCTTAGCCCTTGTGAGGCCACATGGATGCTAGCGTTAGCGCCTCCGATGGCGCTCACCCATTGGGTGACGCCGCTACGCGCCCGATTGCACGGTTTTCGGGCCGCCTGGCTGCGTTGCTCCTCCTTGCGGGAAACGACCCCGCGCGTCGTCGCGCCTTGCCAGCCGACCCGAAAACCGCACACTCGGGCGTGTCCAACTGAGGTTTCTAGGATCATTTATCCTCCACCAACACGAAAGCGACCACATAGTCGCGCTCATCGGAAATCGAGAGATGCGCCTGGCCCATGCCGAGTTGCCGCATCCAGTCGGCCAGTTCCGGCGAGAAGGAAAATCCGGGGCGGCCCAGGTCGTCATGCACCACGCTGATCGAGGTCAGCATCACCGGCGCCCGCATTCCCGTGCCCACCGCCTTGGAAAAGGCCTCCTTGGCGGCGAAGCGCTTGGTCAGAAACACCTCCTTGTCGCGTGCTTCGGCGTATTCATCCCACTCTTCCGGCGACAGCACGCGCCGCGCCAGCTTGTCGCCATAACGCACATGCACCTCGGCCATGCGGCGAATTCCGGCGATGTCCGTGCCGATGCCGTAGGTCATGTCGTGGCTTCTCCCCTGGCTCGCGCGAGCTGCCCAAGCCCGTAGTGGGTAAACACCAAGCCCATGTAGATCGGCGCAAAAAAATTGACCACCGGGACCAGATGCAGCACCCCGAGGAAAGCCGCCAAGCCATACAGCGGCCAGCCGCCTTCCGCGCGCAACGTCGCCAGTTCTTCCTTCGAGGCGTGTTCCGCCAGCGCGTCATATAGGAACAGGCGTTGGTTCAGCCAGGCATTGAGCAGGATCGCGATGCCCACGCCGAACGGCCCCAGCAGCCAGAAAGGCAGGGTAATCAGCCAGATCAGGATATAGATCACCAGCGCGTAGAGGCCGTTGCCCAGGCTGCCGAGAAAGCTGCCGCCATATTGCCGCCCCAGCGCCGGGTAATGGCGATGCGCCACCACGGAGAGCAGGATGGGCATGAACACCAGCGAGGTGATGAACAGCGCGGTGAGGTAGATCGCCGGCAACAGCAGCAGGATCAATACCGTATAGACGCCCATTCCAACCACCCAGCCGGCGATGGTCGGGCCTACCCAGCCGGGCAGGGGCGAATCGTTGAACACCCCTTCCAGCCCCGACACCCAGACCGTCCCGAACCCCCAGAACAGGCCGCCCCATAGCAGCAATGCCAGCAGCATGGGCAGGAACATGATGGTCAATACCCGCGGCCGCATCAGGTCGATAGCCGCGCGGCGGAGAATTTCGAAGAGGAAGGCCATGTGAAAGCCGGTATCGGGATCGGGTGCGGGAGGGACTCAAAAAACGGCCCGGAGGCCGCGCGAATGCTTGCTGTGCGTTTCCATGTTTGCCACCACGTTTGCCGGCATGTTGTCCAACTCCCTTCCCCGTCAGCGCCACCGTTCAAGGCATCTCGCGGATCAGCAAGGCGCCGATTCTATCAGCCCAAAACGCCGCGCCATCCTCGCCAGTGATGCCGCGACAAAAGCATCACGTCTGGCGATCAATCGCCCGATGCTGTACCCACATCAACGAGGTGGATGGCTTTGGACAGAAAGCGACCTTCAGGTGATCGCCACGAATGGCTCGTGCCCGGCCGAAGCGGAGATTGAGGAGATTCCCTGGAATTTGGTGTCCGACGCCGGCAGCCTGTCGGACTTTGCAATCGCCAGGGCCGCTTTTCGCTATCGACAACCAAAGTCCGACAGTGGACGTAGGTTGGGCAAAGCGTAGCGTGCCCAACATTGCGACGGGTTGTTGGGCACGCCGCGGGGGCGCTTATTCGAGGATGCCCTTGTACAGCGCGTCTTCCTCGGCGGCGAGTTCGCCCAACACCTTGGACAGATCGCCCTGCATGCCCTTGGCGAGGGTATGCAGGTTCAAACGCACCACGTTGATCTTGCCGTCGGCGGTTTCGAACACGGTGGTGCGGCAGGGCAGCGGGGGGGCCTTGCCGCCACTGGCCTTGATGACGCGCTCATTGGCGCCGGCCGGGCAGAGACCAAGCGCTTTCATGCGCCGCGCATCCTTGACGCCGGCGGTGCGCATCTCGGCCTGCACGTCATGCACATCCCCCAGTCTCCAGCCGCGTTTTTCCGCGCCGGACCGGATCGCCGTGACGGTTTCATCGAAGCCGAGACGGGAGTAGCGCAGGTCGTACATGGTGGCCATCATCTGCATTTGCATCTGTTTCGCCAGAATCATCTGCTGTGCTTGCTGCATCTGCTCCTTGCTGAGTTGAGGGCCTTGCGCCAGGGCGGACAGGCTGCAACAGGCAAGCAGGGTAATCACTCGTTTTTTCATGTGCCAATTCCTCTCAGTGTTTGCGGTGAGCATGACCATCCCAGCCTTGCAGCTGGTACAGCGTGCCGCAGTAGGGACAACGTGCCTCACCTTTTTCTTCCACCGCCAGGAACACGCGCGGATGTGCATCCCACACGGCATCGCCCGACATCGGGCAATGCAGCGGCAGATCGGATTCCTTCACTTCTACGACGCGTTGCTCCTTGCTCACGGTCGTCTCCTCAAACGTGGCTGAGCCAGCCGGCATGTTCGGGGGAACGGCCCTGCACACAGTCGAAATACAGCGCTTGCAGCCTTTCCGTGATCGGGCCGCGTTTGCCCGCTCCGATGGCGCGGTTGTCGAGCTCGCGGATCGGGGTGACTTCGGCGGCGGTGCCGGTGAAGAAGGCTTCGTCGGCGCAATACACCTCGTCGCGGGTGATGCGCTTTTCGATTACCGGAATGCCCAGTTCGCCCGCCAACTGGACGATGGTGTCGCGGGTGATGCCTTCCAGGGCGGAGGTGGTGTCCGGCGTATACAGCTTGCCGTTGCGGATGATGAACACGTTCTCGCCGGAGCCTTCCGCGACGAAGCCGTCGACGTCGAGCAGCAGGGCTTCCTGATAGCCATCCATCTCGGCTTCGCGGTGGGCCAGGATGGAATTCATGTAGTTGCCGTTGGCCTTGGCCTTGCACATGGTGATGTTGACGTGGTGGCGGGTGAACGAGGAGGTCTTCACCCGGATGCCGTCGGTCAGTGCTTCCGCGCCCATGTAGGCGCCCCAGGGCCAGGCGGCGACGATGACGTGGACCGAGAGATTCTTCGCGGAAATGCCCATCGCCTCCGGCCCGAAGAACGCCATCGGCCGCAGATAGCCGCTTTTCAGGCCGTTCTCGCGCACGGCGGCCTTCTGCGCCTCGATCAGGGTTTCCTTGTCGTAGGGCAACTTCATGCCGAGGATATGCGCCGAGCGAAATAACCGGTCGGTGTGTTCCTGAAGCCGGAATATGGCCGGGCCGTCGGGGGTTTCGTAAGCGCGGACGCCCTCGAACACGCCCATGCCGTAGTGCAGGGTATGGGTGAGGACGTGGGTCGTGGCATCGCGCCAGTTCACCATCTTGCCGTCGTACCAGATAAGACCGTCGCGGTCGGCCATGGACATGATTGAAACTCCGGGTAGCTCAGAAAACGGCGATTTTAACCCGGCGCCCATGCTCAGGTGGGCCGGCTCGCGGCTTCGCTGCGTTACGATTGCAGCCATGATGCCGCAATCATCCCCCTCCCCTCGATCCCTCTGGATGTTGTTGGCCGCCGGGTGTGCCGGGCTGGTCATTGCCAGCCTGGTGCTGACCGCCTGGCAAGACCTGCATCCCTGCCACCTGTGCATCTTCCAGCGCCTGCTCTACCTGCTGCTCGCGCTTGTCGGGCTGGCCGCCGGGCTGTTGCAGCCACGCCCGTCGGCAAGGGGGATCGGCTTCTTCGCCCTGCCCCTGGCCGCCGGCGGGCTGGCGGTGGCGGCCTATCAGAGCTGGATGCAAGCGCAACCGCCCGGCAGCATCGCCTGTGTGGGCGGCGAACTCGGTCTCATCGAAAGCCTGGTGGAATGGCTGGGCGGTCTTCTGCCGGAACTTTTTCTCGCCACCGGATTCTGCGAAGAAGTCGAAATGACGATCCTGAAACTGTCTCTGGCCAACTGGTCCGTGCTCGGTTTCGCGGTCTGTCTGGCGCTGGCCTATCGGGCCTGGCGCCCGCTGCGGGAACGCAGACTCTTCAGCTCTTGAGCAAGGAACCGCCATGTCCCATCCCACCGAACCCCGCGACCCCTCCCGCCGCCAGTTCCACCGCTTCCTGCTGGCTACCCTGGCGGCCACCACCCTGCCCGCCGGGGCGGCCGCGAGTCCCGACTGGCTGCCGATCAGGCCGGCGCAATTAGGTGACAGTCCGGGCAAGATCGAAGTGCTGGAATTCTTTTCCTGGGGTTGCTCGCATTGCCGCGACTTCAACCCCGCGGTCAAGCGCTGGGAACACAACTTGCCCAAGGACGTGGCGTTCAAGCGCGTGCCGGTGAGCTTCGGCCGCGCCGCCTGGAGCAATCTGGCGCGGATGTTCTATGCGCTGGAAGGCATCGGCGAACTACGGCGCCTGGATGATGCCGTGTTCGCCGCCATTCACGACCACCGCGTCAATCTCTACACGGAAGCCGGCGCGCTCGCCTGGGTACGGCAACAGGGTGTGGACGCCAGTCGCTTCAGCTCGGCTTTCAACAGCTTCTCGACGGAAACCCATGTGGCGCGCGCAGAGCAGCTCAGCCGCGCCTACAAGGTGGATAGCGTGCCCCTGATTACCGTGGCGGGCCGCTTCCGTGTGGTCAACAAAGCGGCACACGACCAGGCCGGTGTATTCACCGTGGTCGACGAACTGATCGCGCGAGTACGCAAGGAACAGCCGTCACGCGGCAAGCGCTGAGCAGGTTTTTCGACAAGCACCGGGCGAAATCCCCCCGCCCCCCCTTTGGAAAGGCGTTTTTCTCGTTAACTGGTGATGCGATCGAAAGCGCCCGAGGGAGTGGCCTCCCCCTTTTTCAAAGGGGGAATGAGGGGGATTTGGCAACGTTTGCCTGAGCAGCCGTCTCAGAAATCCCCCCTAGCCCCCCTTTGAGAAAGGGGGGAATCACCGCACCAACCGCATCACCAATCAACGCGAAAAGTGCCTTTGATAAAGGGCGGAATGGACACCCAACCCAAGCGTGGGGAACCAAGCCGATATAATCGCCCTCTTCTTTTGCCCTTTCCTCAAATCCCGCACCCAATGAAAGCTGTCATTCTCCTGCTATCCCTCGCGTTTCTCGTTCTTCCCGCCGCCGCCGCCCTGCCGGTGCCACCAGCTCCCCAACTCGACGCGCGCGCCTGGTTGCTGATCGATACCGATAGCGGGTTGCCGCTGGCGGAAAAGAATGCCGATGACTCGGTGGAGCCGGCCTCTCTGACCAAGCTGATGACCGCCTATCTAGCGTTCAGCGCGATCAAGGAAGGGCGCCTGACCCTGGACCAGGAACTCCCGGTGTCCGAGAAAGCCTGGAAAGCCGAGGGCTCGCGCATGTTCCTGGACCCGCGCAAGCCAGCCAAAGTGGAAGACCTGTTGAAGGGCATGATCGTGCAGTCCGGCAACGACGCCTGCATCGTCCTGGCCGAGGCCATCGCCGGTTCCGAGGAAGGCTTCGCCGCCATGATGAACGCCATGGCCAAGCGTCTGGGCATGACCGGCACCCACTACTTGAATTCCACCGGCCTGCCCCATGCGGAACACGTCACCACCGCGCGCGACCTGGGCCGCCTCAGCGGCACGCTGATCCGCACCTTCCCCGAGTTCTACAAGTACTACGCGATGAAGGAGTTCTCCTACAGCGGCATCCGCCAGCCCAACCGCAACCGCCTGCTGTTCGTCGACCCCAGTGTGGATGGCATGAAAACCGGCCACACCGAAAGCGCCGGCTACTGTCTTATCGCCTCCGCCAAGCGAGAGCAGCGGCGTCTGCTCTCCGTGATGCTGGGCACCCATTCCGACCGCGCCCGGGCGATGGAAAGCCAGAAACTGCTCAACTACGGCTTCCAGTTCTTCGAGACCGTGCGCCTCTACCCCGGCAATCACGCCGTCAGCACCATGCGCCTGTACAAGGGCGACACGAGCGAAGCCAAGGCCGGCTTCCTGTCCGACTTCTTCGTGACCGTGCCGCGCGGCAGCGGCAAGCGCATCCAGGCTCAGGTGATTTCCCAGCAGCCGCTGCTCGCCCCCCTGCGTCGTGGTCAGCGCATCGCCACCCTGCGCCTCACCGTCGACGGCAGCCACTTGGCCGACTACCCGCTGGTCGCCCTGGAAAGCGCCGCCGTCGCCGGCCTGGTCGGCCGCACCTGGGACAACATGTTGCTGATGTTCAAATAGAGCGAGGCGCGCAACCACGCCGCGCCTCGCGCAAATATGCCCACCATCTACCTCAACGGCCAATACCTCCCGCTGGAAGAAGCGCGCATACCAGTCATGGATCGCGGTTTCCTGTTTGGCGACGGGGTGTATGAAGTCATCCCTGTGTATTCGCGGCGGCTGTTTCGCCTGCATGAACACCTCGACCGCCTGCAAGCCAGCCTGGACAGCATTCGTCTGACCAACCCGCATACGGCGGGGGAATGGGAAAGCCTGATCGCCCACATCGTCGAACTGGCGGAAAGCGAGGATCAGGGCGTCTACCTGCAAGTCACCCGTGGCCCCGGCCCGCGCGACCATGCTTTCCCGCAACAGGCGCGGCCCACCGTGTTCATCATGCCGCTGGCCATGACCGCGCCGGCGCGCGAACTGGTGGAAAGCGGCGTCGCCGCCATCACCGCACAGGACAACCGCTGGCTGCGCTGCGACATCAAGGCCACCTCATTGCTGCCCAACGTCCTGTTGCGGCAGCTCTCGGTGGATGCCGGCAGCGCGGAAACCCTGTTGTTGCGCGACGGTTTTCTCTCGGAAGGCTCCGCCAGCAACCTCTTCATCGTTGCCGACGGCCTGCTGCTGGCACCGCCCAAGTCCAACCTCATGCTGCCCGGCATCACCTACGACGTGGTGCTGGAACTGGCGCGCGCACAAGGCATCGCCCATGAGATTCGGCCGATCAGCGAAGCCGAACTGCGCGGCGCGGACGAAGTGTGGCTCACCTCCTCCACCAAGGAAGTCCTCGCCGTCACCACCCTGGACGGCCAGCCGGTCGGCGACGGCCGCCCCGGCCCCGTGTTCCAGCGCATGCACGCCGCCTATCAGGATTACAAACACACCGTCATGCGTGGGAAGGACAAGCAATGATGGCTTACCCCGTTGATCTCGGGCGCATGGCTCCCCCCTTTATCAAAGGGGGGCAGGGGGGATTTCTGAGCCGGCTGCTCAGGCAAACGTCGCTAAATCCCCCTCATTCCCCCCTTGGAAAAGGGGGAGGTGAACATGAGTGAAGACAGCCTGATCGAATACCCCTGCAACTTCCCGATCAAGGTCATGGGCAAGCACAGCGACGACTTCGTCCAGAACATGGTGGACATCGTCCTCCGCCACGCCCCCGACTTTGCCGCCGACACCGTGGAACTGCGCGCCTCCAGCGGCGGTGCCTATGTCTCCGTCACCTGCACCATCCGCGCCATCTCGCGCGAGCAACTGGACAACCTCTACCGGGAACTGAGCGGCCACCCGGCGGTGAAAATGGCGTTGTAGCGCCGGCATCCTTGCCGGCGTCTTTTAAAACAGGACGTAGGTTGGGCAAAGCGAAGCGTGCCCAACGAACCGCCGCGGTGTTGGGCACGCTTCGCTTTG